>JAXFDY010000100.1:0-3383 GCA_034172985.1 Lachnospiraceae bacterium
TCAATCAACCGCTTCAATCGCTCTTCCGGGAGATCCAGACCATCTGCAATCGCTTCCAGCATCCCCCTGACTTCCCGGATATCCATCTCTTTTTTTCGTTTTTCTCTATTCAGGTTCAATTCATCCACGTCTTCCAGATAATTATGGAGCATTGCATAATTCCATATGATGGAATTATAAATATCCTGCTTTAAATTACCGGAAATATTCGGGTCCTGTTTCAACATATCCACCTTATAGCCTACCTGATTATAGGAATGGATAAAATTCCAAAGTTTATGGCATGCCTTATAATCTTTATTTTTCGCTATTGCATTCGTCTTAACAATGGGATGTTTGACTGCCGGAAACTTTCTCATAACTGATACAAATTCTGTCGTAGTCAGCATATTTACTTTCTTATAAATATCAGTAATTCTGGCAAAAACAGCATTATTTTCATCTGTATTATCATCCAGGGTTTGTTTATCCCGGATGGTTATTTTCAACTTATAATCCACAACTTCTGTATAATTATCAATCGTGGAACCTACATCAAAATTCACACCCATCTCGTCCTTGCTTGCATCAAAGATGGCATGATATCTACGGTTAATAAAAAACTGCAGCTCAGCAATCAGCGTACAGATAAACCGGTTTTCATATGTATTCAAACTTTCTTCTTTGTACACATTGAGAATTTTATTTGGGATAACCGTCCCATCTTCCCTGTACTCATCAATATAATTGCTGTGAGCAAGAAGATGTCTCACAGATTCTGAGGAAATGTTGCGCGCCATGGCAATATTTACCACTTCGCGCTCCTCCTCAATATATTTACGCGGGTTTTGCACTACCTTAATCAAAGACGGCAATGCTTCCTCTATCTCATTCACCCACTTCTCATCTACAAACTTAACGAGACGGACATAAGAAAAATCGGCATAGTTACGGCTTGTATCCACAAGATTATAAAAATAATTGTAATAACGGTCTTTCTTTAAATCCTCTGGAGATCCTTTTACCATTTTTTCATATGATTTTTTTATTTCATCCGAATGTTCCTCAAATACCATCCTATGCCACCTTTTCCTTAACTTCCGCTCATTTTCTTAAGTCTTAACAAATAATTTTTACTTACTTTGAAATTTTCCGAACCATATACATGATTCAGATATTCGATAAGACCATCAATTTCATCTCTGATAAATCCTAAACCTAATGATTCAAATTTACGCAGAATTTTTTTTGCAAACATAAAATCAATTCCATCCAGCTCTGTTCCTCCACATGCTACATAGCAGGGAACAAAGTCTTTCATTTGCCTTAAAATACGATTACCAAAGGTCAGACGGAAATGTTCTATCAGATACTGATCAAGCTTATCCAACTGCATCAGATTTTCTTCAGAAATCGGATAATCATTTTTTGCCTGAGCATATAAGGATATGAGATAACTGCTCTGTATCCTCATAGGTTCTGTGTCCGGAGCTTCAAAAACAGTAGCCCTGTCATCCAAATCGATGGGAATAGCTCTATCATATACCTTATCTGCTACAGCAAATGTGGAGTCATCATTGTTAATGGTTCCTACATAAAAGACATTGGAAGGAATCCATATTTTTCCATCTTCCATTTTGGCAGGGTCATTATCAGCTCTGCTGGATACTACAGAAATATATCGCTCTTCTTCTCTTGGCAATTCCAGAATAGAAAGCATTTCCGCAAAGTAATATTCTACACGGGCAATATTCATCTCATCCAGAATCACTACCCGTAAATCATCCTGATAATGGGACTCATAGATGGTTTTCAAAAATTCCGTCTCAGAATATTTCTTGGTAAAATCGTTGTAATAGCCAAAGAGCTCTGTACGGTCACGCCAGGAAGGCTGTACAGAACAAATCAAGCTTGGATTTTGGATAAACTGTCCAAGAGCGTATGGCAGAGATGTTTTACCAGTACCGGAAATACCCTGCAAAATCAACATCTTGGCAGCTCCAAAAGAAGCAAATACCTGACGGATTACTTCCAGTTCGTAATATAACCCCAGACGAGAAGCTGCATAATTCCGAAAATGGGTACACAGTTCTTCAAGATTATAGTTGTTCACATATTCCGGTTTCACATAATCCGGTGCTGTATAAATAGCATCTACCGCATTTAGTTTTGGGAATCGCTGTTCACCGGTCTTGACTGTTGTTACTTCTTCACCGGCAGCCTGGGCCGCTGCGATAGTAACTTTATCTTCTTCGCTCAATTCCTCTTCTGTTGTTGCGGCAGCCTGTTCCTCCTGTACCTGTCCCTCCGGATTTTCCAAATCAAGTAAATCCGGGTTCACCTGCATACCCAGGTCAGTCACTTTCATAGCAAGAATCTTATCTTTTTCATAATTTGCTTTCATCACCTGGCGTTTCAAAGCGACAATCTCATCTTTCATCTGCTCGTATTCTA
Source organism: Lachnospiraceae bacterium (assembly GCA_034172985.1). GTDB lineage: Bacteria > Bacillota > Clostridia > Lachnospirales > Lachnospiraceae > CAG-303. Next base: position 2,434 of record JAXFDY010000100.1, read on the forward strand.
CCACCGGAACTTTAAACCGAAAAAGCACTCTTAATCCTCTTCCAATCAGATAAATCAGAAGAATCAGAATAATCAGAACCATCAGGTGTGTGACCAGTGCTGCAATCCAGCCACCGGTAGACAAGTCATCACGGTAGGTTGTGAACAAATCTATATAAAATTTAATATCCAAAATCGTGACCAGCGCATCCTTTATGGCTATCAGAATATTCCATAAGGAAAGAATGATGCCATTCATGAAGTTGTAAAAATAGTTAAAAAATGCGTCCATAGATTATAGGTCTCCAAACATACTATTCAGCCAGTGTAAATTGAATTTGTGCCAAAAGTTCATCCAGTGCAACCTCGTTCACACACTGTGGATCATCTCCTTCAATCCATACTTTCATCTCAATCTTATTATCTACTCCATGACCATTAATTTTAAAGACTGAAGTTGAATATGTTTTGTCTGAAGCTGCAGTGGATTCGAATTCACCACTTGTCTTCTGTTTTATATCAGCAGTAATTGCCAAATCTAATCCTGAAACTTTATTAGCTCCATGACCTGAAGTATCACTAACATCAGAATTTGGACAGAACACAGAATCTTTTCCGTTTTCATTTGAAAGACTAGTATTATTAAAATAAAATCTTATGGCATTGGAAGCATACAATCCTGTATTTCCTTCTGAAGTCAAATTATTCTCCTTTCTTGTACATACAACATAAGTACCTGAAAGATCACTAGTATCATTAGAAGATACATAACCATTTGTTGAAACAGTTCCATTTTCACCATTAACCCCTTTTGAAAGGAATACATCAAATGTGCTATCAGTAGCCCCCTGCTCAGTTTTTAAATGAAAAACTTTTGTTACACAATATATTTTTTCCCCGTTTCGATCAGCAGATATACTGTCTTCATAAGTCATGCTATCACCTTTTGTCAAATTTACTAGCTGACTCAC
>JAXFDY010000110.1:0-35215 GCA_034172985.1 Lachnospiraceae bacterium
TTCGTTGATTGAAATGTTTAATAGATTTGTGGCTACAATGAATATGGAAATGATAGAAATAAATCAAGAGATTGCTCAAAAGGCATCACAGATAAGAGCAGAGTATAAAAACTTTAAAGCTATGGATGCTATTCAGTTGGCTACGGCTTGTATAATGGGGTGTGATTTATTCGTGACGAATGATAAGCAATTAAAACAGTTCAAAGAAATAAAGTGTATTGTAGTTGATGAACTGGAATAGTTACAGTTATCTAAAGATATGTGCGATTATGGAAGTACACCGATTGATTCAGGAAAGAAAATTGCAGAAAGCATAAAACAAGTGAAGCACCAACGGAAGAAATAACATTCTTCTGAAGGTGCTTTTCTTAAGAAGGAAATTAAAAGAGTCAGGAACTTACATCAGAAGGAATCATGGAGCAGTATTTGGCTACAGATTATCGGGAGTAAAGGTTGTATTTGTTAAAAGCATTGTAGATGCCCTTTTGTATTATATGTTGGGGTAAAAAATTGCTGAAAAGGCGAGAGTTTGAGAAGTATATAAGCAAATCAATAGAAGTGTAAAAACAACTTGAAAAGGAAGCCCTACAGTGGTATTATTAAAGTAATGCTATATTAGGGCTTCTTTGTGAAAGAAAGGAGCTAAATATGGGAAAAGACTTAAAAGGAAGATATATGTCCATGTGACAGAGGATGAAAAATCTAAAGAAATCGAATTAGTGGCAGATGCATTAAAAGTTTGTTGATGTATATAACTAGATTGAAAAGTGACAGTAAAAGTGACACCTGACAAACATAAAGCTCAAAAAAGCCGCTAAATTCAAGGATTTTTAAGGAGGAAATATAGAATATGAAACTAGGAATCGTTGGACTTCCAAATGTAGGAAAAAGCACATTGTTTAATTCCCTGACAAAGGCAGGTGCAGAGTCAGCGAACTATCCATTCTGTACGATTGATCCAAATGTGGGAGTAGTGGCCGTACCGGATGAAAGACTGGATAAGCTTGCGGAACTTTATCATTCTGCAAAGATTACCCCTGCTGTCATTGAATTTGTAGATATTGCAGGATTGGTAAAGGGAGCATCGAAAGGAGAGGGACTTGGAAATCAGTTTCTTGCTAATATCAGAGAAGTAGATGCAATTGTACATGTAGTAAGATGTTTTGAAGACACCAATATTATACATGTGGAAGGCAGCGTTGACCCAATTAGAGATATTGAGACGATTAATCTTGAATTAATCTTCTCGGATATTGAAATTTTGGATAGAAGAATTTCAAAAGTTGCCAAGCTCATTCGGAATGATAAGATGGCAGCAAAAGAACATGAACTTCTTTTGAGATTAAAGGCACATTTAGAGGAAGGAAAACTGGCAAAGAGTTTTGAAACAGATGATGAGGACGAGCTGGCATTTCTCAATGAATACAATTTATTGACATATAAACCGGTGATTTTTGCTGCAAATGTCAAAGATGAAGATTTGGCAGATGATGGAGGATCAAATCCATATGTGGCTAAGGTAAGAGAGTATGCCGCAAGTGAGGGCTGTGAAGTGTTTGTAGTATGCGCACAGATCGAACAGGAAATCTCGGAGCTGGATGATGACGAGAAAGAAATGTTTATGGAAGATCTGGGCATCAAGAGTTCCGGGCTTGATAAGCTAATCAAGGCAAGTTACAGTCTGCTTGGATTAATGAGTTATCTTACAGCAGGTGAGACGGAGACTCGTGCATGGACTATAAAGAAGGGAACAAAAGCACCTCAGGCAGCAGGAAAGATTCATACCGATTTTGAACGTGGATTTATTCGTGCAGAAGTAGTGAATTATCAGGACCTTCTTGACTGTGGCTCCTATGTGGCTGCCAAAGAGAAAGGGCTCGTCGGATTGGAAGGTAAAGATTACGTTGTACAGGATGGAGACGTTATATTATTCCGTTTCAATGTATAGAAAGAGGTAGAATATGCCTGCAGATGTTAGCATTTGCTTTCCTCATCTGGGGATTGCATTAGAAAATTTAAGAAAATCATTCTCTGTTTTTGGAGTAGAAATTGCTTATTATGGAGTTATTATTGGTATCGGAATGCTGGTTGCGATGCTGCTTGCATTCCGTGATGCGAAACTTTCAGGGCAGAATGTGGATGATTATGTGGATTTGGCCATCTATGGCATTATTTTTGCTATTGTAGGAGCAAGATTGTATTATGTCATATTTGAGTGGGAGTATTATAGTAAGCATCTGAGTGAAATTATAAATCTTCGAAATGGCGGACTGGCGATTTATGGAGGAATTATTGGCGGAGTGCTGGTATGCATCGTACTTGCAAAACGCCGGAAGTTGTCGGTATGGAGAATGTTAGATACTGGTGCCATAGGCTTAGTGACAGGTCAGATGATTGGACGTTGGGGAAATTTTTTCAATCGTGAGGCTTATGGTGGAGACACGGATAGTCTCTTTGCTATGAGAATTAATATTAATGATCCCCTGGTTTCTGTGAACGTGCAGGATGGGGTAAGCATCATTGACAATAGTTATATTCAGGTACATCCTACGTTTTTATATGAATCATTCTGGTGCCTGTGTATTCTTGTTTTTATTCAGTTGTTTAAACGAAAGAAAAAGTTTGATGGCGAAGTTTTTTTATGGTATATCAGTGCATATGGTTTCGGACGTTTTTTTATCGAAGGATTGCGCACGGACCAGCTGACGATGGGCAATACAGGAATTGCCATATCACAGGTACTATCTGCATTGGTACTGATTGCGGGAGTATTACTTATTATTGTGAATCGTGTACGCATTAGAAAAGGGATGGATACTATCTTTGTAGGAAGCACTGTGAAAGAAGATGTGATTCAGAAAGCTATGGATTTTGCGAAAGATGCCCATCAGGGACAAATCTGGACGTTATCGGATGGTTCTGATATTTCATATTTTGAGGGGCATTTACTTGGCGTGTATCATTTGCTGGCCAAGATTCCTGCTGTAAATGAAGAGATGCTTGTTACTGCTTTGCTGCATGATACCATGGAAGATACAAAAGTGGGTTATTCTGACATCCTGAAAAAATTTAACCGGGATGTGGCAGAAAATGTACAGTGGCTGACAAAAAAAGCAGAAAGCACATACTATGATTATATTGATGAATTGCTGCAAAACGGCAGTGATGCAGCGGTTATCGTAAAATTGGCTGACAGACAGTTTAACACAGAAAACCTGATGAATCTTGGGGATGAGGAATGGCATGAAAAGAAAATAGATCAGGCGAAATATATTCTGGACAAATTCCGTATGCGAAAAGTCAGAAAAGAGTACGAGGGAATAAAAAAGCAACTGTTGGATGCTATAGAAACAGATGTAGCCGATCTGGAAGAAAATGAAAAATATCAGTAAGAACAGGAAAAGCACGCGATAGCGTGCTTTTCCTGTTCTTACTGGTTCAAAGAATACATTTACAAAGTTTGTGAATATAGATTTCTGCAAGATTTTGATCCATACCAGAATAATTCATTACAATGATATGTTCTGCATCGGGATTTGGCTGGAAATAATATTGGGACAGGAAAGATATTTTTAACTCTTCTTTTTTCATCCGCCCCTGTAATACATGATCAGGAATGATCGTATCCAGTTTAATTAAAAAATGAAGACCGGAGTCCTCCTCCATTATAGTAGCAATGGAGGAAAGCGAACTTTTTTTTATGCATTCCAGTATGGCATTTCTTTGATTTCTGTAACTGTTTCTCATTCGGTTAATATGTTTTTCAAAATAGCCTTCCTGAATAAATTTGGCAAGAGTGTATTGCTCAAAATTGGATACGGTACAGGCATAAAAACTTAGCTTTCTGTAAAATTTATCCAAAAGATGGCCGGGTAGTATCATATAACTAATACGAATCGTGGAAGAAAGACTTTTTGTAAATGTATTAATATAAATTACTTTTTCAGAAACATCGATACTTTGCATAGATGGAATAGGCTTTCCCATCAGTCGGAATTCACTATCATAATCATCTTCAATAATATATCTTGAGTCAGATTTTAAAGCCCAGGCTAAAAGCTCATATCGCCTGCTTATAGGTGTGATGATGCCTGTAGGATAATGGTGAGAGGGTGATATATGGATAATATCAGCATCCGATTGTTCTAAGGCCTGAATACTGATTCCGTCCTGATCCAGAGGAATATGTCGGCATTCTACATTATTACATTTGTAGATGCTGGCTATTTTTTTATATCCGGGATCTTCCACGGCAAAGATTTTATCGTGGCCGAGAAGCTGGATAATCAGACCGTATAAGTATTCTGTTCCGGCACCGATGATAATCTGCTCTGGAGAAACATGAATTCCGCGGAATTGCAGAAGATGCCCGGAAATCGCCTCTCTGAGCTCCGGAATACCACCGCAGGGAGGATTTGTCATCAATTCCCTGCTTTTGTCGATGATAATTTCACGCATGAGCTTTGCCCAGATGGTGAAAGGAAAATTTTCCGGATTTGTCTGATTATGACCTATATCCGTAAAATAAGAAGGGTTATTTTGCGGTAAGGTGGAATGCTGTTGTTCAGAGACCTGCCCATCCCTTACTGGCTCGGGAATAATTTCAGATACATAATATCCCTTTTTGGGAATGGAATAAATGTATCCTTCGGCTAAAAGCTGGGCATAAGCATTCTCCACAGTTATGGTGCTGATATTGAGATTAGCAGCAAATGTCCGCTTAGAAGGCAGTTTTGTACCTGCAGTAAGTGTGCCGTTCAAAATATCCTGCCGGATACATTTATATAGATATTCGTATAAACTGTCATTACCAAGATTTTCAAATGAATAAGTTAACATATGTAACCCTTTCTGACCATAATAGAAATACAAACTTATCAAAAATTAATATAACCAAATATTATTATAAAGAGTTGTTGGTAAAAAATAAAGCAATTTTTTAATTTATACTTGATTTATAGTAAAAATTGATATAAAATCATCAATGAAGTGGTGTAAAGTGGGTAAAAGTGATACCATGTGGAGCAAAGTGGTGGAAAATTACCCGGAAAGAGATAAAAGGTGCAGCTTATGTTCATGGGTGAATACAATCATTCAATTGACGCCAAGGGACGATTAATCATCCCGGCAAAGCTCCGTGAAGCCTTAGGTGAAAATTTTGTAGTAACCCAGGGACTTGACGGTTGTCTTTTTGTGTTTCCGAATGATGTATGGACTGAGTTTGAAGCCAAGTTAAATGCACTTCCGATGACAGATAAAAAAGCAAGACAATTTGCCAGATATTTTCTTCGTGGAGCAGTAAGTCCGGATGTGGACAAACAGGGACGTATACTTATTCCTGCTATATTACGTGAGTCGGCAGCATTGGAAAAGGATGTGACGATGATTGGAGTGGGCAATAGAGTAGAAATCTGGAATCCGGAACGTCTGGAGGATAATTCCACCTTCGATGATATGGATGAAATAGCAGAACATATGGCAGATTTAGGAATTTAGAAGAAAGAAGGTGTAACACATGGAATTCAAACATAAATCGGTTTTATTAAATGAAACAATTGAAAGTCTGAATATTAAACCGGATGGAATCTATGTGGATGGCACCTTGGGCGGCGCAGGACATGCTTACGAAGTATGCAGAAGATTGTCTGACAAGGGGAGATTTGTTGGAATCGATCAAGATGATGATGCCTTGCAGGCTGCTGGAGAGAGGTTAAGGGAATTTGAAGGGAAAATAAAAATTGACCGTGTGAAGAGTAATTACTGTCAGATAAAATCAGTGTTGAACAATCTTGGCATTGAAAAAGTAGATGGTATTCTTTTGGATATCGGCGTTTCTTCTTATCAGCTTGATACGGTAGAACGGGGATTTTCATATAAAGAGAATGCACCATTGGATATGCGTATGGATCAGACAAAGCCATTTTCAGCAAAGAATGTTGTAAATGAATATGATGAGATGGAATTATACAGAATTATTCGTGATTACGGTGAAGATAAATTCGCAAAAAATATTGCAAAACACATTGTGCAGGCAAGACAGGAAAAAGAAATCGAAACTACAGGTGAGTTAATAGAGATTATCAAGGCTGCAATCCCGGCCAAAGTCAGGGCAGTCGGGGGACATCCGGCAAAAAAGACATTTCAGGCAATCAGGATAGAAGTGAATAAGGAGCTGGAAGTCTTGGAAAACTCTATTGATGATATGATTGATTTGCTCAATGATGGTGGAAGATTAAGCATTATTACATTCCATTCTCTGGAGGATAGGATTGTAAAAAATAAATTTAGAGAAAATGAGAACCCATGTATCTGTCCAAAAAGTTTTCCGGTATGTGTATGCGGAAGAAAGTCAAAGGGCAGAGTCATAACAAGGAAACCGATTATTCCGAGTGAGGAAGAAATCATAGAAAATAAACGCTCAAAAAGTTCAAAACTGAGAGTGTTTGAAAAAAACGAAAATGAGAAATAGGGAGAGGATACTTTCCTGAGAAGCAAAAAAGAGAGGTAACAGTATGGCACGCAGAACTTATGAGTATTACACCCAGGGTAATACTGCAAGAAAGATGGATTTTGACAACAGGGCAGGAGACTACCAGAGAGGAACAGCTGCACCTGTAAGAAGAGAAGAGGAGAATATTCCGGACAGACCTTTATCAAGAAGACAGATAAAGGAAATGGAAAAAGAAAGCAATAGAGCCAGATACAGACGTATGGAATCAGAAACCATGAGTCTGAAATTTGTTGTTTTTCTTTCGGCTATGGTTGCTATTCTTCTGACACTTAGTGTGAAGTATCTGAATTATCAGGCAGATATTTCAGAAACAAAGTCGAATATCAATTCACTGAAGTCAAATGTGGAAGTACTTAATTCACAAAACGATGCGATTGCATACGATATTGAAGCATACATAGATATTAACAGAATCATCAATGTGGCAACAAATGAATTAGGTATGGTAATGGCAGACCAGAGCCAGATTAAATATTTTGAGAAAAATGTAGATGAATTTATGAATCAGTACGCAGATGTACCAGAGGAATAATCAGGTAACATAGATATTGAGGTAAAACCATGAAGAAACAAAGAAAAAGACGTGTGCCGGCTGTGTTTACCAGGAAAATGAGTGAGAAGACCATGGTATATTTTGTGATATTGCTTCTCATGTTGTTCGGATTAAGCATCGTCATTCTCAAAATCAATGAGACCAAAGGGGATGAATATACGGTTAAAGTTCTGGCACAGCAAAATTACAATAGTAAAGTATTACCTTTCAAACGAGGGGATATCACGGATCGGAACGGTGTTATGCTTGCCACCAGTATTAAAGTTTATAATCTGATTTTAGATCCGAAATTAATCTTGGAAAAGGAAGCTTTTCTTGAACCTACACTGGAGGCATTAAATCAATGTTTCGGATATGATATAGAGACGTTGAAACAATTGATTCAGGATAATAAAGATAGAAGTTATCTGGTATACCAAAAACAATTGTCTTATGAGCAGATTAAAGACTTTCTGGATATTTCAAATAATACAGAAGACCATCCTAATGTGAAAGGTGTTACGTTTGAAAGTGAGTATCAAAGAAAATATCCATTTTCAACTTTGGCCAGTCAGGTGATTGGTTTTACTGCTTCCGGAAATGTAGGAATCGGTGGTATCGAGCAGCAGTATGACGAATATCTGGATGGTGTGGACGGACGTGAATATGGTTATGTAAATAGTGACAATATTATGGAAAAAATCACCAAAAACGCAGAGGATGGAGATAATATTATTACAACAATTGATTTTAATATTCAGACAATTGTGGAAAAGTATCTGGCGGAATGGAAAGAAAAGTATACACCGGACAATATTGCTGCTATTGTAATGGATCCGAATACCGGGGAAATTCTTGCCATGGCTGGTAAAGTAAATTATGATCTGAATAATCCAAGTGATTTGACAGCATTTTATCCGCAGGAACAGATAGATGTCATGTCAGAGGATGACAAATTAAACGCATTAAATGAAATCTGGAGAAATTTCTGTGTCAGTGATACTTATGAGCTTGGTTCCACATTTAAACCATTTACAGTTGCGATTGCATTAGAATTGGGACTGATTAATGAGGATTCCATGTTTGTCTGCGACGGTGGCGAGCAGTATGCAGAATATATTAAGTGTCATAAGAGAGAGGGACATGGAACAATATCTGCAGCTGACGGACTTGCCTTTTCCTGTAATGACGTGATGATGCAGTTAAGTGCATTAGAGGGAAAAGATTTGTTCTGTAATTATCAGAGACGATATGGTTTCGGTTCCAAGACAGGAATCGATCTTCCGGGAGAAGCCAGTTGTGATGGATTATTATTTAATCCTTCCACTATGATTGACCAGGATCTGGCAGTAAGTTCTTTCGGACAATGCTGGAATTCTACTATGATTCAGCTTGCGACCGGTTTCTGTTCACTGATTAATGGCGGATATTATTATCAGCCTCATGTAATGAAACAGATTGTAAAAGGCAATGGTACGATTGTACAGGAAGCAGATGTCCAGCCTGTCAAGCAGACTGTTACGAAGGGAACTTCAGATTATATAAAGAAAGGATTGAGAGCCTGTGTTGATTATGGTACTGGAAGAAGTGCCGCATTAAACGGTTATCTGGCATCAGGTAAGACTGGAACAGCACAGCAGATGAATATATCAGCAGACCATTATCTTCTTTCTTTTATTGGCTTTGCTCCTTATGATCATCCGGAAGTAGTATGTTATGTATTGATGGATAATCCTTCTGAAGATTCCTCTTCTGTAACGGGAAGTCTGTTCGCAGCGATTATGAATGAAGTCCTTCCGTATCTGAATGTTGCCAAAGATGGCACTGTAACAGATACCACGGCAGAGCAGCCACAAGAAGGGCAGACCACAGATCCTGCGGCAGAACAGCCACAGGAAGGGCAGACTACAGATCCTGCAGCAGAACAGCCACAGGAACCGGAAACGACAGTCTCAAATATTGGCATGGAAGAATATGCCCAGACAAATATTGAAGGACAGACCAGTGCGTCAGGAGAATAAAATAGTAATATATTTTTATTCTTAAAATAAAATGTTATAAGAGTGCATTTGTAGAAGGAACAGGAAGTATGCTTCCGGGAAAATTAAAAGGCGAATACAGAAGCAGGATTTATAACAAAAAAAAATTAATTGTATATTTTGGTGTAGTCTTAATCGTTTTCCTGCTGTTGTGTGCAAGGGTTGTATATGTAATGATATTTCATTCAGAATATTACAGTGAACTGGCAGAGCAGTTACATGAAAGGGAAAGACAGATAAAGGCTGCAAGAGGAAAACTGATTGACAGAAATGGTGTAGTGATAGCTTCAAATGAAACAGTCTGCACTGTTTCTGTTATTTATAATCAGGTGACAGATCCGGAGAAAGTTATATCGGTTTTGTCTGAAACTCTGGGATTGAAAGAAGATGAGGTAAGAAAAAAAGTAGAAAAAATCAGTGCAAGAGAAAAAATAAAGTCTAATGTATCAAAAGAGACCGGTGATCTGATTCGTTCCTATAACCTGGAAGGAGTAAAGGTTGACGAAGATTATAAAAGATATTATCCGTATGGAAGCCTGGCATCAAAGGTGCTTGGATTTACCGGAAGCGATAATCAGGGAATTATCGGACTTGAAGTAGAATATGAAGAATATCTGAAAGGAACGGATGGGGAGATACAGACTATGACGGATGCCAGAGGCGTGGAGCTTGATTATGTGGTGGAACAGAGAAAAGAAGCCATTCCGGGGAAAAACGTCATGCTGTCGCTTGATGTAAACATACAGAAGTATGCAGAGCAGGCAGCAAAAAAAGTATTAGAAGAGAAAAATGCAAATTATGTTTCTATTATTGTGATGAATCCACAGAATGGAGAAATATATGCAATGGTAAATGTACCGGAGTTTGATTTAAATAATCCCTATCAGTTAAACTATGAGACGTCGGTAGAAAAGGGTACGGATGAATATCAGGATCTGTTAAATAAAATGTGGAGAAACCAATGCATTAATGATACATATGAGCCTGGATCCACGTTTAAGATAGTCACTGCTACTGCCGGTTTGGAAGAAGGCGTGGTAACTCCGGAGAGTGCCTTTTCCTGTCCAGGTTTTCGTATTGTGGAGGACAGAAGAATCCGTTGCCATAAAGTGGCAGGCCATGGAAGTGAGACATTTGTCCAGGCGACGATGAATTCCTGTAACCCTGTGTTTATTGATGTAGGACTGAGAGTGGGGGCAGAGAGGTATTATTATTATTTAAATAAACTTGGACTTATGGACCGAACCGGTGTGGATTTGCCGGGGGAAGCAGGGACCATTATTCACAAACAGGAAGATGTGGGACTGGTGGAACTTGCAACAATGTCCTTTGGCCAATCGTTTCAGATTACACCGTTACAACTGCTTCGGACAGTAAGTGCCGTGATTAACGGAGGTACACTTGTTACACCTCACTTTGCTGTGGAGGTGTGTGATGACCAGGGAGAACTGATAGAGGAATTTTCTTATGAAACCACATCAGGTGCTGTGTCAGAACAGACTTCGGAAACCATGAAATACATTCTTGGCCAGGTAGTAAGTGAAGGCGGTGGAAAAAATGGTCAGGTGGAAGGGTATGCTGTGGGAGGAAAAACAGCAACATCTGAAAAACTGCCCAGAGGTAATGGAAAATATATTGCATCATTTATTGGCTTTGCACCGTTGGAAAATCCTGAGATTATAGCCATCTGCATGATAGATGAACCGGAAGGAATTTATTATGGCGGAACTATAGCTGCACCGGTGATTAGCTCGCTGTATAAAGAAGTATTACCATATATGAATATTGAAAAGGAATAACGGAAAAGATTGATTAATTCTGGGAAAGAGTATATACTGATGAATAGAATCTATAATAGAGAAAAAAAGAAACTGGAGGATGGGAAGATGGAACTTAAGGATAAGCTAGTACTTGTAGCTGGTGCCGGAATCAGCGGTATAGGAGCAGTTGGTCTGCTTAAGACAGCTGGTGCAGAGGTTGTTTTGTATGATGGAAACGACAAATTAGATGAAGAAGTTTTATATGAAAAAATGCGTGTTTCCTGTGTACAGGATTTTGATGATGTAGACGTTGTTTTGGGCGAGTTTCCAGAAGCATTAGCTGAACAGATTGATTTGTGTGTGATCAGTCCGGGGATTCCTTTAGATGTACCATTTGTAACATTTCTTCGGAATAAGAATAAACCTATTTGGGGGGAAATAGAATTAGCTTATCGCTGTTCAAAAGGAAAAGTGATAGGCATTACAGGAACAAATGGAAAGACAACTACTACAGCTCTCACGGGGAAAATTATGGCTGACTATTATGAGAGTACATTTGTAGTTGGAAACATAGGAACACCGTTTACACTGATGGCCGGAAAAACAAAAGATACATCTGTAACGGTGGCGGAAATCAGCAGTTTCCAATTGGAAACGATTGAAGAATTTGCACCATGTGTTTCAGCAATTTTAAATATTACACCGGACCATTTAAACCGTCATAAAACCATGGAGTGTTATATTGATACAAAACTGAGTATTACGAAAAATCAGACAGAAGATCAGGTATGTATACTGAATTATGAAGATGAAGTGCTGAGAAAACGTTCTCAGGATATAAAATGTCAGGTGGTATTTTTCAGCAGTAAAACAAAACTGGAAAACGGCATATACATGGATAAAAATGGAGATATTTACCTTGCTGGGAACGGCCAGAATTCATTTTTAATGAATACAAGAGAAATGAAGCTTGTAGGTGCCCATAATGCGGAAAATGTCATGGCTGCCATAGGCATTGCGGAAGCAATGAAAGTTCCGAAAGAAATATATCTGAATACGATACGGAATTTCGAAGCTATTGAGCATAGAATTGAATATGTAAAAACTGTAAATAATGTAGTTTATTATAATGATTCTAAGGGAACGAACACGGATGCGTCCAAGAAGGCACTGGAGGCGATGGATCACAAAACAGTTCTCATTGCAGGAGGCTATGATAAGGGTTCTGAATATGATGACTGGGTAGAAGCGTTTGGTGATAAAATTAAATGTCTTGTGCTGCTTGGGGCAACGCGGGAAAAAATAGCCGAAACTGCCAGAAAACATGGTTTTACAAATATTAAGATGGTAAACTCGTTAAAGGAGGCTGTCAAAGTATCGGCACAGGAAGCAAAAAGCGGAGAAACGGTTCTTTTATCACCGGCATGTGCCAGCTGGGATATGTTTAAGAGCTACGAAGAAAGAGGAAAGCTCTTTAAACAGTATGTCAGAGAATTAGAATAGAAGGAGGCGTGAGGATGAGCAGGGAAAATTATAGTGCCAGTCCGCCGGCTGTATCAAAACGGTATGTCAAAACACCCAGGGGATTTGTCAGAAAGAAGAATGCCCGAAAAAGTTATTTTGATTACAGTCTGCTGTTTCTGATTATTTTTATGCTGGCATTTGGATTGCTGATGCTTTACAGTACCAGTTCCTATAACGCAGCCATAGAATATAATGATTCGGCTTTTTATCTAAAAAAGCAGTTTAAGGCAACTGTTTTAGGATTGATAGTCATGTTTGTAGTTGCAAATATAGACTATCACAAATATACCTGGACGGGGGCAGTGGGATATATCGTTGCAATTGTAATGCTGTTTCTGGTCATGTCACCTCTGGGAAAAGAAGTAAATGGAGCAAGAAGATGGATCGTAGTGGCAGGCTTTAGTATTCAGCCGGCAGAAGTTGCAAAACTGGCGTTGATTATGCTTTTGGCTGTGATGATTAATAATAACCGTCAAAATCTTAGAAAATTCACAGTGTCAGGAAAAATATTTGCATTTTGTCTTCCGTTAGCGGCATGCATCCTGATTATTACTAAAAACATGAGTTCTGCATTAATCGTTGTAGGAATTGCTTTTGTAATGCTTTTTATAGCCAGCCCGAAATATAGTCATTATATTTTGATCGGAATCACAGGAGTAACGGCTATAGTATCATATTTATTACTGGGCTCCGGTTTCCGTAGTGAGCGTGTGGAAGCATGGATGAACCCGGAGAAATTTGCCAGCGGAAAAGGATATCAGACATTGCAGTCTTTGTATGCGATTGGATCCGGCGGACTGACTGGAAAAGGATTAGGTCAGAGTGTGCAGAAACTGGGTTATGTACCGGAAGCACAAAATGATATGGTGTTTTCCATTATTTGTGAAGAATTGGGATTGTTTGGAGGAATTGCTGTTATACTGTTATTCCTATTGATGATATGGCGATTTCTTGTAATTGCAAATAATGCGGAAGATTTGTATGGCTCTATGATTGTGATTGGGGTTATGGCACATATTTCCATTCAGGTTATATTAAATATTGCCGTTGTCACCAATGTCATACCAAATACCGGTATTACACTCCCGTTTATCAGTTATGGAGGTACATCAATTTTGTTCCTGCTCATAGAGATGGGATTGGTTCTTTCCGTATCGAAGAGAATCAAATTAGAATAGCACAGATGAGGTGAAAAATTTGAAGAAAAGAATAAGCCTTAAGACAATATTAATCATAATTTTGTTGGTAGCTATCGCTTTTTTTCTCATATTTGCGGTCACTTTGAAAATCTCTAAAATTACATATGAGGGAAATGAAAAGTGCACAGATGAGGAGATGGAACAGTATCTCTTCCAGGAAAAAATGGAAAGAAATCCTTTTGTGTTTCTGTTCCAATCGAAATTTAAGAAACATAAGGAGATTCCTTTTGTAGAAGAGTATGATGTAGAAATGATATCTCTGACGGAATTTAAGGTTACCGTATATGAAAAAAGTATTATCGGCTATTTGAAATACATGGGAGAATGCATGTATTTCGATAAAGATGGAATTGTGGTAGAAGTTTCTAAAACAGAGCTGGAAGGAATCTCCTATGTGGAGGGCATTGATTTTGACCATATTGTCATTGAAGAACAGATTCCGGTGGAAGAAGAGGATACTTTTGACACGATTCTGGATGTCACCCAGTTGATTGATAATTACAATATTCAGGCAGATACCATTCATATCAGTCAGGATTTGGAGATTACCCTATATCTGGGTAAAGTCAGAGTGGAACTCGGGAAAAATGATGATTTATTAAGCGAGAAAATCAGTGATTTATCAAGTATTTCAGCTGTACTTGAAGATACAGATGGCGTTTTGGATATGAAAGAGTACAGCACAAATGATAAAGGATATACTTTTAAACGGGATTAACATATAAAAATTATACATAAAACGCAAAAAAGTAAAAAAAACCATTGATTATTTGGCAAAAAGAATATATTATAGAATGAGACATTCTAATTGAATCGTTGTATGACTTCATACACAGAGAGAAGTCTTGCGTATAGTATAATAGAAAAATGAAAATATTAGGAGGATAAAACCTTGCTTGAAATTATGACAAATGAAGCAGAAAGAGCAGCGAAGATAATTGTAGTTGGTGTTGGCGGTGCAGGAAACAATGCCGTGAACAGAATGATAGATGAGGCAATCGCAGGTGTTGAATTTATAGGAATTAACACAGATAAACAGGTATTACAGCTATGTAAAGCTCCAACCGTCATTCAGATAGGAGAAAAACTGACAAGAGGACTTGGAGCCGGTGCACAGCCTGAGGTAGGTGCAAAAGCAGCAGAGGAAAATGTGGAAGAACTTACAGAACAGCTGAAGGGTGCTGATATGGTATTTGTTACCTGTGGTATGGGTGGTGGTACCGGTACCGGTGCAGCTCCTGTTGTGGCAGGTATTGCAAAGGAAATGGGTATTCTCACTGTCGGCGTTGTGACAAAGCCTTTTAAGTTTGAATCTAAGACCCGTATGACAAATGCGATCAGTGGAATTGACCGTCTGAAAGAAAATGTAGATACATTGATTGTTATTCCAAATGACAAGCTGCTTGAAATTGTAGATAGAAGAACAACTTTCCCGGAAGCATTGAAAAAAGCAGATGAAGTATTACAACAGTCTGTACAGGGTATTACAGATCTGATTAATGTTCCTGCTCTGATTAATCTGGATTTTGCAGATGTTCAGACAGTTATGAAGGACAAGGGTATTGCTCATATCGGTATCGGAACAGCAAAAGGTGACGATAAGGCAAATGAAGCCGTTCAAAAGGCTGTTACCAGTCCGCTTCTTGAGACAACCATTGAGGGAGCTTCTCATATTATTATTAACATTGCTGGTGATATCGGTCTGATGGAAGCAAATGAAGCCGCAAGCTATGTACAGGAGCTTGCCGGTGAGAGTGCCAATATTATCTTTGGTGCAAGATATGATGATTCGGAACCTGATACATGTACAATTACGGTGATTGCAACAGGACTGGAAAAGGATCCAGCAGTATCTGCAGCTCCGGTGTTTAAGGCAGCAGTTCCTCCTGTATCATCTGTTAATGTGTCTGCAAATGCAGGAAGTGTAAGACCAATCATCAGTTCAAGCACAAGACAGACAGCGGCAACTTCGACAATTCAGCCAAGAGTTCAGACAACCCAGTCAAGAACAAACCCTTCTTTTACAGTAGGAGAGACAAAGACAACACAGCAGGCAGGTTCTTCTATTAAGATTCCTGACTTTTTAAGAAAAAAAGATTAATTGAGTAAAGAAGTGCTTTGAAAGCACTTCTTTACTTTTTTTTTACATGACATTGACATAAATTATATCAGGCATTGGGATAATAGCGAAGTGATGAAGTACATATTTTATGCAGATATATTTTTTATAACGAATTTCATTATGGATTGGATGATACTTGGAGTTACCGGCAAAATATTAAAAAAACGTATTCCAGCCACTTCAATTTTACTGGGAGCACTTGTCGGGGCAGCGGCATTGACACTGAATATCATGTATCCAATCAAAAATTCATGGCTAAATCATATTTTTGCATATGGTGTGATCAGCTTCTTCATGTGTGCGATTACATTCCGGCCAGTGACATGGAAGGAGGGAGTGAAAAGCTGGATTTGTTTGTATATTGTGGCATTTGTGATGGGAGGTATCATGAATGCAATGTATTTTTGCAATTTCTATGTAGCTGTGGGTATTTCTTATCTGGGTGTTTGTGGGAGCATATATTTTCTCCGGATAAGAATGGGGAGAACCGGCAATGCAGAAGATATTGTAGAAGTAACCATTTGCCACAAAGGGGAAACAGAGACAGTAAGGGCATTATTTGATTCTGGAAATTCACTGAAAGAACCAATCAGTGGTGCACCCGTACATATTATTGATTATATAACCGCAGATAATATATTAAAAGGAGGCGAAAAGACAGAAGAAAAGATACGAGTTGTTCCATATCATTCTCTTGGTCAGAAAGCAGGGATTATGACAGCTTTTCAATGTGAGAAAATGATGATAGTGACAAAGAATGGAAATGTTGATATAGGTCCGGCATATTTAGGGATATACAGGGGAGAGTTGTCCGCCGGGAAAAAATATAGAATGATTTTGAATAGGAGTATAGATAAATGGTTATAAATATGTCAGTTAGCAATGGTTTTAAATTTAAAATGGTTCCTACTATCCGGAATTTATTTATGACAAATGATGGTGATGTACATTACATCGGGGGTTCGGAAATACTGCCTCCGCCACTGACATCACTGGAAGAAGCAGATATTTTAAATGAACTGGGAACAGAAGACGATTGTCAGGCAAAAGCAGTCCTGATAGAGCATAATCTGAGACTGGTGGTATATATTGCGAAAAAATTTGAAAACACGGGTGTTGGTGTGGAAGATCTGATTTCCATTGGAACCATTGGGTTAATTAAGGCTATCAATACATATAATAAGGAGAAAAACATAAAGCTCGCTACTTATGCGTCAAGATGCATCGAAAATGAGATATTAATGTATTTGAGAAGAAATAATAAAACAAAAATGGAAGTTTCCATTGATGAGCCATTAAATGTGGACTGGGATGGAAATGAATTACTTCTATCAGATATTCTGGGTACGGATGAGGATGTTGTTTATAAGAACATTGAGGATGAGGCTGAAATTAAAATGCTGAATAAAGCAATCAGTAAGCTGTCTAAAAGGGAAAAAATGATCGTGGAGCTTCGATATGGAATTAACCGGGAAGATGGTGTGGAGATGACCCAAAAGGAGGTTGCGGATCTTTTGGGTATCTCACAATCCTATATTTCGCGGTTAGAGAAAAAGATTATAAAGAGGCTGAGAAAAGAAATGTTGCCCATTAATCTTTAAAATTTTGAAAAAAACATAGCACTATCAAACTTTAAATTGCCGGGAAGGTGCGATTCCTTCACGGCTTTTTTTAATTCCTTCGGAGTAATGTCAGGATGTATCCAGGAAACAAGACTGACCGATGCGGTAATCATAGGTGTGGACATGGAGGTTCCACTTTTAATGGAATATCCATTGGAAGAATTATTCAGACTGAAAATATTTGCTCCCGGGCAGAGAATATCCGGTTTTATAATACAATCCTTTGTTGGCCCCTGACCGGAATAACCGGTTTTTTTAGTACCGGAAGGACTGATGATAGGGATATGGTCATCGAAGGTTCCTACAGTAATGATTTTTTTGCTGACTCCCGGAACAGTAATACTTCCTTTTTCGGGACCATTATTACCGGCTGCAGCACAGACGGTAATGCCGGAATCCCAGGCATATTCCACGCAATCAATGAGCTCGTCGTGTTCCTTTGACTGATCGTATTCTGCACCCAGGGAGATATTAATCGCACAGATATTATAACGTTCTTTATTTTTAATGACATATTCGGTACCTTTGATAAAATCTGCAACTTTACCGTTACCGTTTTCATTCAGTGCCTTAATGCCGAGCAATTTACAGTGAGGGAAGATGCCGGGAACACCACTGATGATTCCTGCAATATGTGTACCATGTCCATTATCATCGTAAGGATCGGTGCGGTGATTAACAATGTCGAAAAAACCTGTCACACAGTTTTGCAGATCATGGTGTCTGGAAATACCTGTATCAATAATGGCTATACAGGGAAGCTGTTTTTTTAGTGATGGATTCTGAAGGATATATTTTTTTTGAAAGAGTTCTGCATTTTTGATTATTTTTCGATATTCCCCATTCATGATATGCTCCTAAGCTTTGATGCTTATTAATAATATATTCCTGAAAAAAACAGATGCGTCAGGAAGATGAAAAAAATGTTGACGTAGACAGTTATTAAAAGTAAACTAGTACTGGGAGAAAATAGAGAAATTACACTTGAGGAAAGAAGATAATAATATGACAGGGTTATCATTAGAAGAGGTAGAAAAAAGAAAAAAACAGGGACTGGTTAACGGTAATTTTTCGGTAAAGACAAAGAGTGTGGGACAGATTATCTATTCCAATGTTTTTACGTTATTTAATTTTATTAATATTTTTCTGGCAGTATGTCTTGTACTGGTGAAATCATATAAAAATATGATGTTTCTGGGAGTTGTATTCTGGAATATTCTGATTGGAATTGTACAGGAAATCCGCTCGAAGCGTATTATCGATCGGTTATCCCTGTTATCTGAACCCACTGTTTTGGTACTTCGGGACGGAAATTACACTGAGAAAAAAATAGAAGAAATTGTTTTGGATGATGTATTTGCATTGAAAAACGGCAATCAGGTATGTACAGATGCAGTTATTTTGCGTGGGGAATGCGAAGTGAACGAAAGTCTTTTGACAGGAGAAAGTGATCCTGTATTCAAAAAAACAGGTGACGAAATCTTATCCGGAAGTTTTATCATATCAGGCAATATCGTGGCAAGGGCAGTACATGTAGGCCAGGATAACTACATAAATAAGATTACAAAACAGGCAAAATATATAAAAAAACCAAATTCTGAAATTTTTTCATCTATTAAAAAAATCATAAAAATAATCAGTATTGTATTACCTGTTATTATATGTATGCTGTTCTATCATCAGATGACCCTTTCTCATAACCATCTGCAGGATGCCGTGGTAAGTACTGTGGCTGCAGTGATAGGTATGATTCCATCGGGACTCGTACTTCTGACCAGCATGGTTTTAGCAGTGAGTGTAATACGGCTGGGAAGAAAGAAAACATTAGTTCAGGAACTATATTGTATAGAAACTCTTGCCCGGGTGGATACTTTATGTCTCGATAAAACGGGAACAATTACAGAAGGCTGTATGGATGTGGACGGAGTAGAGATTTTAAACCATAAGCTAAAAAAAGAACAGATTGATGAGATTCTGTATTTTTTTACAAATGGTTTAAATGATGATAATCCAACCTTCGAGGCAATGAAGGCTTATTCAAATAAACTCTGCAAAAATAATGATAGGATAAGAAAAGATGCGGATTATATAGTGAGAAATAAAATCAGCTTTTCCTCTGATAAAAAATGGAGTCTTGTTGATTTTGAAAAACAGGGAACTTATGTGATTGGAGCGTTAGAGTTCGTTTTTCGGGATTGTTGTGATAAATTAAAAGAAACTGCCTCACGTTTTGCAAGGGATGGAGTCAGGGTCTTAATTATGGCCCATTCAGATGATCATTGTGATGGCAGACATCTGCCAGAGAAGCTGGAGCCCTTTGCTTTTTTATTGCTGACAGATCGTATTCGCAGAAATGCACCGGAAACATTACGTTATTTTAAAAATCAGGGGGTGGGCATAAAAGTTATTTCCGGTGATCAGCCGGAAACAGTGGCGAATATTGCAAAAAGGGCAGGCATGGAGCATTGGGATCGTTATGTGGATGCTACCGGTTTGCAGACAGATGAGGAACTTGCAGATGCAGCAGAGAGATATGATGTGTTTGGCAGAGTGACTCCGGGACAAAAGTTAAAAATTGTTCAGGTATTAAAAGAAAAGGGACATACGGTAGCTATGACCGGAGATGGTGTAAATGATGTAATGGCATTGAAAGAAGCAGATTGCAGTATAGCCATGCAGTCGGGGAGTGATGCTGCGAGAAATGTATCACAGCTCATATTGATGGATTCTGATTTTGCAGCTATGCCGCAGATTGTAGAAGAAGGAAGAAGGACAATCAATAATATACAGCGCTCAGCAGCCTTGTATCTGACGAAGACGATATATTCCGTGGTACTTGCCCTGTTATTTATCTGGCTTCCACTTAATTATCCGTTTCAGCCGATTCAGCTTACATTAATCGGCTCACTGACAATCGGGATTCCGTCTTTTATTCTTGCAATGGAACCGAATCTGAACAGAGTAAAAGGTAATTTCCTGATGAATGTATTAAGACTTGCCATACCTGGTGGATTGCTTGTTATTACAAATGTAATGGCAGCGGAAATAATGGGACATGTTTTTTCAATGTCAGAAGCTCAGGCAGAAACACTGGCATTTTTGGGATTGGCAATTGCTTCACTGGTAGAACTATTGCAGGTATGTAAACCATATAATCATATAAGAGTGATGATGTGCATCATATTAATCGGATGTTTTAGTGTAGCAGTCGTTGGTTTTCATGGATTTTTTGAAATAACCAGACTTTCAGTGGCGGGTATTTTAGCTGTAGCAGTATTTCTGGGTGTTACACCTGCATTACATCTCACTTATAGTATTATGATAGGAAATATACTGGGAAATACACCGAATGTATATAAGATATATCCGGTACATGTCCGTAAGAACAGTGAGTCGGAAAATATTATTCTGGTGGATGAAGATATGGATGAAAAAGATTATACGGATGTAGCAGCACAAATGCTGGGCATTCGGGTTTTAAAAGCAGATAAAATCGCTTATATCGGAAAAACCACCCAAGGGGGACATATCCGTGTTGATTATGCAGATAAAAAGAAAGAAGACATAGTGCTGGCAGCCGCGGCAGAATATTATGTAAAAAGAAAATTAAAACCTTCCATGTGGGAAAAACAGATGGAAATTATGGTGGAAACTATGGGGGAAAACAGACCTGTAAAAGTTATTGTTGACCTTGAAAAACATCGGACTATAATAGAAGACGAAGAGGAAAATAAGATATATCGGCTTCATATTTTAAAGAAAATTAAACTGACATTGTGATAGAGAGGATACTGGCATATGGATTTATTTGAATATATGAATGAAGTGAATAAAGAAAAAGAGTCTCCGCTGGCATCCAGAATGCGGCCATCCACATTGGAAGAAGTGGTTGGGCAGAAGCATATTATAGGGAAAGATAAACTGTTATATCGTGCAATTAAAGCAGATAAGATTAGTTCTATTTTGTTTTACGGACCGCCGGGAACCGGAAAAACAACACTGGCTAAAGTTATTGCAAATACCACCAGTGCACAGTTTTGTCAGATTAATGCCACTGTGGCCAGTAAGAAGGATATGGAAGATGTGGTAGCCCAGGCGAAAAACACCATGGGTATGTATGGGAAACGGACAATCTTGTTTATTGATGAGATACACCGGTTCAATAAAAGCCAACAGGATTATCTGCTTCCGTTTGTTGAAGACGGTACGCTGATACTGATTGGTGCTACAACAGAGAATCCTTTTTTTGAGGTGAATGGGGCATTGATTTCCAGATCCATTATTTTTGAGCTGAAACCTTTGGAAAAAGCAGATATTCTCGAACTGATTCACCGGGCTGTATATGATGAACGAAAAGGAATGGGTTCGTATGGTGCTGAAATCGATGACGAAGCAGCAGAATTTCTTGCAGATATTTCCGGAGGAGATGCGAGAATGGCATTGAATGCTGTGGAACTTGGCATACTTACTACAGACAGAGCGGAAGATGGAAAGATACATATTACGGTAGAAGTGGCGGAACAGTGTATACAAAAAAAGGTCGTAAGATACGATAAAAATGGAGATAATCATTATGATACGATCTCAGCGTTTATCAAAAGTATGAGAGGTTCTGATCCGGATGCTGCAGTATATTATCTGGCAAAAATGTTGTATGCCGGAGAGAGTGTCACTTTTATTGCCAGAAGAATTATCATATGTGCATCGGAGGATGTGGGAAATGCAGATCCGAATGCATTATGTGTCGCTGTGGCAGCGGCTCAGGCAGTTCATCAGATCGGAATGCCGGAAGCACGGATTATACTATCACAGGCGGTGACCTATGTGGCTTCGGCACCGAAGAGCAATGCAGCTTATTTAGCCGTCGATAAGGCTTTGGAGGCAGTAAAAAATGTTGATCATTCCGGTGGAAACCAGGCATTTGATATTCCTGTTCATTTGAAAGATGCACATTATAAGGGAGCTGCAAAATTGGGACATGGTCTGGGATATCAGTATGCACATGATTACCCGAATCATTATGTAAGGCAGCAGTATCTTCCGGAAGGTCTGACAGGACAGAAATTTTATGAGCCTACGGAAATGGGATATGAAAAAAATATCAGGGAGCATTTGGATAGAATCCAAAGAGAAGCTTTGGAAGATGGAAGCAAGAGGTAAAAATGAAAGAACTGATTGACAAATTATCATTGGGAATAATTGACTATGAAATACCTTCTGTTGTGGCAGATGTAGAAAAGATAGAACTTTCACTTATGCCGGGAGAAAATTGTGAGGGCAGTTTCAGAATTGAAAATCATGGACAGGGAAAACTAAAAGGAATCATTTATTCTTCTGACCGGCATGTAAAGATAAAAAATAAGACTTTTTCAGGAGACGTTTCCCAAGTTCATTATATAGTGGATACCGGATATCTAAATGAAGGAACAGAATTAAAGGGAGATATCAGTATTGTATCCAATGGTGGAGAAGTATATATTCCTTTTTTCATCACAGTAAAGGCCGGTGGAATTCATACATCGATTGGTGATATGCGAAATATGTTTCATTTCGCTGACCTGGTGCAAAAGGATTATGATGAAGCATTGCGTTTATTTTGTTCAAAGAAATTTTCTGATATTTTGCTGAAAGATGACTATGTTTTAAGGGCAAAATATGATGCTCTGATTCAGGGCACGGATAAAAATATCGCCATGGATGAATTTCTGATTGTAGCAAATAAGAAAAAACCTACTACCATAACTGTATCGGAAGAGGAACGTTATTTCGAAAATCCGGAAGAAGATTATGAGGATAAAGTTATCCTTCAGAAGGATAATTGGGGATATGTGAAGGCAATTGTGGAATGTGATGAACCATTTTTACGGTTAGAAAAGACGACCATATCCAGCGATGATTTTGTAGGAAATCTTTGTGAAATTCCATTTTTAATTTGTGAAAACAGTCTGCACGAGGGTTTTAATTATGCTGTGATAAAAATATCCTCCTTGCAGCAGACATGGAAAGTTCCTGTAAAAGTTTATAAGAAACATGAAGACGGCATTCTGCTCAGGGAAAGCCGCTATCTTGATAAAAAGAGGCTGCTGGCATCTCTGTATCGTGTCTATCTTTCTTTCAGAATGAAAAAAATGACTCTTCAGGAATGGATGGAGTGTACTTTTGATATTACAGAAAAAATGAGGAAAATTCAGGAAGATGATTTATTTGTTCTGCTTGTACAGACACAGCTTATGATTGTACAGGGGAAAGAAGTAGAAGCAAAACTGATGCTGGAAGAAGCATCTAATAGATTAGAAGGTATGTTTTCAAAGGATGTTCAGAATTATTGCTTTTATTTGTATGTGAGAGCTTTGAAAGAACGTCGGGATGAATATACAAAAAAAGCAGTAGATACCATTCGTCAGTATTATGAAAATGGATGGGATAACTGGCAGCTTTTGTGGCTGATCATGTACCTTGACGAAAATTATGACAGAAATGAGAGTCTGAAATTAATCCGTATCAAAGAACAGTATGATAAAGGAATGAGAAGTCCTTTAATGTATTATGAAAGTCTTGCAATTTATAATAATACTCCATCGCTGCTCAGAGTATTGGATGAATATGAGCGTCAGGTGATTTTTTTCGGAATAAGAGAAGATTATATTTCTGAAAAGCTAATCGCAAGAGTGATTGAATTGTGTAGCATGGAAAAAGTTTTTCAGAAAGATATTTATCACATTTTATCGGAACTATATGGTATGACGGGAAGGGATAAAGTACTGTCAGAGATAGTAGGAATGTTGATAAAGGCAGGAAAAACAGATTCTTTGTATTTCCCGTGGTATGAAAAGGCAGTGGAGAGAAATTTCAAACTGACAGGATTATATGAATATTATATGTATTCCATGAATTATGATTATGAGGGAAAGATACCGGATGTCATTTTTATGTATTTTGTATATAATATCACATTAAAAGGCGAGCGGTTGGATTTTCTATATAAGAAAGTAATTGAATACAAGGATGAGGCAGAACATATTTATCACCTGTACGAAAAAAATATGGAAAAATATGCCTTTGATTCTGTCAGGGAGGGTAGAATGAATGATAAGCTTGCAGTAGTATATCAGGAGATGCTGCCCCGAATGATACCAGATGCTGAAGTTTCAGAAAAATTGCCGGAGATCATCAATACATATCTTGTTATGTGTAATAATCCTGCTATTCGTGAAGTGGTGGTGATACATAAAGAAATGGATATGGAAGAGCATATACCGTTTATGGCAGGAAAGGCGTATGTAAGAATATATTCTGAAGACGCCGCAGTTGTATTCTGTGATATTTATGGGAACCGTTATATTCAGACGGTGAGCTATCAGAAAAAGAAGCTGCTGCAGATGGAGTCATTATTGAAAATATGTTATGAAATAAAGCAAGATACACTAGGACTGCAGATTTATTTTAATGATAAGTATTTCAGATACCGCAAGTACGCAGATAAGGCTATTGAAATTATGGAAAAACTGGTGCATGCCCATGAAGTTCGTCCGGAATATAAAGCCTTTTTGGAAAAGGAAATTATAGAATACTATGCCGTCCATAGTGAAGAAGGTGATTTTCAGAAGTATCTCAGCAATGTCAATGTAGAACAGATGGGAGCGGAAGCAAGAAAGAGAATTATTGAATTATGTATTACAAGAGGACTTCCAAAAAGAGGATTCTGCTTAATGACCATGTATGGATGCAATGGTATCAGTGGACAGATGATTTTGAAGTGTGTGGATCAGACATTAGAAATGCTGGGAGATGACAAAAATACAGAACTTCTGTATCTGGCAGTGATTGCTTACAGAAAGGGAAAATATAATGAAAATACATTGAATTATATCAGCGAGTATTATTATGGCTCTACCCGGGATATGTATAAATTATGGACTTCTGTAAAGAATTTCGGATGCGAAAGCCGCATTTTGGAAGAAAAAATCGTAGTTCAGATGCTTTTTACCGGAGAATATGAAAATCATATAGGAAGTGTGTTTGAATCATATTTGGAAAACGGGGCTTCGGAAAAAGTGAAAAGAGCATATTTGATCCGCAAATCATACGATTATTTTGTAAAAGAAACATCGATAGAACAAAAGGTATTTGAGCATATTCGGACAGAATTGCTAAATCAGGAAGATGTACATTATCTATGCGAGCTTGCATATCTGAAATTTCAGTCTGAAAAAGATCATTTGCAAGAAACGGATATTCAATTATGCAAGAAAATTCTATATGCTATGTGCAGAAGAAACAAAAAATTTGAATTTTTTAAGAAATTCAGAAATTATTTTGAATTGCCACAATCATTAGAAAATACAACAATCCTGGAATATCGTACGAACCCTGATAGTAAAGTTTCTGTGCATTATTTACAGGAGAATGAAAAAGATTATATAAAAGAAGATATGACAAATGTATGTCAGGGAATATTTACCTGCTCTTTTATCTTGTTTTATGGAGAGAATCTGAAGTATTATATAACTGAAAAATGTGGCGAAACTGAAAATGTAACAGAAAGTATGGAATTGACGGTCAGCAGGGAACACAGCTGGAAAAATCATACGGTATATGGAACTTTAAATAATATGATGGTTTGTCTTGAAATGCAGGAGGAAAAAACCTTAAATGAGCTTGCAGTTGATTATCATGTTAAGAAAAAACTAAATCATAGTATTTTTATGATTAATTGACCTTGGTTTTGAGACAGGTATGGTGAAAATAATGGAAGAGACGATATTATATGCAATAGGAATAGACTTTTCAACTGGTTTTTCCAGTCTTTCCTATGTTGAGAGTAAAAATGCAGAGCCAAAATCCATGAGCATCAGTGCAGATGATGGAAAGTATGTAATTCCTCTGGTATTGTATAAAAGGAAACAAACAGATGAGTGGCTGATTGGCGATGAAGCATTTTTTGCTTCGGAAAACGAGGAAAATGGCAGGATGAATCTTGTTAATTCCTTATTTGAAATTTATGTTAAAAACGAAACAAAATATATAGAGAACAGGGAATATACCGGCGAAGAATTGATGAAACTGTTTTTTGTGGAATTATATCGCAAAGCAAAAGAAATTATCGGTTTTTCAAGCGTAGAGAATCTGGTTGTTACTACAGAGACAATCAATCGCTCCTTTGTGCAGACAATGAAGAATATTTGTGCTTCTGAAGAGATTAAAGCGGGAAAGATACAGTTTTTGAATCATTCAGAGACATTTGCTTATTATGTGCTTCATAGTAAAAGAGAATTATGGGCTAATGATGTAACTTTGTTTTCATTAGATGAAAAAGGATTTATTTGCAGAAATCTGACTAAGCGCAGAGAAAAAAATAGAAATACCATATTTGTGGAAACGGAAGATTTGTCATGGCTGTTACAGTATGAGAATTTACAGAGCGCAGAGGGACAAGATGGGGCAGATGAAAAATTCAGCAGATATCTTTCGGACGATTACAAAAATCATATTGTAAGCAGCGTATTCTTTACGGGGATTGGTTTTTACGAAAATTGGTATCAGAAATCTATCAGAGAAATATGCAGAAAGCGAAGGGCATTTAAAGGTTTTAATCTTTATGCGGATGGCGCAGCTGCAAGTACTTTAAAAAACCAGGCGGAAGAATGGGCGATTTATTGTGAGGGCAGGACCAGTGTCAATGTGGCAATACAACGTTTAGTGAAAGGGCAGAAGGAAGACTATCTGCTGTCACCGGCAGGAGTTACTTGGACAGAGGCTGGAAATACGGCGGAATTTATTCTGGATCATGCAGATCATGTTTCTTTTGTGATTACTGCACCATTTCATAAAGACAGAGAACTGTTTGATCTATCATTGCAGGAATTTCCATTGCGGGATGATAAGACGATGTGTATTGCTGTCAGTCTGGAATATGATGGGAGCAATTATCTTGAGATAATGGTTGAAGACAGAGGGTTTGGTGATTTTATCAAACCTTCCGGTAAAGTAATCAGGAAAAGGATATCTCTATAAATAGGAGGCACTATGAGTGGATTAATTTTGACGAAAAAAAAGCAGGGTGTTTCCCTTCCTGTTGAAATTTCAGATATCAGCTTGTATTCCATGGAAGAATTATGTTATTATCTGTATCATAATATTTATTCCATTAATAAAGAGTTTTTTAATGAAGCATTTTTTGAGTTCTTAAAAGGAATGGAACAGGAACCTTTGATTCAGAAACTGAATATGGATATTCTTGGAGGAAAACATTATATTTGTCTTGCCTTGGATGTGATTATGGCAGTTGATTATTATTCGGAAGAGGAAAAGGAAGAGATAAAGCTGGAGTTCGGTGGAGTTATGAGACGTACTCCGGCAGAAAATATTAAAGTGAGAGCAGATATTCTTCACGAAAATGGAAAGTGGAAAGAAGCTTTACAGGGATATCGTCGTTTGATAGAAGATCATACATTAAATGTATCAGAGAAAAATCAGGCGGATGCATGGAATAATATAGGCGTTATTCATGCGGAATGTTTTCAATACGAGGAGGCACTGGAATGCTTTGACCGGGCATTAGAAATCAGGGAACAGCAGGAGTATATGGATAATCTCATTTGCGCACTGATTATGGCGGGAAAAGACATGAATCCGATACAGGAAAAACAGTTGCAGGATTTAAAAAAACAGATGATATTTAAACACAATATTCCGGAAGAATTGTTTCGCAGATATGAGGAAGTTATTGCCAGAGAAGAAAAAAATATTGAGTTAGGCAGAGAGACGCTTGCTTTGAAAGAGCGTATGTCATCAGAATGCCAGAATGATATTGCAAAATATTACGAGGATGTAAGTATTCTTATTGCAGAGTGGAAAAAAGAGTACCGGGAACAGGAAAGAGAAAGGCAGTCTAAGTAGATATGGGTTTATTTTTTGGAAAAAGGAAGAAAAAAAAGGATGAGGAAAAAGAATTCAACAATATGTGGAACGGTAATTATCGTTTAGATGAGTTCGAGAAGTTGGAAAATTATCCCCATTATACGGAAAATGAAGCGGAAGAAGAGGACAGCCCGGATGATGTAGATGATACAGTATATTTGACAAATAAAGAAGAAAAATTATTATTTGTGGAAGACTGCTGTGATCAGATTTTAGAAGCATCGAAAAGAGCCGCAGATGCAAAGAAAGAATATAAGGCAGTCAATGGGTATCTCGAGGATATACGCATTATTCGCGAACAGGATGAAAAGGCAAAGGATGAGCTGATCTATATTACCAGGAGAATCAAAAATCTGAAAAACGATAAGGAAAGCTATCGTAATTTTGGTACAAAAATTCCGGAACAGAAATACCGGTATATTCAGGCAAATGAGAAAAATATGCAGTCCATTTTAAAAGAGCTTCATGATGATGAAAATTACATGCAGTCATTAAAAACAGATCTTCATAATATCGAAGGTGAAAAGGCCGCCTTGAATTATGAGAAAAAAGAATGTGAGAAAAAGCTGCAGATGGCAGGTAAGATTGCCGTATTGGTGCTTGCTGCAACCATGCTGGCTATGGGTCCTCTTTTTTATTTTCATTTGAACAGCGAATATGATTTTACAATCGGTATCATGATTACAGTAGCATTAGCGGCGGTTTGCCTGGCTGGTGTGGTTGTGGGATATCAGAATTCTGCCAGGGAAATAAAAGTTATTGAACGGAAGATCAATAAAGCTGTGAGACTGTTGAATAAATATCGCCTCTTATATGTAAATGTAAAAAATCGCATAGATTATGTTTATGATAAACTGGAAATACATAGTGCATATGAACTGAATAATTACTGGAGATTGTATCTGACAGCAAAAAAGGAGCAGGAAGCCTATACAAAAATGACAGATGAACTCTATCAGGCAGAAAGACAGTTTCAGGATCATATACATACTTTGAGACTTTATGATGAATCGGTATGGTCATTTCAGATGGATGCCATATTAGACGAAAATGTCATGGATGATCTGGTGAATAATCTGAATCGAAGAAAAAAAGGTTTGAGAAAAACATTGGATTACAATAAGAAAAGAAGTGAAAAGTATAAACAGAAGGTAAAGAATTTGATCAAAGATGAACCACAGCTTGCATCGGATATTTTGAAGATTGTGGAAGAAAAAGAAAATGCCATAGTATAAGACTTTACAATGGAAAATAAGTGTGTTAGAATTACTTTTAATGTGATTTTATAAGTTAAGGAGGAAATAAATCATGGGAATGACAATGACCCAGAAAATACTGGCAGCACACTGCGGACTTGAGAAAGTAGAAGCAGGTCAGTTGATAGAGGCAGATTTGGATTTAGTATTAGGTAATGACGTTACTTCTCCTGTTGCAATCGGAGAAATGAAAAAAATGAACACAGATGGAGTTTTCGATAAAGATAAGATAGCGATTGTTCTTGATCATTTTACTCCAAACAAGGATATCAAGTCAGCTGAGCTTTGTAAATGTGCAAAAGAATTTTCAATTAAAAATAATATTACAAACTTTTTCGAGACAGGTGAAGTGGGTATTGAACATGCACTTCTTCCAGAAAAAGGTCTGGTAGTTGCCGGTGATGTGGTAATCGGAGCCGATTCTCATACATGTACATATGGTGCATTAGGTGCATTTTCGACAGGTGTTGGATCAACTGATATGGCTGCAGGTATGGCTACCGGTAAAGCATGGTTTAAAGTACCGGCTGCTCTGAAATTTGTACTTACAGGAAAACCGGCTAAATGGGTTAGCGGAAAGGATGTAATTCTTCACATTATTGGGTTGATTGGTGTGGATGGTGCATTATATAAATCAATGGAATTTGCAGGCGATGGTATCCAGTATCTGACCATGGATGATAGATTTGCCATGACAAACATGGCCATTGAAGCCGGTGCGAAGAATGGTATCTTCCCGGTTGATGATCTAGCCATTGCGTACATAAAAGAACATTCTGATAAAGAATATAAAGTATACGAAGCAGACGAAGATGCAGAATACGAAGAAACTTATGTGATTCATCTGGATGAGTTAAAGCCTACGGTAGCATTTCCGCATCTTCCTGAGAATACAAGAACGATTGATGAAGTAGGTGACATAAAGATTGATCAGGTAGTCATCGGTTCCTGTACAAATGGACGTATGGAGGATTTAAGAATTGCAGCAAAAGTAATGGAAGGAAGACATGTGGCAAAGGGAGTCAGAACGATTATCATTCCTGCAACACAGAAAATCTATCTTCAGGCGATTGAAGAAGGACTTGTATCCATCTTTATTAAAGCAGGCGCAGCAGTAAGTACACCTACCTGTGGACCATGTCTTGGCGGACATATGGGTATTCTTGCCAAGGGAGAAAGAGCAGTAGCTACAACAAACAGAAATTTTGTAGGTCGTATGGGAGATCCTGAATCAGAAGTATATCTTTCAAGTCCTGCAGTAGCGGCTGCATCAGCAATCACAGGAAAAATATCATGTCCTTGTGAATTAGGTTTATAGGAGGAAAGGTATAATGAAGGCAAACGGAACCGTTTTCAAATTTGGAGATAATGTAGATACTGATGTAATTATTCCTGCAAGATATTTAAATGCACCTGACCCGTCAGATTTGGCAAAACATTGCATGGAAGATATTGATGTGGATTTTGTAAAAAATGTTAAGAAGGGTGACATCATTGTGGCAAATAAAAACTTTGGCTGTGGTTCATCCAGAGAGCATGCGCCGATTGCTATCAAGGCTGCAGGTGTAAGCTGTGTGATTGCAGAAACATTTGCAAGAATCTTTTACAGAAACGCAATCAATATCGGACTTCCGATTATTGAATCAAAAGAAGCTGCACAGGGAATCGATGCCGGTGATATAGTAGAAGTGGATTTTGATAATGGAATGATATATAACAAGACAAAAGGAACAGAATACAAAGGTCAGGCATTCCCTGAGTTTATGCAGAAAATTATTAATTCTGAAGGCTTGATAAATTATATCAACAATAAATAAGATAGTGTGATTGGGAGTTAAGGGATGAAGAATAGTTTAATGAAAAGGTACAAGCCACAGATGATTTTATTTTTAATCATTGTGCTTGAAGCTATGATTATGATTGGGTTGACCCAGCATAGAAGTTATTTGGAAAAAAAACAGGCAGAAGCCGAGGCAGCGGCTGCTACAAGTCAGGTACAGGAAACCAGTACATCAGAAAATAATGCAGAGGAAGAACTGACAACTCTGGCAAATATTCCAGAGAGAGATCCGGATGCAAGTGCTGATGCATATCAGGATGACGGGGAAAGGATTGTCTGTCTGGATCCTGCTCTGGGTGGATATGCGAAGGGAAATACTTCAGAGACAGAGAGCAAAATGACAGAGAGTGAATATAATCTGGAGTTTGCCCAGTTGTTAAAGTCCGAGCTCAATAAGCGGAATGTGATTGTCTATATGACAAGAGAAGATAATTCCAATGTAGATGAACAAGAACGGACAGATATGGCCAATAATGTATATGCGGACCTGATGATCGAAATTAATCGTGATACTTATGATGGTGACGATGAAACAAGGGGAATGACTGCATGGGTACATCATAAGAGACCTGCATCATCAGATGCAGTAGCAGATGGAGTTTTGTCTGCACTGGAAGAAGCCGGTGCAAAGGTGAATGAAGTAGATGCAGGTACTGCAGAATCTACAAATAGTGATTATCCGACAAATGAGTTTTGTATTGGACCAAGCTTTGTACTGGGGATGGGATCTGTATTAAATGAATCAGATATTACAGATTATGAAGAAAATAAAGAAGCTTATGCAGAAGCAGCAGCGGATGCTATTCTTGCATGGATGGAGGATCAGGGATTATAATCCCTGATCTTTTTTGGCAATCGAATCTTTTCGTATGTATCCAGATAAGTTTGAGAACTCATACCATCAATATAATTTTTTGTATATTGAATCTGAATCCCATTTCCGGTTAATGTATCAACTGCTTTGTTGTAGGCAATAGCAGCATCTGTTTCACTTCGGAATCTTCCAATCAAAAAGTCTCCATTAATATGTATTTTGGAAAGATAGGAAATGCGACCGTTTTCTTCCTGTTTTTTGACACCATAATAACGGTTAATAATATCGATGTTTTTATAACGGAAATCCGAGTTATCACCATTGACGAAACGATAATCTTTGCCGGGTACAGCAAAATTTTTTATGCCATACCGGTTTAAAATGTTCAGTTGCATACCATAATCGGATACAAAAAGATGGCCTCCCCGATGCATAATGGTATGGGTGGAATAGAAGAAAAGGTCATCAACATCAAATTTTAATACATGGGTCTCAGTCAGGTAATAATCAAAATATTTTGGATGAAGATAAATGGGTGTTTTAAAATAGAGATGATTGTCACGGAAATTAATCAGGGTAACCCATTTTGAAAATGCAAGCACATGCTGATCTGCGTGATAATTTTCCAAAGAAATCTTATCATCAGAGGTAATCATCAGAGCCTCAAGATATGCCTGATGTGCAGTTGCTTCATCGGAAAAGCTTCCGAGACTGACATGTTTACTGCGGAATGTAAATGATGCACGATAGTAGACGGTACCATCTTTTTTGACAGCTTGAAACACACCTTTTTCCATATCACCTATGCCTCCTGTTTCGTGTATGATAAAGAACTGTTTCATACAGAATAACACAGCATGAGAATAAGATGCAAGGGAAAAATGTATAAAAATAGAAAACTATCTTGTTTTATGAGAAAAACTATGATATGATAAAACATGTATGCACTAGAGAAACAATTGTTTCACTGTCGCCTACATAAATATGATAATAGGGAAGTTATGCATGTATAAGCTAAGGCTATACAGCTTGCATATGAAGAAAGAGGTATTACAATGGAATTAATGTATAAGAGTACAAGAAGTAATCAAACAGCAACAGCATCACAGGCGATTTTAAAGGGACTTGCAGATGATGGCGGTTTATTTGTACCTGTTACAATTCCGTCACTTGGAAAATCCATTCAGGAATTATCCAAGATGACTTATCAGGAAGTTGCATATGAGGTAATGAGTAAGTTTTTTACGGATTTCACAGAAGAGGAATTAAAGAACTGCATTAACAAAGCATATGATACAAAGTTTGATACAGAGGAAATAGCACCTATCGTAAAGGCAGATGGAGCATATTATCTGGAGTTGTTTCATGGTGCTACAATCGCATTTAAAGATATGGCACTTTCTATTTTGCCACATCTTCTTACAACATCAGCAAAGAAAAATAATGTAAAGAATGATATTGTTATTTTGACTGCAACATCAGGAGATACCGGTAAAGCAGCATTGGCAGGTTTTGCAGATGTAGAACATACAAAAATCATCGTATTTTATCCAAAGGGTGGTGTAAGCCCGATTCAGGAGAAACAGATGGTTACCCAGAAAGGGGATAATACTTTTGTAGTGGGTATAAATGGTAATTTTGACCAGGCACAGAGTGGCGTGAAAGCTATCTTTGGAAATAAGGAATTGGCAAAAGAAATGGATAGTAAAGGATTCCAGTTCTCATCAGCAAATTCTATTAATATCGGACGTCTGATTCCACAGGTGGTATATTATGTATATGCCTATGCAAAATTAGTTGCAGAAGGCGAAATCAAAGATGGAGATAAGATTAATGTTGTAGTTCCAACCGGAAACTTTGGTAATATTTTAGCTGCATTCTATGCAAAGAATATGGGCCTCCCGATTGCAAAGTTAATTTGTGCATCAAATGATAACAAAGTATTATTTGATTTCTTCTCTACAGGTACATATGATAAGAACAGAGAGTTTATTCTGACAAATTCTCCTTCTATGGATATTCTGATTTCAAGTAATTTGGAAAGACTGATTTATCGCGTAGCAGGAAATGATGATGCTGTCAATCAGTCACTGATGAAGCAATTAGCAGAAAATGGTAAGTATACTATTACAGAAGAGATGAAAGAGGGATTGAAAGATTTCTATGGCAATTATGCTACAGAAGCAGAAACAGCAGAATTTATTAAGAATCTCTATGAGCAGACAGGTTATGTGATTGATACTCATACAGCTGTGGCAGCAGATGTTTATAAAAAATATAAAGAAGAGACAAAAGATGAAACACCTTCTATCATTGCGTCTACAGCTAGTCCGTTTAAATTCACAAGAAGCGTTATGAATGCCATTGATAAAAAATATGATGCTATGGGTGATTTTGAACTTGTGGATGAATTAAGTAAAATCGGAAACGTAAAAGTTCCAAATGCAATAGAAGAGATAAGAAATGCAGAAGTTCGTCATAATACTGTATGTGAAGTTGCAGATATGGAAAAAACAGTTAAGACTCTTCTGGGAATGTAGAAGACAAACTTGTGAATGGATAAATTTGAAAGGTATGTACAAGATATATTTTGTACATACCTTTATGTTTCCTATGCAATCACTCTTTCAGAGTGGTTGCATTTACATAAATATTGAGCACAAAATGGAGTGAAAAATATAATGAGAAAATTATTAATTGTTGATGATGAAGAAAAAATTCGCCTGATTATAAAAAAATATGCAGAATTTGAGGGATACGAAATAAAAGAGGCGGAAAACGGAATGGATGCAGTAAAAATGTGCAGAAATGAAGATTTTGATCTGATTATTCTGGATATTATGATGCCAGAGCTGGATGGATTTTCTACCTGCAGGGAAATAAGAAAAACAAAAGATATTCCAGTTATTATGTTATCAGCCAGAGGGGAGGAGTACGATAAAATTCACGGATTTGAATTGGGAATTGATGATTATGTGGTAAAGCCATTTTCTCCAAAAGAATTAATGATGAGAGTGAATGCGGTAATCTCAAGGCATTATCAGAGAAAAAGTAATGAGCATGAAATATTTGAAAA
>JAXFDY010000060.1:0-3382 GCA_034172985.1 Lachnospiraceae bacterium
ACACCGATGATTACAAAGATGATGATAGCCAGTATTGTTCCTATTAAGTATGCATTCATTGGCTAGTCCCCTTTCTTCGTGATGTATGCATAGAAGAGAGCTGCTATTACATACCATACTCCAAATGCTATTGATAATATGAGTTCCATGTTTTATCCCCACCAATCTATTATTCTCTGTGTATCCAATCTGTCGTATAACATGTTTTTTCCATTTTCGTCTTCGATTACGACACTCTCATACGCTTCATCAATGTCTTTTTTTAGCTCTCTTGGATCTTCATTTGCAAACCCAACCAGACCGGCTTTTGTAAGTATCGCATTATCGAATGTACACTTTTGGCCGACATAGGAATCAACCAAACATAGAAAGCAATCTTTATTACCATCTAACTCTTTAATACCCTGAAGTTTTGCAATAGTACCTCCGGTAACGTACAGATTAAGTGAAACACCCTTAAGTGTCGGAGTGGGGTTTGGGTTGAATAGAATTCCATTAGAATTACCATTGAACACGTGATAAAGATATGCATCTAGGTAATTTATTCCTACTTTTTTGTAGTCATAGTTAAATTCCTGTTCTCCCCATAATCTGAAACCGCATTCGAAGAAACTAAATTGTCCTTTATTGTTTACAAATCCTGAGAAGAAAATGGTTCCATTCTTCACTCCGATACCTTTTATCAAATCTCGAAGGGGCTGATCTGCTGTTGCTAAGAATTCGCTATTGTATTTGGAAGGATACATCCATACACTCTGAACTACCTTATTATCCTTTACATTGTCAGAGGCTGCTATAATATCATCGGTCGTCAATAAAGATATTTCTCCATCAAGAACAACATAATGGGCATCCATCTCCATTGCGTCCGTTATATAATCTTCTATAATAACTCGCTTCACAAGAGATTTATCCATGGCGATGTCATAAGCTTTTTCCAATTCTGCACGATTATATGCAATGCCAACGCCAATGGAACCTGCTCTATCAGTTGGTTTAACAATTACTGGATACTCTGTAACATCATCCATAGAAGAATACTCTTTTATTACTGGGACATCGTATTGACGACATTTTTCTTTGAACAAAATCTTGTCGCGGGTAATTGCTAACTGTTCTTCATTCACATAACATGGCAAACCTAGTTCTTTGCAAAGCCTAATTTGGTTATCAACACGAATCTCTGAAAATCCAGCAATAACACCAGTCACTCCACTTTCAACACATCTCTTCTTGAGTTCTTCTATATCAGACCAACTAATATCCCAACACTCATCAGAATAATATTTTGCAGGACTTAATTTATAATCTTTATTATAGTCAGTAGTTATTACATACGCTCCTAGCTCTTGAGCGCGTTTTACTACAGGAATTTCATTAGGTGTTGCCCCTAATATTAAGAGCTTTTTATTCTCAAACGGCTTATTCATAATTCATTATCCCTTCTCAGATCAAAAGATACACGTTCTTTGCTATTTCTTCTTATCATGGGTTTAATCCCCAGCATAATCTTCAAAACATGTTCTACAATTTTCAGATCTACATTATCTGATACAATAGTATACATATCTTGTTGCTTTACATATTTTTGACTTCTTTACTCCATAATAAAATCTCACAATATAAAGCTCCAGATCTTTGCTTGATTTCATTTCTCACAATCTAAATTATAATTGCATAAAGCCATGGTTCCAACCGACTCTTCGTTTACCAATATTGTTCCTTTCAATAGAAGCACTAATCGTTTTGTATTATTAATCCTCGTCTTGTAGTGATCTCTTCAAGACTATATGGTTCCATTCCTGAATGTTCATGAATGAATCTTAAAAAAAAGGCGATATCTACTGCATCAGCTCTATCTCTAATCTCAAATTCTATCATTCCATTTCCTAATGGTTCATACTCTATACCTTTTCCAGGATCTTTTATGAACGATATAGGAATAGTTGTGTACCTTCTTCTGGTTCCTGAGATATCCAATGCTTGATTCTTCTTTGCAATCTCCAATTTGGCGTCTCCCTTTGGAATGGTCAACACCGTTTTAGAAACCGAATGAGACATGGCGCGTTGAAAGTATTTTGTCAGATTCGGACCATAAATAAATACAGGTCCATCAATGACCATAAAATTCGATTCATTCTGCGGCTCCAGATTATAGTGAATTTTCATACCATACTCTTCACCGGTGCCAACTACCTGTTTTATCTTGTCTTCTTCGCAGCCACACATTATATAAACTTCTCGTATGCCGACAAGCGCAAAATAGGAAAGAAATATGTAAACCATTGGTTTACCATAGACTTCGGTAGTAGCAGAAATTCTTGTGTCAAACTTATTAATATCTAGGATACCAACCCAGTTATTATCTAAATATGCAATATTGCCTTCTAATAAATTGTCAGTATCTATATCAAGAATCAGTGCTAATTTGTTTAGCATCGAGATATCCGGGGTGCCTAACCCACGTTCCCATTTTGAAACTGCTTTATCTGTTACTCCTAGCTTATCCGCCAGCTGATGCTGTGTTAAACCTTTTCGCTTTCTCAGTATTTTGATGGCTATACATATTTTTTCAGCATTCATTAACAATATCACCTCATCAAAAACCTTAAAAAGCCCTCACCTACCGCAAGCTTACCAAATATGGCGTAGTTGAAGTAGACAAGGGCTTATAGCAAAAGCATAATTCAAGAAAGAACGATTACTTCCTATCTCACAAAACAATTCAACACTGTATTTCTCTTGCTATATATTTCATGTCCTCAATGCCATATCTCTGGTCAACCGGAATTGGAAGTATATTCTTTGCCATATCGTACTCCAGCTCATTTTCTTCGCAGAGGTTAAATACGGCTGGCCACAGGATTGGAATAAATATTTTTTTTGCCTGTAGTTGTTTCCGAACTTCAGCTCCGTTTTCTATGTATAGAGGATACATAAAAGCTCCGTCTGGAACCGATAAATTCAGTATATTCATCGATTGAAACATCTCATGAAAATAACAGAAGTTCTGTCTTCTTCTGTTCTTTACCATTTCATAATCAATTCCATGGAGTAGATTCTCTGTGAGCTTAGACATTCTTTTAATCGGCTCATTTTTGAAGAAATGATTATTTTCTACATACTCAGCATAGAACTCCGAAGCCGAACGTTCATACCTTCCTAGCAGAAAATGCATCCGTTCAAACGATTCATCCTGTTCTTCTACTCTTATTAACTTAT
Source organism: Lachnospiraceae bacterium (assembly GCA_034172985.1). Classification (GTDB taxonomy): domain Bacteria; phylum Bacillota; class Clostridia; order Lachnospirales; family Lachnospiraceae; genus CAG-303. Next base: position 3,223 of record JAXFDY010000060.1, read on the forward strand.
CCGTATACAGAATTGCCCCATCTGCAACTCCAAAAAATTTCCTGCAAGTATATAGGGTATCAACTCCAGGAATAGGTTCCTGAAAATATGCTTGAGCATTATCGACAATAATTCTGTCTCCAAGTGTTGTGAGATAATCGTTAGATAATTGGCCATAGAA
>JAXFDY010000019.1:0-4194 GCA_034172985.1 Lachnospiraceae bacterium
GTCAAATCCTCATTCTTTGTTGGACAAGAATACTATGAAGGTCAACATTGGGCGTGCAAAACGAATTTCGACAAGAAGTTACCAACATCTTGCACACCATTCAGAAGACTGGGAAAAGATGTCAATCCTATCACCTAAACCTAGAAAGATTCTTCATGAAGAACTGATTATAGATTTCACAGTATATGAAAATATGCTTCTGAAAGCTTTTCTACATGAAGCTATTAAGCATCTGAATAAGCGAATAAAGGAAACTGCTGACATATCTAAGTTTTTTCTGTCTATTTTTGGCACAAAATGGGTTTGTCTCAACTGCAATCATGTCCATGAAGGGGTGGAAAAACCAGATGTCTGTCCAAATTGTAAGAATGAAAATGCTAATTGGATTGAAGAAATCAATACGATATGGGCAGAAAAGATAGACAGAAGAAATGCTTTGGTTGGTAGAGCAATCAAGTCTGATAAGACAAAAGATACAGGTATAACAAACAGAGTACTTGTTTCGCTCAAGTCGGAGCTGGTAAAGCTTGAACACTCTCCACTATTCGAAGAGTTTCCCAAGCATTCCATGGAGTCCGTGGTATATCATGATACAAACGTTCTAAATTCTCATAAGCACTATAAATATCTAAAGATACTTTGGCTTGAACTTAAGAAGTTGAAGGAACAAGCAGGTGAGGAAGATTCTTTCATTGTACATCAAGAAATTATGAACAATATGCGTACTTATGTTGAATCCTTGTTCTTATATTCTCTTCGATATATGGATTATAAGATAACTAGAGTAGAAAACATTATTCTGGCTAAACATGAATCTCTACCAACAATAAGATTGAGCATTGACAAATATGGTGTACTCCACATTTCTACAGATGATGTCATATTTAATATCATAACATTAGGAGGTATCTATGAAAAAGAGAATATACTACGATTGCCACAAGGCACATATTGCTTTTGTTTCAGTGATTATCAAAAGCCTAAAAATAATGTAGAAGGCATATATTTTGTTAATCCTATTGACACAAACAGTATTGAGTATTCTGGTCAAGTGATTCGCATGTTGATTATTCAGGAGTATATTGCCATATTGAATAAGAAAAATCCATTTAAACACAGCCTTAGAGATTTTGTTTCTCTTATAGGATGTAAAGACATTATCTTTGATAAAACATCGTTTACATATTCTTTCGGTAAAGAGCTTCCAAATAAAATCGAAGAGAACGATGTAACATCTATTGTAAAAGAATCTCAAGAGTTCAAACAACGTAACAAAAGGGAACAAGAAGCATTGTTAAGTGATATGTCTGGACTTATTCATGAAATCAATGAAAAATGTTCAGCAATCTCAAAGACAATTGTCTGTCCTAAGTGTTCGAAGCAATGCCGTTCACGTGATTTAAGATATTTGGTATGTGATTGTGGATTCATTTGTGATCTTTCATCCCCAAAAGGAAAATTATTCCATAGTCAAAAAGATTCCTCTTACTCTAATATCACACAAAAGGGTTGGGGTATGGATTATATAGAATAACAAGGCTGAGTAATGAAATACGAATTAAATACACCATACGACTTTGAAGTTAGGAATGTCATCCAAGACAATGACTCCCTAACTTTTGAGGTAGAAGTCGGTGGAAATCTCTTTCCTGTAAAGGCATATCCAGAACAAATAGAAGAGGTCGTTCCAAAGACTGTGTCATGTCGAATAATGCTCGACAAAAACAAGAACGCCTATTTAATTCAAAATGAGGCTTTCTTATATCCCTTTTTGTACAAGCCTGAGAAACGATATATATTCGAGGTTGTCGAAATAAGGGATGGTTATGTTGTTCTTAAAGACAAACATGGTTTATTTCATGCAATGGAATTGGATGGCACAAAGCTGTCCGTCAATGAAATCATTGTAAGATGTGTGAACGTAATCGCGGATAACAGTTATAAAGCTCATCTTAGTTTCTATTACACAGATATAGTTGTTGAAGAGCAAATGAAAGAATACCATGATAAGGTTTCTGAAGAGCCCGAAATTAGACCAATATATTCACTAACTATATTCGAAGAGGACGCCCCTAAAGTAATAGAACTATTACCTTCGCCAAAGGTTGCATCTACAGAAACATCATTTACAAGACAAGAAAACTCAAAAAAAGATAATAAAAGCAATGAGATTTCATTATCTGTTTTAATAAAAGAGAGGAAATGGTCCCAACTAAGTCTTTATTTTGAAAAAAATCTTGGGAAGGCAAAGACACCATTTATTCTAAAAGAAATAACAGCATTCATAGAAAACTGTATATCTGGAAAAGAGTATTGGGAGGCCGTCCAGTTCCTGATTAGTTATGATGCTCATTCTTTTTTGGGTACAATTGCAAAGGTTGAAACATCGCACATTTTTGATATTTCTGAAACAATCGATCCTAATCTCGTAGATGATGTTGTTCGGAAGGCATTCAACGTGTCGGATAAGTTAAAATTTGCTCTTGCTATAATAGCCAAATGTGCAATGTATCTTACAACAGGGCAAAAGAACTTCATCCAATCTAAGTGTATTGACCTTAATACACCAGAATCATTTTTTACTCTTTTCAAAGTATTATGTTTATCGCCAGATGATGCTATAGTATATCTTTTATCACTTAAAGATAATATAGCAGCTGCATTTACTATATATAAATTCTATTCAATAGCCAAGAGTGGAAATAAAATAAATGAAAAATCTTGGTATGTATCATTTAGGCCATCTAAAATCAATGAATATATTAGATTTATGTTAATGATGCAGTCATATCCATTTACTTTATCTGCAAAACTGATTAATTCGACAATTTTAGCGAAAGAACGTTGCTCATTTGAACTGCAAAAAGTTGTGGAACAAGATGATTTTAAGGGATTCTATACTTATGTTTCAAGAAAGTTACAAGAGATGATAAATGTTGAAACAAAACGTATATAGGAATTGTTGGGTGTTGGTGATGTCATAGACAACTTTATTATCAAATCTCAGACTGATAATTATTACGTTCTATGCTGCCAATAATTAGGCGTTTTTCATGTCTGGATAATAATCTAACAAAAAAAGATAATTACTGATAGCTTACATTGTAATTGTAATGCTTTGAAAGATAGTAAGGTGTGCCAGTAAGTGCTTATTATTAAACGCCCTTTATTGTTAAATTCGTGTTAAAACTATTTTTTACATATATAACTCCCGATTATTTTCTTTATCTTTGCAAAGTAATAGATGTTAAGTTGCACCGAGTCTTCGGGCATCCGTCACCTAAGTAAAATGAACACACATCTAGATGTGGACATAAGGCGAGGCAACAAGCCTCAACGCTTTGGCCTTACCGCCACTGCTCTCCCCGAAGCCAATAGCTCACAAACAGGGGTGTCGGTAAGGAATGCCCAATCGGAAACCAAGCAATGGTATGTACTTAGGGTATCATATGGCAGAGCAGAAAAAGCCAATGAAATTTTGAAAGCAAAAGGAATAGAGACACATCTTCCTCTTCATACAGCATATAAAGAGGTAGATGGCAAGCGCAAGAAACAACGTGTCCCAATGCTCCCCAATTTCCTTTTTGTTCGTACAACCTTATCTATACTGGAATCCCTAATAAAGTCATCGCCCGACTTCCGCTTTATCTCCTTCTACTATGATCATTTCAACATGCAGTCGGATGGCAAGAATCCTCCTCTCGTTGTCCCTGCCAATTCAATGGACAACTTCATCAAGTTGACAAGCATCGACAATGAGCATATCCTACTCATTGATGAGATTAATGGCACATACAAGCAAGGCGACTATGTACGCATAATAGATGGTCCATTCAAGGGCATTGAAGGAAGAGTGACGAAGATAACAGGCCAGAAGCGAGTGGTTGTAGAATTACCAAGACTTTGCAGTGTAGCAACGGCGTATATACCGAAAGCATTTATAAAAAAAAAGTGAGATTTTTCTTCACATAGCATTTACGTTTTTTCATTCGAAGGTATTAATAATAAAAAATGAATATGAAAATAGCATTATTTTTATTCTTTTTATTTGCTCATTCTATGTTTGGTCTATCTCAGACTTATACATTGAAAGACAAATGGGTGGATTGTGGAAATGGTTGCCAATTATTGGATCCATATTACAGTGATGGTGTTTCATTCACTTGGAAAGGTCCTTCTAAAGGAGGAAAAGCC
>JAXFDY010000030.1:0-6978 GCA_034172985.1 Lachnospiraceae bacterium
AAGGAGTTAAAAAGAGAAATTCCAGTAAGTGTCGGAATAGAACTGGTAGTGGTAGACATGTCAAGAAATGCTTAATTTATAAGGAAAATTGCACTTTTGGCTATAAAAAGCTGAAAGTGCTTTTTTTATGCTCTTTTTTAGAGTGAAAAACCTTGAAAATCGCCAGTATAGAGGAAAAATTATATAAAATTTTGAGAGGTAGTTACACGATATTTCTTGAAATTAAAAGCTAGATTGCAACCGCACCCATTTGTATATGGTTCAATCAGCATGACCTAGACAAGTCATTTTAAACTGTCTTTTTTTGTTGCCTAAAAATATGTGCTGATGAAAGGAGAAGATGAAGCATGAGAAAATGGTTTGAAAATGTAACAACGATTGAGGAACTAAGAAAGCGGTACAGAGAATTGTTAAAAATGTATCATCCCAACAATGAAAATGGAAGTGTTGAGGTTACACAGGAAATTAACGCTGAATATGACCTTGTATTTTCGATTTTAAGCAGGGAACAACATTCAGACGGTCAATCTTATACCCAAGAAGAAAACGAGCAATTTAAGGCGATTTTGAACGCTATTATAGGCTTTAATATGACTGTAGAGATTATCGGCAGTTGGATATGGTGCTTTGCTTGTTACCAGTACAAAGACCAGTTGAAAGCATTAGGGTTTACATGGTGCAGTAAGAAAAAATCTTGGGTGTGGCATGACGGAGAATATCACAGACACCACAAGAAAGAAATTCCGCTGAATGATATTAGAGCAAAGTACGGCAGTCAGACGGTCAAAAAGCAGTCATATCAATATTCATTAAATTAAAGGAGTGTGAGGATTATGAACAAAGAAGATTTTATTGCAGTTTTTGAAACAACCTTGTTATGTGCTGACCTTGACATTATAGGGTTATCCCTTGTTGATGATAGTCATGTACTTATTACTTTTAAGGGTAATGGTACACGCAAGGTAAACATTGAAGCAGACAGTTATGGTGCAATCATTGTTGATGTAATGAAGCACGCATTTTAAGGAAAGGAAGTGTAGTTTTATGTGTATGAAGAATAATCAGCCTGTAAATGAGTATAACAGTCCTTGTGGTAGTTGTCCCGAATACTTAAATAGCTGTATGCCGATTGTTATTGACGGTTTTATTTGTGGCGAGTGTGACTTGTACTATTGTGAATGGTGTAGTTGTTATGATGATTGCATGAATGGGGGTGTTGAACATGAAGCTGTTAAATTATGATACCAAATATCTTATCATGCAGAATTTACGACCAGTTACTCAAGTTGTACCCAACCATTATACGGAAAGTCAGTATAAAATTTTATGTCGGCTAATCCGTCAAAAGAAAATAACAAAACAGTTTTTTGATTTTCTATTAGCAGAGTTGTATCAGTTGCACGACTGGAAACAACTAACCTATGAAGAGATGTACCAACTAATACATATTTTGACATATCTTGATTACAAGAAAGTGAGGGTATAACCATGAATGATTTATTAAGAAAAATATACAATACTGTGCTTGTGTATGAACATGATGTAGTTAAAACAAATAAACAGGCTGATGAAGAAATCCATCAGCTTATAGAACCATATACAAAAAAATTATCAGATGGAGAACAAGCTACGTTGAATGACCTATTATCTATGGCAGTATTGACCGCTGAACAGGCAGGATTTGAAAACGGTGTAAGATTTGCTGTTAAATTTCTGTATTCATTACTAGATGATTAAAGTAGGTCAATCATCTTTAAAACCTTAGTTTTTTTGTCGGTATCACAATACTTTAGTTTATCCATAATTTTATCATCTAATGTCTTTTCCTTTTCCTTGTCAATCTTGTAGGTATATTCTTCACTGATAAAATAATCAACGCTACATTTCAGTATATTTGCAATTTTGACAAGGGCTGTCAGTGACGGATTAGCACGACCGCACTCAATATTGCTGATGTGTGACGGATTAACATCTAATACATTCGCAATATGTTCCTGTGTTATGCCTAGTTGCTGTCTGCGTTCCTTTATCTTTATCCCGATAGCTTTAAAATCCAAATCAGCCATAATCGTACTCCTTTCAAATAGTATGGCTTAATTTTAAGGTACTATTCCTGTTAAGATAACGAGATAAAAGAAAGTGATATTAGTAATGACTAAAGAACTTGCGATATTTTGTCGATATATCCTTTATAAAAAATAAAGGAGGAAAATGCTATGTCATTCTCAAAAAATTCTTATATGTCAGATATGGAAGATTATGAACAAAATGGTGCTTATGACGGTATGACATTTGACGATTGGAGGAAAGAAAAAGAGAAAAAGAGGAGAGATAAATACGAACGAGACAAAAAATATTCATCATCATATTATGATGACGAGATACCCGATACATCAAAACAGTATATAGATGAAGATGATATGGAAAATGACCCTGATTATTGGACTAATTTACAAGATTATGATGGAGAATGCTAAATTTCATTTATATATAATAATTTAATTGGACAGCAGTTATTGTTTTATACTTTTTAGAAAGGAGACACACATGATTAGTTTATCCGAATGGGGAGATTTAATTTGTAAGTATGATGATTGTAATTTTAGTAATGCAGGAGAGTGTTGTGGAGGATTAGACCAATGCCCTCATATTACAGAAAGAGCGAAAGTTTGTTTGAAAGAGTCCATTGAACTTTATGAGGATTTAAAATCCCAAGAACCATATGGTGATGAATACTATGCAGACTTAGCCGCTGAAGAACGTAGAGTAAATATGTATAAACGTCTTGCAGGAGAAGAATAATATTTTTACTATAGAAACTTACTTTACAACCATATATATAACCATTTTTAATTGAAAATGCAACATGGCATTGCAGGAGATACTTCACTATCGAGGTATCTCCTATTTTACTATCGTGAGGGATTGTACCCGGCGGTACAATGTTTCAAAGTGGAGTAATATTCTTAAAAGTTCCTTGTGTCTTAGGGATTTCTGACACTGTTTTTCTCAAAATTAAGTATAGATTTGCGTGTTGTTGCTGAAATAAATATACACTGTTGTTTTCTATTTTGTAGTGGGGTAGGTCATTTATCTTCCCCAATATTGCTATCCATTATTCTATTCTGCCAGTCTATATTGTGTTTCAACACTTTTTGAAGTTGTGGCTTCATAATATCATTAACGTAGTGAAGCATATTGTCGACAAAGAATGCTTCACTTATTTTATTACAATTATTTGTCTGCTGACTGACAAGGTAAGTCAGTATGTTTTGTAAGAAACATACTGTATCTGTGCCATTGCCGATAAGAGAATTTAATACGGCAAGGATGTTTTCATTATGATTGGAAATCTCGTCTAACTGTTTATAGGTAGCAACAACATTCTCTGTAATTCCTATTTCATGTACTGGGGTAGCGTCGTCTGGAATTTTATCCTTAATCTGTTCTTTAGGTAAAAAATAGTCAGTGCTTACCTTGAAAAAATCGCTGTAGGCTTTTATGACCTCTGGTGTAGGTTGTTGTTCCCCATTTTCTATCCTGCTAATTGTTGATTTTGTGACATTAGCCATTTTCCCCATAGCCGTTTGAGATATCATTTTATCATGTGTTTCATTATATTCTTCTCGTAATTTTGCAAATACTGTAACTGTATTCTCATGTTTTCGTTTTCCCATGTCAACATTCCTTTCCCGTTATCTGCAACAAAATCATGTGTAAAAAATAAATTGACCTAGTGATGTGACATCCCGAATACAAATTTTATTTCTGGTATTCTATAATCACAGGCTGTAGCAAGGCAACAAAATATGATGTTGCTGATAAAAATTATATGTGCGCACATAGGAAAAGTAAAGTGAGGATTTCATATGAATGGAAAAGAGATAAAAGCACTGATAAAGAAGAAACGATTGTTTCAGTGGGAAGTTGCAGAAGAACTTCATATCAACGAATTTACGCTCTCACGGTGGCTTAGAGGTTCAATATCCAAGAAGCAGGAAGAAGATATTCTCAATGCCATTGAACGACTAACACAAAAGGAATGATGAGGTATGGCAAAACATAAGATTACTCCATTTGAACAATGGGAAACTACAAAAGTAGACGGTGTTGAAAAGCGTTATTTCAGAATGGGAGCAACGCTGATGGCTTCGGAGCAGATGAGAAGTCTATCTCCTAGTGCCTTTAAGATTTATTGCTATATGAGACTTGAAAGTGGAGGTAGTAGGAGCTTCAAATTCCCCCATGCAAAATATCGTTCTTATATGAGTAAACCAACATTCTTAAAAGCTAAACAGGAACTCATTGATAAAGGTTTTATTGATGTTGTTCAAAATAATAAGAACTTGCGTAAGTCTAATATTTATGCTTTTTCTGACCGTTGGAAGTCGCTTTAAAATACCTATACATGGCTATATATAGTATATGTGTAAATAATCTTTACAAGCCATATCAGAGTAACCATGATACCAGTTGTAAATTATTTTAACAGTGTTATCTAAATCAATAACAGTTTGGAGTAAATAATCTTTACAAGATTTAAGTACTTCTTGTAAAGAAATTTGACAGCCAAATAAAAAGAAAGAGGTATAAATCATGAACAAAAAAATTAAATATGATACGAAATCTGCAAAGGGAATGGTATTACTGAATGCAGGACATGCTTATTATGCGCTAGGCAGGGCGAATAGTGACAATACCCATCAAGAGGAAGAATTGATTGCCTATGCAATGTCCAAGGTATTAGAGGAAGATATAGGAGATGAAGAACAGTTTTTAGAACTTAGAGGACTGTCTTACATGTTAAGAGGCATTGCAGATAACCTTCGGCTGTTTTGTGATGAACCAACAGAATTAAGTGAGGACGAAATCAGAGAACCATTCTAGAGTGCAAAGAAAGACGGTGAAATAAATGAAGAACGAAACATTATTGCAGTACAGCAAGGAATTATCCCTGTTGTCACAGTTATTGCAATGCAAGCTGATAACGGAAACAGAGTATCAGAAAATTAAAATGAAGCTGATGAATGAATACAACATTATATCAGATTTAACCGCTATGACAGCCTAAAAAGGTTTCATATACAATACTTATAATTTATTACAGGAGGTACAATACTATGACTAATTCAAAAGTACAGGTGCGTAAAGCAACCAAACAGACAGTAAGCAGAAGAAAGGGTGTTCATTTGAGCACCCTTAGGGTAGCCGCTTATGCGAGAGTTTCAACCGACAGCGAGGAACAGCTTGAAAGTTACCAGTCCCAGGTAAAATATTACACGGAGCTTATTAACAATAATCCCGAATGGCAGTTTGTAGGTGTATATGCTGATGAAGCAATAACAGGAACACAGACCACCAAGAGAGAGGATTTTAACCGTATGGTTAACGATTGTATGAATGGAGATATAGATTTGATTATTGTAAAATCCATATCCCGATTTGCAAGGAATACAGTTGATACCTTACAGTATGTGCGAGCCTTAAAGGAAAAGAGCGTTGCAGTCATGTTTGAGGAAGAAAATATCAACACGCTCACTATGGATGGAGAATTATTACTTACAATCCTTAGTTCTGTTGCACAGCAGGAAGTACAGAATATTTCTGAACATGTAAAGTTAGGTCTTTCCATGAAAATGCAGAGAGGGGAAATGGTTGGTTTTAATGGCTGTCTTGGTTATGATTATCATAAGGAAGATAAAACCATTACAGTTAATGAGAAAGAAGCCGAAGCAGTACGCTACATATTCAACAGATATGTTGAGGGTGCAGGCGGTAAAGTCATAGCAAGAGAATTAAAAAATCTTGGATATAAAAATAAGCGTGGCGAAAGCAGTTTCAGTGAGCATGGTGTTATCGGTATTATCAAGAATGAGAAATACAAAGGCGATTTACTTATGGGAAAGACATTTACAGTTGACCCGATTACCAAACGCAGACTTGATAATATGGGAGAAGCTGACCAGTATTATACAGAAAATCATCATGAAGCCATTGTAAGCAGAGAATTGTGGGATAAAGCAAACGAGATATTAAATAAGCGTAAAGGTTCATATTCAAGAAGCAATGGTAAGCGAGATAAATACAGCAGACAGTATTCTTTTAGCTGTTTATTGAAATGTGGTTTTTGTGGTGGAAATCTCACAAGAAGAACATGGAACTCACGAACAGATTACAAAAAGACAATATGGCAATGTGTAACTGCTACGAAACATGGCAAGAAAGAGTGTCCGTACTGCAAAGGAGTACCCGAAGCACTTATTGAAGAAGCATTTGTAAGAGCATATAACGCATTATGTACTTATGATGGAGAATTTATTGACGGATTTTTGGAGCATGTCAGAGCAGGATTACAAAATAATGATACTGACAGAGAATTGAAAAACCTTAATAAAAAGATTACACGTTTGAAAGAACGCAAGAGCAGTCTTGTAGATATGCGTTTAGATGATAAGATTGATGAAGAAATTTATCAAATCAAAGTAACAGAAATCAATGAGAAAATGGACGGATTGTTATTGCAGAAGCAGTCATTAAAAGATAAAATGCAAGACCAGCAGGACATTAACAAGCGATTGACGGAATTTCAGAATATCATAAGTAAGCATGAAATTTTACAGAAGTTTGACCGCCATGTATTTGAAAGTATCATTGACAGGGTTATAGTTGGAGAAAAAGCGGAGAATGGAGAAATCAATCCATATAAGTTGAAATTTATATTTAAAACAGGATATGAAAAAGATGAGGTTGCAAGTTCGCAACCTTTTTCTTTTGCAAATTCATGTTCCAATGGTAACAACGATTGTGGTATAATTTCTCTACAAGGCGACAACGATACATGTGGAGACTGTGGTAGCACTACACCATCAAAGGCCGACTGTAGGATCCCAAAACAATCCAATATCCGGCGGGCAATAGGTGAACACGAAAAATGCAACCGTAAGCAACAGCAGGACAGCGGCTGCGGCTTTCGTCGAC
>JAXFDY010000042.1:0-3734 GCA_034172985.1 Lachnospiraceae bacterium
CGATTTTTCCGGTATCAAGCGCTTCTGCAAGATCTATTTCATTGACAATAGGCCCTCTTGCCAGATTTAACAATATAGCTGTCTTTTTCATCTTTTCAAACGCCGCATGATTCATTAAATTATCTGTATGATTGTTTAACGGTGCATGAATGGATAAGATATCCGACCGTTTCAGAAGCTCCGAAAAATCCACCTGTTCATAAGGTGTATCATATTTGTTTCCGGAAGCGGAACAGCAAATCACGTGGCATCCGAAGGCTTCTGCAATTTTAGCTACCTTTCTTCCAATTGCACCCATTCCCAAAATTCCCCACGTTTTTCCTGTCAGTTCCGTAAACTTTTCTTCATAGTAAGAGAACATTCCACACTTCGCATATTCTCCGGACTTAACAAAATCATCATAGAATCTAAGCTTCTCAAGAAGATAAAACAGCATAGCAAATGTATGCTGAGCTACCGCATCCGTAGAATAACCGGCCACATTATATGCCGCTATTCCTCTTTTTTTCAGATATTCTCCATCCAGATTATTGACACCGGTAGCCGTAACACAGACCAGTTCCACTGAAGCTGCAGTCTTCAGTGTTTCCTCACACACCGGTAATTTATTCACGATAATCACCTGGGCATCCTTGATTCTCTCTGCCATCTGCTCTTTACTTGTCTGAGGATAAACCTCTGTCTCTCCAAATTGCTCAAATGCAGCAAACGATATATCGTCGCCCAGGCTTTTTGCTTCCAAAATAACGATTTTCATATTCTTTTTCCTTATCTTTCGGTTATTTCAATTATTTTACATAGATGTCTCAGGTCAGGTATTCCCGTATTACCTCCCTCATAATATGATCCTCTTCCGGCGTCAGCATATGGGAAAATTTTGTTCCGCTGGCAGCCGTCTGCTGAATCCCTTCCGTAACCCTGTTGATCAATTCTTCTCTGACTTCCTCTTTCGCCTTGTCCATCTGAATATCCGTTTTGGGTACACGGGATGTATTTTCCATGTAATCCATAAACCCATCCTGAATAATATCTTCTTTACTGATAAATCCCATAAACTGCTTCATGAGAAGCAACAATGCAAATATTCCGGCTCCCACCAGAACGTACTGATATCGCACCAGTTCAGCTTCCTCATAACGGTAGGTGGCATACACAGCTGCCATCATCAAAAGGAAACACAATAATGCGCCAAATCCGATCCCCTGTTTCCATTTTTGCAGACTGATTCCCCATACTTTTCCTTTCACCAGCTGGGTACGTATGAAAACTTCAGGATTATTAATCGCCTGTTCGTGGGTCCGACGCATTTGATATTCACTCAGAAAATCTTTTGTCCATTTTCCTTTTGGTTCATTTATCCGGCGTAAATCACGCATGACTCTGCTGTAAAAGTGATCCACCATAGCAATACAGAAAACTCCCAATATTCCTGCGGCAATCATCCCATAAAGCAACAAATTTTGTTCCATCCATTCATAAAGCATATGTGATTACCCCCTTATTTATTTTCTCTCACTGCGAGAGAATTTCCAGCCGTCCATAGCCCCGGGATTTACAAGCGGCCTTCTGGAGATATTATATCGCCCATATGTCTAATTTGAAACCAAAATCGTTCGTCAAATTCCTGGTATTTTTGCCACAGACAATCATTTGCTATGGAAATAAATATCAGCTTTATATCACTTTCAACATTTCACTTACAAGGTTTACACAATGCTGAGCAGCCTTTTTCTCAAAGGTGGGGTAATCCATAGTTGCACTGTTATCTGCCTTATCGGAAATAGCACGTAATATAACAAAAGGTATCTGATTCAAATATGCCACCTGAGCAATAGAAGCACCTTCCATCTCCGTACAATAACCGGCAAATTCTTTAATCAGCTCCTCCTTTACTTCAGCGCTGGCTACGAACTGATCTCCGCTTACCACTCTTCCTTCAAAAACTTCAACATCCGGATTTACCTTTTTACATACATTCACAGCCTTTTCACGAAGCGCTGCATTTGCCACAAAAGAGAATACTTCCATTCCGGGAATCTGCCCTTTCTGATAACCAAACTCTCTTGCATCTACATCATGCTGAAGTGTATCTGTAGATACCACAATATCTCCTATGTTAATCTCATTTTTTAATGAACCTGCAATACCTGTATTAATCACTGCCTCTACTTGAAAATCATCAACCAGTATCTGCGTACATACGGCTGCATTTACCTTTCCAATGCCGGACTGTACAACAACTACTTCTTTTCCATTCAAAGTACCATGATGAAATTCCATGGATGCTTTCTTAGTTAATGCCACGTTTTCCATCTGTGCCTGCAAAGCTTCCACTTCTATTTTCATAGCTCCGATAATTCCGATTTTATTCACTTCATATTCCTCCATCTCTGTTGTTTCTTACTTTTTGTTACCGTTCATTATAACATGTCCTGCAAACATAATACACTCCAATCAAACAATTGACATTAAAAATATTTTTTTGCTATAATACCAATTGATTTTAGTGATGTCGCATATATCCGGCGATAGATTGTCTGACTGAAAAACTTACTCACGAGAAATGGAGGTATATTATGGTATACAAAACAAAAGGTACATGTTCTTCTCATATCAGTTTTGAACTGATTGATGGAAAACTTCATAATGTTGTATTTACCGGAGGATGCAATGGTAACCTGAAAGGTATTGGTGCTCTGGTAGAAGGTCAGGATGCCAAAGAAGTAATTTCACGGCTTGAGGGAATTCAGTGTGGCTTCAAACCAACCTCATGTCCTGACCAATTGGCTCAGGCTTTAAAACAGGCTCTGAACGAAGCCTGATCTTGTTGCCTTAAGAGAAATGGTACGGCTTCACATCTTCAAAACGTGAAGCCGTACTGTTTATCTGTCCCATTTATCACACAGACTGTTAATCTGACTTGTAAATTTTGCCAGATCTTTATTGCTCCCGCCCTCATTATGGCGAATGACTGTAAGAAGCCTCTGACCCGCTGCCAACAATCGCTCATACACACCGGAAGCTTTTGATGTTTTCGCTTTTTGTTGAATCCTGATACCATCTGTCTGACGTATAAAGATTCCCGCTTTTAAATCATATACCGTACCGCTGTAAGGTGCCATTGCATGATAATGAAGTTCATCTTCCAGCCTTCCTGCTAAGGTTTCACAAGAATCCGTTTCACCATGACAGACAAAAAACTGCCGTGGTTTTTCCACAAAGGAAGAGGCCCACTTCATTAATCCCACATCGTCCGCATGACCACTGACACCCGGAAGTACACAGATATTGGCATTTACCTGTATTTCTTCACCAAAAAGCTTCAGCTGTGTCACTCCTTCCACCAATGCACGTCCCGGTGTTCCAATTGCCTGATATCCGACAAACAATATCGTACACTCTTTTCTCCACAGATTATGTTTCAGATGATGTTTGATACGTCCCGCATCACACATTCCACTGGCGGAAATAATCACCTTTGGTCTTTCATCAAAATTTATCGCTTTCGATTCATCACTGGTAACTGAAAGCTGAAGAGACGGGAATGCAACAGGATTAATTCCTTTTTGAACAAGTTCCATTGCTTCCTGATCAAAACATTCCTTATAATGTTCTCTGAAAATAGTTGTAGCTTCCACAGCCAGCGGACTATCCACCACTACAGGAAAATTATCATGTCCCGTAATCATATGATCTTCTTTGATTTTTCTAATAAAGTACAGCATTTCCTGTGT
>JAXFDY010000047.1:0-11132 GCA_034172985.1 Lachnospiraceae bacterium
AAGAAATCTCTTTTAATTTCAATGAGCCTTCCATACTGAGTGCATAATCAAGACCACGTCCAATATATAACAAGCTATCGGCATTTACCAGTTTTGAGGCAACATACTGACACTGCTGCTTCACTTCCAGTGATTTTTCCACAAGATGAGGAATATCTGTCAGACATTTTGTCAATTCCCTGCATCTTTCTTCCGTAATCTGTCCCTTGGCAAAAGCAAGCTGAAATGCAAATAAATACATGATTGACAACTGTACGGAATATGCTTTTGTCGATGCGACCGATATCTCCGGACCTGCATGTGTATAAATAACAAAATCAGATTCTCTTGCAATCGAAGATCCTTTCACATTTACTACAGAAAGTGTCGTTACATGATTTTCTTTCGCCAATCTGAGAACTGCTTTTGTATCAGCAGTTTCACCAGACTGGGAAATCAAAATCACCAAATCATCCTCCGTAAGCACCGGGTCACGATAACGGAATTCCGATGCAATATCTACTGCTACTTCGATACGTGCCAGCCGCTCTATTACATATTTTCCAAGCATTCCTGCATGCATGGCAGTTCCACAGGCAACAATATATATTTTCTTAAACTTATTCAGCATTTCTGTTGTGATTCCACATTCCTCCAAAAATGGCATACCATCCATAATACGCGGAGTCACAGTCGTTTTTAATGCAGTCGGCTGTTCATGTATTTCTTTCAGCATAAAATGCTCATATCCACCTTTTTCCGCAGCCTCTTCATCCCAGTTTGCATGCTGCAATTCTTTGTTGATGATCTGACCATGAATATCTGTAATCTCAACAGAATGATCTGTAATCACAGCGATTTCGTCCTGTTCCAAAAGATAATAATCTCTTGTATACTTAAGAATAGCAGGCACATCTGATGCAATGAAATTTTCTTTCTCTCCACATCCTATAATCAGCGGACTATCTCTTCTCACTGCAAAAATCCGATCCGGAAAATCCGAAAACATAATACCCAATGCATAGGAGCCTTCGATTTCCGTAATCACTCTGGCTATGGTTTCCACCGGATTTCCATCATAATAAAAATCCAGAAGTTTAGCTACTGTCTCTGTATCTGTTTCACTAACAAATTCATATCCCTTTTCCATCAGAAAAGATTTCAGTTTAATATAATTTTCTATAATACCATTATGCACAATGGTAACCCGCTTATTTCCATGGGGATGTGAATTGATATCCGAAGGTTCTCCATGTGTCGCCCATCTTGTATGTCCGATTCCGCAATGTCCATCCGGTTTATGCACTTTTTCCAGTTTCTCTTCTAAATCTTTCAAACGTCCTTTCGACTTTTCCACTACGATTTTATTTTTCTCAAATACTGCTATTCCGGCTGAATCATATCCCCGGTATTCCAGCTTGGATAATGCTCCGATAAGCACATCTGCACAATCTCTATCTCCTACATATCCAACGATACCACACATATATCTATTCCTCCTGTAATCTCTATTTATAGTTTACTGCTATCTGATCAAAAAGGACCCGAAGCTGTGGCTGATTATTCAGATTCCGCACACCATTTACCCTACGGCTCACAAAGTCGTCTAATTTCTGCATATATTCCTCACTCGTAATCGTTCCTTCCGCTACATAAGTCAGACCTTTTTCCCAACTGGCCGTAAGCTCAGGATTCAATAACGGCCGGATAGAGCAGTTTACAACATCATGTACCATTTCTCCCAGCTGTGATGGTGTGATAATCTGAGTCTTTTTATTCAGATTAATATATTGAATATTAATCAGTTTTTTCAATATTTCCGCTCTTGTTGCACTGGTTCCTATGCCGCTTCCCTTAATCTGGGCACGCAATTCCTCATCTTCTATGAGTTGGCCGGCATTTTCCATTGCTAAAATAATTGAGCCTGAATTATAACGCTTTGGAGGGGAAGTCTCTCCCTCCTTAATGTTCAATTCATTAAGAGATAGTTTATCACCTTTCTTAAATTTTTTCAATTGCTCAATTGTATTTATATCAATGTTAACACTTTCTTCCTCTGGTTTTTTTAAGGACTGCTGTACTTTTAAATATCCTTCCTCTACCAGTACTTTAAAATTCGCTGAAAACTGTTCTTGATAATATTCCTCCGAATCCGGTTTTTGATCCGATGGTGCTGTACAAAGAATACTTACTTTCTGATATACTGCAGGAGGATAAAAAATACTTAAAAATCTCCTTACAATGACCTGATACACTTTGCCTGATGTAGGATTTAAGGCACGCAATGCCCCCAGTCCCTGTCCTGTAGGTATAATTGCATAATGATCTGTAATCTGTTTATCATTGACATATCTTGTTTTTGCAATTCCCTTATAAGTACCCTTTTCCAGAATGTCTTCAGCAAAAGCAGAAAATTCCTGAAGATTCTTCAATCCACTGATATTCCGGTGAATCTCTTTTGCCACTGCCGTAGACAAAACTCTTGCGTCAGTTCTCGGGTAAGTAACCAGCTTTTTCTCATATAACTCCTGAATAATTTTTAATGTTTCATCGGGACTAATCTTAAAAAGTTTTGAACATTCATTTTGCAATTCCGCCAGATTAAACAACAAAGGAGGATTTTTTAATTCTTTTTTTCTCTCTATTTTTTCTATTGTCAATATGCCCTGTGCATTTTGTTCCAAGAGATTTTTCAATTCTTCCGCTTTTGCTTTTTCTTTAAATCCGTTCTCTTTATATAAATATGGGGTTCCTGCATATTTAGACTGATCAGATACTTTCCATTCAGCGTCAAACTTTATCCCTTCTGCCTCCGACGATGCCAGTACACGATAAAACGGTGTCTTCACAAACGCCCTGATTTCTCTTTCCCTGCGGACAATCATTCCCAGCACACAAGTCATCACTCGTCCAACAGAAATAACAGTTCTGTCCGTTTTTAAATATCCGGATAAACATCTTCCATATTTTAAAGTAAGCAATCTGGAAAAATTAATTCCCATCAAATAATCTTCTTTTGCGCGAAGATAGGCTGCCTCCGACAGATGATCATATTCCGAAAGATCTTTTGCATCTTTTACACCTCTTAAAATCTCCTCTTCTGTCTGGGAGTCAATCCATACACGTTTTCTCTGTTTCCCATTTACACCTGCCATCTGCTCTACCAGACGATAAATATATTCCCCTTCCCGTCCTGAGTCCGTACAAACATAAATGCAATCCACATCTTCTCTGTGAAGCAGATTTTTTACAATATTAAATTGCTTTTCTACTCCGGGAATTACTTCATATAAAAATTTCTCCGGAATAAACGGAAGTGTATCCAGACTCCATCTCTTTAATCGTTCATCGTATTTTTCCGGATAGCTCATGGTCACAAGATGTCCTACGCACCAGGTCACTACTCCATTTTCAGATTCTACATACCCGTCATAACGCTTAGTATTCATCTTTAATGCCTTGGCAAATTCAGCTGCCACGCTGGGCTTTTCTGCTATAAACAATGGTTTCGCCATTATAAAATCTCCCTTGCTCTTTCTATCCTCTATACATCTTCTGCCTGGTCATCCAGAGTAAGTCTGTATGCCGGAAGAAAATGTTCCAGAAAATAATCAGCTTCCTCCAAGTGTAAATTTTTAACTGCCTCTAACGTAGATTTACCCGCCTGTGCAAAATCTACATTTCCCATAGCCAGTTCTTCTTCACACTTTATCAAAGCCGACAGTTTATCTGCCGCCTTTACATACTTCCAATATTGTTTTTCTTCATCCTGTTCCAGAATCAGATTCCGATAAGTATTCTGCATTTCTTTCGGAAGTATTTCAACCAACTGATTTCCTGCATATTTCTCCACATTTTTATATGCATCTTTAATCTCCGGTGCAAAATATTTGATAGGAGTAGGCATATCTCCTGTAATAATCTCTGTTACGTCATGAAACATGGCAAGTACTGCGATTCTCTCCGCATTCAGGTTTTTATCAAAATAAGCATTTCCGATAACAGCCAGAGCATGAGCCAGAATTGCAGTGTCAAGACTGTGCTCCGCAATATTTTCTTTTATTGTATTTCGCATCAGTCCCCAGCGGTTAATGTATTTCATTCTTGACAACATTGCATAAAAATTATTGTTCTTCATTCATTCCTCCACCAGAAAGAAAACATGAAATGCCGCAAAACAATATTTTACGGCATTTCATGTCACTTTATTTTACAGAAAACTTATAGATTGTTTCTGTATGATATGTTTCTCCTGCCTTTGTCACCGGCTGTTCAAATGCCGGTACATTAATTGCATTCGGGAAATACTGTGTTCCAAAGCATAATCCGCTTCTCTGTATATAAACTGCCCCTTCTTTACCGGTTAAGGTTCCGTCAAGAAAGTTTCCTGTATAGAACTGAATACCCGGAAGATCAGTGAAAACTTCCATATATCTTCCGGACTCTTCATCATAAAGTGAAGCTACCAGAGAAGTTTCGCCTTTCTTTGTCTTTAAAATCCAGTTGTGGTCAAATCCCTTACCCCAGTTTAACTGATCGTAATCTACAGCAATGTCTTTTCCCACTTTCTTTGGTGTTGTAAAATCCATTGGGGTATCTGCTGTTTTTCTGATTTCACCATTTGGAATAGATTCTTCATCTGCAAAAGTAAATTCATCTGCATCAATCCATGCCACCTGATCCAGAATCGTTCCTGAACTCTGTCCTGCAAGATTAAAATAACTATGATTTGTCAGATTAATTACTGTATCTTTATCCGTTTTTCCCAGATACTCAATGATGATAGAATTATCATCTGTAAGAATATATTTTACGGAAATAGAAAGATTTCCAGGGAATCCCTGATCTTTATCAGGACTTTCATATGTAAATTCGATGACCTGTCCCCGCTGATCTTCATATGTCTCTGCATTCCACAATCTCTTATGGTATCCATCGTATCCACCATGAAGATTATTATTTCCATCATTCTTATCTAACTGATAGGTCACACCATTTAATTCAAATGATGCCCCTCCGATACGGTTAGCATGACGACCGATTGTTGCACCAAAATTCGGTTCGTTTACAAAATAATCATCTAATTTGTCAAAACCCAATACTACATCTGACAGTTTTCCGTCTTTGTCCGGAACATACAAAGATACAAGAATTGCACCAAAATCAGTGTATTTTGCCAACATACCATTTTTATTTTCTACTGTGTACAGATATGCTGTTTTTCCGTCCTTTGTCTGTCCAAATACTTCTTTCTTAAATGCCATTTGTTTTTCTCCTTATCTATCATATATAAAATTCATTTGTTTCCAATTATACTTTATTATGATACTATATTCTCAAATTCATGTCAAATAAGAAATTTAAAATCCGCCGTACGCCATATCATCTTTGATAGCCAGTGTAATATTCAGATTACCATTTCTGCACCGGATGGAATCTATGAACAATTTTTCATTGGCATCTTTTTTCATTTCCACAGAATATACAAGTTCATACAACGTTCCAAGATTTGTGGTTTTCACCTGTTCCAGCCTTGCGCCATTTGTATATTCCTCAAAGAGATCATCAAAAGCGCCCTGATAATTTAAGTTTTCCGGAATTGTAATCTTTAACTGTTTTGCTTCTGACTTATTTCTCGCATACCCAAATCGAATGAGTACGAAATATACGACTCCCACTGCCAGGCAGAAAATTGCTGCATATAAAACGCATCCCATGCCACATGCCAGACCGGTGGCCATGGCAAAAAATACATTTACAATATCCTTTGAATTTCCAGGCACACTTCGAAATCTTACCAGTGCAAACACTCCGCCTAGAGAAATTGCTTTTGCAATATCCGAACCGATAAGCATAATCACGGCTGCTACACATACAGGAAGAATAACAAGTGTGACTGCAAAGTTCTGAGAATATTTCTTTTCTTTGTCACTAAATATATATACAAAACTAAGATATAATCCTAAGAGCAAAGCTGCACCTAAGCTAATGAGTGTGTCAGGGGTTGATAATGAAGTTGTTGTTTCAAATACTGTCGTGGACATAATAATTCTCCTTCCATATTACAGACATCTCTGTTCTGTATCATTTGCTTATATTCTGTACCATATTTTGAAAATGAAGTTGAAAAGATTTGTTTTTCCGATAAAAGCGATGTAAACCAAAGTGGCACTGCTTCTGAGCTTTTCACTTCCATCAGCCAGAAGGCATTATTGATCAATAATCTTCCTTCATTTCCTTTTTCCAGGCCTACCTCTTCTCTGCGGGCTTTGATATTGGTATCAAATGTAATACGAAAATCCCTGTCATCTTTTGAAAAGAATGCCTGTCGGTCATAGGTAAGGTATACCTTCGGTTTTAAATCATACACTCGCAGAAAATATTTTATTTCTTCCAATACCTGACGGTTGATATAAGGCTGATCCCCAGGATCAATCCCATGTTCAATCAGATCATAAGCCTCAAACAGACGAAGTGTCGTTCTGCGCTTATTTACCAGTCCCTTGTATTTCTTCTTAATTTCAAGAAACACTTTATCCTCCAGGGCTGGTACCCCATAACTTCTCAAGCGTAATTTTTCCTTATATACCGGTTTCTCAATTGAGGCACGAATCAATGCATCATTCGACGTATCATAATAGATATTTGCGATATTATACAGTTGTCCGTTTTTATTAAATTTATCCGGCACCATATGTTCACTGATATTCTCCAGTATCCAGTGATAATTTTCTTCTGTCAGTAAATACTTTTTTTCATACCTACTAAATACTTCTATGGCCATATTAACACCTCCCAGCCATCTGTCTGTTCTTTTCCCTCTGACCATTTGTATCTTAACTATGTAACGTGACAATCATGTGAAGACTATCTGTTTTTCTTCTGTAAATCATCTGTTTTCAATTCGAACCAAAAAGTACTTCCTTCTCCCGGAATACTATTAACTCCGTACTTTGCCTGATGAAGCTCTAATATATTTTTTACAATCGATAGTCCCAATCCGGTGCCCATCACTGCGCGCTTATGGGTTTTGTCCACTTTATAATAACGATCCCAGACATTCGAGAGCTCATCTTCTGCAATTCCTTCCCCGGTATCTATCACTTCAATCCTGACAATCCCTCCGTTAACCAATTGGCGCACAATTACTTTCTTATCACTTCCTGTATAATTAATCGCATTATTAACTAAATTATAGATAACCTGATAAATCTTAAACTCATCAGCCTCTACAATAACCTGTTCTTCATCATATTGAAATTCTATTTGATATCCGTCCTGTTCTACCAGCTTTGCATAACGTTCCATAACCTTTTTTATTCCCTGAGTCAGGTTATACGCTTTCATCTCAACACTGCTTACACCAGCCTGAAGCTTTGAAATATCTAATAAATCATTTACCAGATTTGTTAGTCTTTTTGCTTCATCTATGACTACCTGCACATTCTCCGGTGTATTTTCCCCCGGAAGATCTCTCATCACCTCAGAATAAGCGGTAATCATCGTTAATGGTGTCCTTAAGTCATGAGAAACATTTGCAATCAGTTCTCTCTGAAGGCGTTCTGATTTTGTCAGTTCTTCCACTGTATAATTCAGAGTTTCAGACATTTCGGCTATTTCCCGGTAGCCTTCCTCTTCAAATTCGATCTGCAGATTCCCCTGGGATATTTTCTTTGCAGTATTACTGATTTTTATAATTGGTTTTGAAATATGCACAGAAATTACAACAGCCATAATCAGTGATAATGCAATCATAATAAAAGAAATATATACGAGCTGGACTCTGATGGCATAAACCGTAGCAGTTACAGGTGTTATCATGGAATCAGCAATAATCAGATACTCCTGCCCGCCATTTACAGTCATCAGTTTGGCAATCATCATGGTTTCCGTTCTCGAATCTTCCGGTATGTCAAACATCTGTCTGACATTTTCCCGTTTTTCCCAATCGGGAGGTAATTCTTTGGTTTCCCCCTCAATACTTTCCATCTTTCCCTGTCTGTCACTATCAAGCAGCCCATCCTTACTGGATATCTGCACTTCACCACCATTTTCAACTGCCAGTTCATATAAGCGAATCATCTGACCACTATCTAATTTGCTGATATATTCTGTAGTACCGCTTCCTGTAGAATAAATTCTCTCCCCATTATCATCAGCTATTATAATCCGTATATCATAATTTCCGGCAATCTCGTCCATTCCGTCCTTATAATCATTTTCATTGATTATCTCATCTATGTCCGATACGGCCCGTTTTAATTCTCGTTCCTTGATTCCCTTATAAAACTCCTGCAGATACACGGTCTGCATCACCCACAAAATAATGAGTAATATAAATGTAAAAACTAAAAGATAGCCGAAAATACTCCATTTAATACTAATTTTTCGATTCTTATGCTTCAAATCATTTCCCATAAAACTTCCCTACTTATATTTTTATTCAGATATCCATTTACAATTATGCACTTTACCATACAACAATTGTCCACTAAATTCTAAGAGTTACCCGACAAATGAGCCTGATGTCGATTTTTTCGTGCTTTGCACTCTCAAAATCGACGCAAACATTCGAAATTGGCTCATTCTAAGTTATTAAAATGATTATAGCACACATTTCTATCAATTACTATGGAAATTTCCCTCAATATCTTCCTGCATCTTCATATTTTTCCGGCATCCAAACTTCAATATTTTTTCTAATTTTATTAAAAATTTCATACAAAAAGCCTCCTATACTCATACTGCAAACTTTGTGATATTTCTCTAACAAAAGGTGAGGAAACAATTTTATTCATCTCCTCACCTATATCTGCTTTTCTATATCTTCATTTCTATACTTAATACATTTCCGGGTCTTGTGGTGCTAACGGTGCAGACTCCTTAATATCTACAACTGCCGCCTCTGTTGTAAGAAGGGTGGATGCCACACTGACTGCATTTATAAGTGCATTTTTTGTAACCTTAACAGGATCAATGATACCCTCTTTCAGCATATCAACATATATCTCATTCACTGCATCAAATCCAATTCCAACTTCGCTTTCTTTTACCTTATTTATAATTACTGCACCTTTCAAGCCTGCATTATCTGCAATTGCATATAATGGTGCCTCTAATGCCTTTGCAACAATTTCAGCTCCCGTTTTTTCATCGCCCTGTAATCCAGATAAAAGTTCCTCTACCTTTTTCTGTGCATGGATATATGCAGAACCACCACCACAAATAATTCCTTCAGATACTGCAGCCTTTGTGGCATTCATTGCATCTTCCATCCGATATTTGGCTTCCTTCATTTCTGTTTCAGTAGCTGCACCAACACGGATTACTGCTACGCCGCCACCTAATTTTGCAACACGATCCACCAGTTTTTCTCTGTCGTAATCAGAAGTTGTTTCATCCATCTGTCTCTTGATACTTCCAATGCGGGCATCTATATCTTCTCTTGTACCTGCACCATTCACAATGGTTGTGTTTTCTTTGGTAATCTTAACAGATTTCGCCTGACCAAGCATTTCCATTGTAGTATCTTTTAGCTGGAGTCCAAGGTCTTCAAGAACTACCTGACCACCTGTAAGTGTTGCAATATCCTGAAGCATTTCTTTTCTGCTATCTCCATAACCTGGTGCCTTAACAGCAACAACCTTCAATGTTCCTCTTAATCTGTTTACAATCAGTGTGGTAAGAGCTTCACCCTCTACATCATCGGCTATAATCAGCAGTTCCTTTCTTTCCTTCATTACATTTTCCAAAATAGGAAGTATGTCCTGAATATTGGAAATCTTTTTATCTGTCATAAGAATGTATGGATTTTCCATGTTGGCTACCATTTTTTCTTTATTATCACACATATAGCCTGAGAGATATCCATTATCAAACTGCATACCCTCAACAACATCAATTTCCGTCTTCATGGTCTTTGATTCTTCTATTGTAATGACTCCATTTTCTCCAACCTTTTCCATTGCATCTGCAATCATCTGTCCTACTTCATCATTTCCTGCTGAAATAGACGCAACCTTTGCAATATGTTCTTTTCCCGTTACCGGCTGACTCATATCCTCCAGAGCTGTAATTGCTGTATCAACGGCTTTCTTCATTCCTTTTCTTAAAATGATAGGATTTGCTCCGGCAGCAATATTTTTCATTCCCTGATTTACTAATGCCTGTGCAAGAACTGTTGCAGTAGTTGTACCATCACCTGCCATATCATTTGTTTTGGTAGCTACTTCCTTTACCAACTGTGCTCCCATATTTTCGTAAGGATCTTCCAATTCAATTTCTTTAGCGATTGTAACTCCGTCATTTGTAATAAGTGGTGCACCATAAGATTTATCCAGAACTACATTTCTACCCTTCGGTCCGATTGTAACTTTTACGGTGTCTGCAAGTTTATTCACACCATTCTCCATTTTTTTTCTTGCTTCAATGTCAAAACAAATATCTTTAGCCATAATTTCTTCCCTTCTTTCTTATTCAACGATTGCAATGATGTCATCCTGACTTACGATTACATATTCATCTTCCTCAAATTTCACATCTGTTCCTGCATATTTTGAATATATAACCTCATCGCCTTCCTTAACCTGCATTTCTACTTTATCTTTTCCCGGACCCACTGCAATAACTATCGCTTCCTGTGGTTTCTCCTTTGCACTATCTGGCAAAATAATGCCGGATTGTGTCTTTTCCTCTGCTGGTTTGTGCTGCAAAACTACTTTGTCTCCTAAAGGTCTCAATTTCATATAAATTACCATCCTTTCTTTTTGTTAGCACTTTCTTTTTTTGAGTGCTAATACAGTTTGAAAAATAAATGCTTTCTACTATATATGAAAGCATTTTTATTAGTTTATTTTTAAACTGTTTGTTTATAAACTATTATATATCACATTTTCTATCTGTCAACCACTTTATTTATTCTTTATAAGATTAGGGTGCCAAAACATGCTGATACAGTCTTGCTGTGCATACTGCGTTATATTTATGCATGGCAGTGACTTATGGGAGAAGCCTAGATGTTCTTAGAACTCTATATACATATCAGCAAATTTCGGAATGGATTCCGAAATAGATGCAATGAAGCCATGGATGGCGACTTTGCATCGGTTGCGTCTGTTTAAAATAAAAATATACTCAGAGTTCTTAGAACATCT
>JAXFDY010000177.1:0-36489 GCA_034172985.1 Lachnospiraceae bacterium
GGATGGAGCCGAAAGAGATACATTCGGAAAGCAGTTTCTGTTTCCAGTGATTTAAGTACTGCCTTATGATGTAGCGGTAACAGCTTTCATCAATAGAGGGATTATCATTCATAAGAGAATCCTGGGATAAAGAGTTTTCATAGTTATGAATAATGGTTACCTGCTCTGCAAGAGAAATCTGGGAATGAGGAACCATGGAGGATAAAAGAATGGCGTGGGTATGGCCACAGCATTCACATTTGACACGGCAGATACGGAAGAGAAGCCTGCCGGATGAGGCTTTGATATGACGGTGATAATAACCATGAACAGACAGGCAGCCTGAGTGACCGCAGGGGCAGGTGAGCTGGTGGAACTGGAGGTTATTAATCATTTCATTATAAAAATTTGGTGTAAGAGGGTTGTTTTCTTCGACGAATAAGGTTATCATAGTCTTGCAGGATAGGTTAACTTAGGTTTTCCTATGTTGGTGTTAGAGGCAGGGAACCAAACTTTGGTCGGGGAGGTTCCTGCTTCTTTGTTTATTGGTAACTTGACTATAATAACAGAAGGTACAGGATAAAACAATCTGACGGATAATGCATCAGAATAGTTTATACAGTACCTTCTTTTAATTTGCGTGAAAATGAAGAAAGTATTCTTTACCCCGCCCAAAGCAGGGCAAAGGAACAGGAACGGTAACATAAAGATTTCAACACAAAAAATCAAAATCGATTTGACTTTTATACGGTGATTTCAGTATAATATCCGTATGAAAGTTGGTGAGTTTTTTGAAGCAAAACGCGATTGAAAAATTACTTGCAGAAAATAATGGTATTTTGAAAACGGCTGATGTTGTCGCTGCTGGCATTTCCAAAGAAACTTTTTACAAATACGTAAAAGACACAGGGCTTGAAAGGGCGGCGCATGGTATCTACCTTTCGCCCGCTGCGTGGGCTGATGAACTGTATTTGCTGCAAGCCCAAATCCCCAAAGCGGTGTATTCCCATGAAACCGCGCTGTACCTGCACGATCTGGCGGAAATGGAGCCAACGCCGCTTGTGGTAACGGTGCCCGCAAAATATAACAGTCCGACACTTACAGAAAAAGGCGTGAAAGTTGTTTATGTCAAAAAAGAATGGCACACGCTGGGCATTTGTCAAATGCTCTCTCCAACAGGCCATTCAATTGCCCTTTACGATATGGAGCGTACTATTTGCGATATAATTCGCAAGCGGTCTGATATGGATATTGCCGTTTTTAATTATGCTTTAACCAAGTACATGAAACGCAAAGATAAAGACCTTAACCGTCTTATGGAGTATGCAAAGACCATGCGGTTAGAGAAAAAAATCAGAGAAATAATGGGGGTACTGTTCTAATGATTAAAACATCAAGACAGCTAAAAGATTTAATCCGCAATATAGCGAAGGGCGACAGCGGCAAATCACAACTGCTAATCCGAAACTATGCTATGGAACGCTTTTTAGAGCGCGTCGCCCTTTCAAAGTTTAAGGATAATTTTATCTTAAAGGGCGGTATGCTTATTTCTGCTATGGTAGGGCTTCAAAACAGGGCGACAATGGATATTGATACGACTATCCGCAATCTGCCCCTCGACGTGGAACACGCAAGACAAATTGTAGAGGAAATCGCCGCCGTTCCTATTGACGACAATATCCGTTTTGAGATCAAAGACGTTTCAAATATTATGGACGAAGCGGAGTATGGCGGTGTGCGCCTTTCCCTCGACGCATTTTTAGATACCACAAAAATCCCCCTGAAAATTGACATATCTACGGGAGACGTGATAACGCCCGCCGAAATTACATATCGCTACAAACTGATGTTTGAACAACAGTATATCTCCCTGTGGGCATATACCCTTGAAACGGTGCTTGCAGAAAAAATTGAAACGGTATTGACGCGGACAATTTTCAATACCCGGCTGCGGGACTTTTACGATTTATATATCCTACAAAACGCGGGGATAGAGATTAACACAAAAACGCTGGCCACCGCGCTGAAAGCAACCTGCCATAAGCGTAGCAGCGAAAGGGTGTTGCCGGAGTACCGCCGTATTTTGGACGAAATCGAAGCAAACTTCACCATGCGGGAGTTTTGGGAAAGTTATCAAAAGAAAAACAGCTATGCAGCGGGTATTCAATGGGAAACGGTAATGAACGCTATCCGCGCTCTGTGCGATAGCTGCATTTTATAAAAAGGGGGCTTCTGTGTATGGGTTATCTGATGGCAACTGCAGCATTATCCACACCATGAAACTCATTAATCTTGCGTTTAATGTCCTCGTACTGCTCGTGAGGTTTCTTCTCCGTATCACAGAACACAAGTACTTGGAAGTGCTTGCATTGATCGTAACCGTAGTACCTGCAGAGCCGTCCGTCCAAAGGATTTCCACAGTGTGGTCTCCTGCTGCAAGAGCATTCAGGTAGGCTGCCTTCAGTGTGATTATGGTTGATACTACAAAGTTGGAATTTTATCGTTTGATTGGCGAAGGCTATAAGGCAATGCAGGATGGCAGAACCAGTACAATCAATGAAGTAAGAGAAAAATTGAAAAAAAGGAGAGAAGAACGTGGCTAGTGTAGTATTTACTGAACCGGCAGAATATGATTTGCTGGACATAGAATACTATATCTTCGTTGACCTCTGCAATCCTCAAGCAGCTCGTAGAATATCTGATGGCATATTAGATGCCGCTGAAAAGTTAAGTGAATATCCAACAGGTCATCCGCTGGTAGACGATGAACTTTTAAGTTTTGTTTCTGTCCGGATATGACGCAGTTCCCTTCCATCGTGACAGACCTAATAATGCTCATCTTCGTATATCATACTTTTCATGTTATAATATTTTCCCCTATCTTCTGCATAAGCACCTGTCTTTCGTTTTTCATGGTTCTGCAGTTTTATTTAACTGGTTATCTCATAGAAACTAAGGTTGATTTTCTGTTGCCCAAATTCAAAAAAATCGTTATAATATTTAGTCTTTTGCATAGTTACATTATAAGATACCAGGGTCAAAAGGTCTGAACCCACATGAGCTTGCTCAAATGTGGGTGAATATCCTTGAGACCCGCCAAAATATGAGCGTATAAGTGGGGCGTAAGCACCACGATATGTGAATATTTTGATGGATTGTGGGAGTACGAAGTACGTAACAATCCGTAGGTATCATGGTTAGGGGCTTTTGACCCTAACATCATTATAAAGCAGAATGAAAATATATACAATAAAAAATTCACCAAACCACAAAAGAGTGGTATAATAAGACCTGAGGAGGGGCCCACGAAGTGGGAGGAGTCCTGAGGTCAAAAAGACCTGAGGAGGGGCCCACGAAGTGGGAGGAGTCCTGAGGTCAAAAAGCCTGAGGAGGGGCCCACGAAGAAAATGTTTCACGTGAAACATTTATTGTTTTATTATAGAAAATTCCGAGGAATTTCCTATGCAATCACTGTTACATTTACCGAACAAAGTGTCTTATAGTGATACTCTGTTCTGAATGGAGGAACTATCTTATGATATTAGATAATACAAAAAAGTATATGGAAGATAAATTGGAAAGTATTAATAGAAAGATTAAAGTTGATTTGGAAAAAATTAACTCGATGGAAATAGAAAAAAATGAATTGTTTAAAGAAATTGAGCTGCTTGAAAATAAAATAGATGAGGCGCATGATGTATTTTCACCTAAGTCACCAAAAAATGATTTTATAAAAGAACAAATAGAAAATTTTCAAAAACGAATAGATAATATCAATCAATTAATCGAAGAATATCAGCAAGAGAATCTAAAATATAAGGAAGAAAAAAAATATATAGAAAAAGGAATTAATGAAATTTTAGAACTTGAATCTGAAGTGATAAATGATTCAAGTTCAGAAGAAAATGAAAAGCAAGAAATTAATTTTATAGATATTAGTAAAAATATGGAAGAAGAGACTTCTGAATTTGAAGAGATGATTATTAATAAAAAAATAATAAGAAATATTATCTATAAATGCGAAAATTGTAGGGCATTTATAAATTTGGATGTAAATAGAAGTAAATTGGAAATTGAGGCAATTATTGAAGAACTAAAACATATTATTTCAAAAAATGAAAGTGAACATTGAAAATGGAGAAATTGGTAATTTATTCTAAAAATCAAATAGTTACTCAATTACTTTCAACATATTTGGAAGAAATTATTTTTCAAGGAAATTATGAAATAAGAAAATCTATAGAAAAAATAAATAATATAAACGAAATACAGAACTTTAATAGCAATAAAGATATATTATATGTAGTGAATTGTGATTCTAAAGAAAAGCAAAAATTATATTTGGAATTTGAGGGAAAAAAAACGTGGTTTTTAATATGCTTATTAAATGAAAATGATTTAGAGGAAGAGTATAAAAATGTTACCGAAAATATTATAGAATGCAGCAATAATATTGAGTTAAAAACAATAATAAAAATAATACAAAAACAATATATTGAAAATTTTGGGGAATTGGAAATAATAGAAACTTTAACAAAAAGAGAAAAAGAAATACTTATTCTTATATCCAGAGGATTATTAAATAAAGAAATTGCAAACGAATTAAATATCACTGAACGTACAGTAAAAAATCATATTTCAAATTTATTTAAAAAAATCAATGTTTATGATAGAACCCAGGCTGCAGTGTATGCTATAAAAAATAAAATATATTTATTCTAGAGTTGATTAAAATTTTAGAGATAAAGAGTAGCTTATATGAAAATATGTGATATAATAAAAGAGCATCACATTTAAAAACATGAATAAATGTTTCACGTGAAACATTTGAAATAAATGATGTAATTCTTAAACAGGAAATATGGTGAACAGCGTACTTGTAATTGTTTAACTGATATTAAATAGAGAGGAAAAAAGAATGGGAAGAGTTATAGCGGTTGCCAACCAAAAAGGTGGTGTAGGTAAAAGCACTACAGCTATTAATTTGTCAGCGTGTTTGGCAGAAATAAAAAAAAGGGTTCTTTTAGTTGATATTGATCCCCAAGGAAATGGTACAAGTGGTGTGGGAATTGATAAGAATAATGTAAGTAAAACAGTTTACACAATGTTTGTGGGAGATTGTTCGGTAGAAGAAGCGATTATGGCTACTCAAATTGAAAATCTCGATTTAATTCCCTCAAATGTAAATTTAGCGGGAGCAGAAATTGACTTGCTTGAAGTAGAAAAAAGAGAATATATATTAAAAAATGCATTAAATAAAGTGAGAGATGAATATGATTTTATTATCATTGATTGTCCTCCTTCTTTAAATATTCTTACTGTAAATGCAATGACAGCTGCTGATACAATATTAGTTCCTATTCAATGTGAATACTATGCATTAGAAGGATTATCCCAGTTAATTTATACAATTAACCTTGTAAAACAAAGATTGAATCCGAAATTGGAAATAGAAGGTGTAGTATTTACTATGTATGATGCCAGAACAAATCTTTCATTGGAAGTTGTTGAAAACGTAAAAAATAATTTAAAACAGAATATTTATAAGACAATTATTCCAAGAAATATCAGACTTGCAGAGGCACCAAGTCATGGACTTCCAATAAATTTATATGATCCAAAATCAACAGGAGCGGAAAGTTATCGTTTGTTAGCTGAAGAGGTAGCAGAAAGAGAGAATAATTTGTAATTATAGGAGAGAATAATTTAAATGGCGAAAAGAAGTGGTTTAGGAAAAGGATTAGATTCACTTATTCCTAATAATGATGAATATGCAGGAAAAGAAAAAGTAGTTGAGAAAGTAGTTGAAAAAGTAGTTGAGAAAAAAGTGGAAACAATTGTGAAAATATCACAGGTGGAACCAAATAAAGCTCAACCTAGAAAAAATTTTAATGAAGATGCTTTGGAAGAACTTGCTGAAAGTATTAAGCAGTTTGGTGTCATTCAGCCTTTGATCGTTCAAAAGAGAGAAGATTATTATGAAATTATAGCCGGAGAAAGAAGGTGGAGAGCAGCAAAAATTGCAGGATTGAAAGAAATTCCTGTTATTATCAAAGATTATTCAGATGAGGAAATCATGGAAATTGCTCTGATTGAAAATATTCAGAGAGAGGATTTAAATCCTATAGAAGAAGCAATGGCGTATAAAAAGCTTTTAAATGATTATAATTTAAAGCAAGATGAAGTTGCAGAAAAAGTCAGTAAAAGCAGGGCTGCAATTACTAATTCCATGAGATTATTAAAACTTCCTGATGAGATACAAAATATGATTATAGATGAAATGATAACCAGTGGTCATGGAAGAGCTCTCTTGACATTGGAAGATAAAGAAATGCAGATTACTTTGGCAAATCGTATATTTGATGAAAAGTTGAGTGTAAGAGAAGCAGAAAAAATAGTAAAAGAATTAAATAATCCAAAAGAAAAGAGAGAAAAGGAAGAGTATCAGGATAGCTTTGTGTATAATAATATCGAAAATGAGTTTAAAGAAATTATTGGAAGCAATGTATCTATCAGAAGAAGAAGTAAAGATAAAGGAAAAATAGAAATCGATTATTATTCCACTGATGATTTGGAAAGAATTTTAGATTTAATGAAAACAATACAAAGATAAAATGAGGTAAAAGATGAATAGTAAGATATTAAATGCAATGGGACTTCAGAGTTTGGATCCTATGATTATCATTCTTGTATTAGCACTTTTTTGTATTATATTATTGGTTATGAATCTTTTAACAAATAATAAATTAAAAAAAATGTGTAACAAATATGAAAAGTTTATGATGGGAAAAGATTTAGAATCAATGGAAGATATTATTACAACAAGATTTTCACAGATTGATCATATGTTGAAAGATACAGCTAAAAATGTCGAGGATATCAATAAATTGTATACAGAAATGAAGTCCGTGGTACAAAAAACAGGCATTGTTAAATATGATGCTTTTAATGAAATGGGAGGAAAGCTCAGTTTCGCACTTGTCATGTTAGATGGAAATAATAATGGATTTGTGATTAATGCAATGCATAGCAGAGAAGGCTGTTATACCTACATAAAAGAAATTATTAATGGCGAATCTTATATACCTTTAGGAACAGAAGAAAAAGAAGCATTAAATCAGGCACTTGGACTGATAGAAGAATAAAAAAGAGAGAATTGTAATCAAACAAATGATTTACAATTCTCTTTTTTCGGTGAAAGTCCTTCTACTTGGTTAAGGCTTCCTCAATTAATTCGATAATTGTTTTTATAGAATCTTTCGATGATGATTGTTCCATATTCTGAATATACTTTTCACGATTTTGGTATACTTCATCAATACTCTGAATTAATTGTTCCGAAGTAAGTGTATCTTCATCAAGAACTTCACTAAATCCCTGTTTTTTAAAAGACTGAGCATTTAAAATCTGATCACCCCTACTTGCACGGGCAGAGAGTGGAATTAGAATATTAGGTTTTTTCAAAGCAAGTATTTCGCAGATAGCATTTGCACCAGCCCGGGAAATAATGATAGATGACATGGCAAATAAATCTTTTAATTCATCTTTAATATATTCAAATTGAACATATCCTTTTTTATTATTTAAACTTTCATCAATTTTTCCTTTTCCGCATAAATGAACAATTTGATATTTTTCTAAAAGTTTATCCAGTGATTCACGTACAATCTGATTTACAGCTGCAGCACCAAGACTGCCACCAATTACCATTATGACAGGCTTTTCTGAAGTAAAGTGACACATCGATAAACCAGCAGCTTTATTTCCTTTTAATAGTTCTTCTCTGATTGGAGAACCGGTTAACACAGATTTTCCTTTTGGAAGATATTTTGCTGTCTCAGGGAAATTGTGGCATACTTTATATGCATGAGGAATTGCTATTTTATTTGCGAGTCCTGGTGTCATATCTGATTCATGAATGATTACAGGAATTTTATATTTATCAGCAGCCAGTACAACTGGAACACTTACAAAGCCTCCCTTGGAAAAAACCACATCTGGTTTATATGCTTTTATAAATTGCTTTGCTTCATGAAATCCCTTGAGTACACGAAATGGATCAGTAAAGTTTTTGACTGACATATAACGTCTTAATTTTCCTGATGAAATTCCTATGTAGTCAATTCCCAGTTCTTCAATCAGTTTTTTTTCAATTCCGTCATAAGATCCCATATATTTGATCTCATAGCCTAATTGTTTTAGAGAAGGCAGAAGTGCAATATTAGGGGTAACATGCCCGGCAGTTCCACCACCTGTTAATAATATTTTTTTCATAAAATCGGCCTTTCGAAATAAAAAAATTATAAATTGCTTACAATAGAATCGATGATTTTGTGAGCATCTTCTTCTGTTAAAGATTTTTGGTCAAAAATTATCTGTGTATTATCATTTTTATATCGTGGAATTACATGGATGTGAAAATGGAACATTGTCTGTCCGGCCACTTCTCCATTGTTTTGAAGAATATTTAAACCATCACAATTTAAAGATTTTTTCATAGCTGTAGCCACTTTTTTTGCGAGTACGAGAGCTTTTGATGCTATAGAGTCATCCAACTCAAATAAATTTCTGTAATGTTCTTTTGGTATAATTAATGCATGGCCAAAAGAAGTCGGAGATAAATCCAAAAATACTTTAAAATCTTCGTCTTCATATAAGGTATAGGAAGGAATTTCTCCCGAAGCTATTTTACAAAAAACACAATTATCTTCTTTCATGTTAATATCCTCTTTCTAATATATTCTGATAAGCAGTTAAAAATGTTATATCGCAATTTTAAACAATATGCAATATAAGAATTAATTAAATTCAAATAACTGATCAAGCATTCTCATTGTATTAAAATTTCCTTTTGATGACATTTCTCCTGTCATAAAGGCTTTTTGGAAAGTACTTCGTCCGTTAATAATATTTTCCAATGTCTCATAAGTAAGTCGCAATACAATATCAGGTGAAACTGCTTTTTCATAAGCAGCCTCCATGGTCATCCCATTAATTTTTAATACTAATTCAGAGTCTTTGTCTGTAATTATAAAGGAATAAATACAGGAAAAACCAGGCTGGGGATTATATTTGTCTTTAAAGGCAGAAAGAAACTGGTCTTCTATATTTTCCTGTTTATGAAGAATATCTTTAAAATAAGATGCAAGTTCTTCAATATCTTCCTTCTGTTTTTTTACGTAAATATCATCTGACACATATTTTGAAAGTTGTTCGCCTTCCTGCGGAGTTAATTGTAAACCGCCTTTAATGTAATTCTGACGAATAGAGAAACTACTGGAAGGAAATGAGGTCATTTTTTTTGATATTGTTCGATATAAATTTTCTGTTTTTGTTTCTATAAGATTACCATAAGACTCATTCCCCTCAAAATCAATGGAATCTTCCACATATGCACAGATACCATCACATATTTTGCCGCCAAGAAGCTCCCAGGCATTTGTAAGCATTAGATGAGCATCTTTTTCGCCATAAGTGGTAGAAATCACCAATGGAAACATATATAAATTTCGAATTTTTGTTTTATCACCATAAAGCCAGCATGAGTCAAGAAACTGTTGTAAATATCCACCGATTCCCATCCATTCAACACTTGCTGCCAGTATAATACCATCGGCATCTTTTAAGGTCTGCGGAAGTGTTGTAATATTATTTTTTTCCTCATAGAGATTATATCTTGTAAATTTTACATGTAATTCATCTAAAACATTTTCAATTCTTTTTAGTACATAAAGTGTAGGGTCTTCGATAATTCCACGCCCACCGTAATAAATGTTGATATTCATATGATAGAAAACCTTTCTAAATCCTCTTTGTAGATAATATAGTTTTATTTTAGTATATTTTTTCTGTATAAGCAAGAAATAAATGTGAGAATAATACCGAATAAAAGGCCACCGATGTGAGCTACGTTATCAATAGAACTGCTAAGATAGCCATTACTGATAGAAAGAATAGCTATAATAATCAAATTCATCGGTCGAATATTCCTACGATATTTTTTAAACAGTATCATAATTATAATTAACGAACCTAAAATTCCGAAAATTGCTCCGGATGCACCGGCAGCTACAGTGACCACATCGGGCATATTGTGCATATAGTATAAAGCTGATAGGAAACTTGCTCCTAAACCACTCAGAAGATAAATAGCCAGAAAACGAATATGTCCTAAAAATTTTTCTGTTTCTGTTCCAATAATAGCAAGAGTAATCATATTGTTTAAAATATGTTCTCCATTAAAATGTATAAACATACAAGTAAATAATCGATAATATTCATGATCTTCAAAAATGTATTTCCAGTATGAGGCACCATGTTCTAACAGGTAAATTGTATTGTATTCACCACCATGAAAGGAGGTAAAAAGAAAAACAATAATATTTATGATAATTAAACTAATGGTTACAAAGGGTATATAAGATTTTGAATTTATATTGATAGGGTTGGAAATTAAGAGTGATTCCAGTTCGTTTCGTAAATGATAATAATCTTCCGGCTGATCGTCGTAAATCATAATACGTTTTCCAATGGTATCAATAATCCAGAATGGATAAGGCTGAGATAAAATAACTTTATCTCTTTCAATATCATCAGATAGTATCAGAAAAAAGAAATTTACTTTTTTAAATCCGTTAAAAAGAAACTTACGTTGAATAGCATCGCAAAGCTGTTCCAGAGAAGAAGGAATAAAATATTCATTATTCGTGTTGTCAATTAGTAAACACACATCTAATTCTGCGTTTGCAGATTGTTTTAGAAACATATAAAGATTTGCAATATTACCCTTTGTAAATTGAAATCCTTTGTTTGAAATCAATGTTATAGCATTTTTTATTATCATTTTTCCACCCAAAATTCTTGATTTTCTATAAAATAATCATTTTTATTTTCTCTTTTAAGTGTAGTGTATAATATAAGAAAAAACAAGTAAAATTTTACTGAAATATATATGTGAGATGCGAAAAAGTAATATAATCACCTGCTGTAATTTCAGTAAGCGTATGGGGCTGAATCAAATTATTATTAATATATGTTCCGTTGGAAGAATTCATATCTTCTATGTAGTATGTATTTTCTTTGAAATAAATTTTTGCATGAATTCTGCTAATCATAGGATTATCGATTACCATATTTACATTTTCCTCCATTTTTCCAATCAAAAATGGAAAACAGGAAATTTCGATTTCTGAGGTAAAATCAGTGCCTGTGTAAATCAGGCGAGGCAATTTTGCAGAACTTCGAAAACCTAAAATGACAGTATCTTCATAATAATTAGATTCTGTCTGAATGTCTTCTTCAGATAAAGTATCATTTTCAGAATCATTAGAGGGAATTTCCATAGACTCGCATTCAGATTGATGATTATATCTTTTTAAAAACTGATATATATTATAATAAATTAAAAGTAGTATTATACCTATTACCACTGACAATTCTGTGGAAAGGAAATTTAATACAAAGTACGAAAAAAATAGCAAAGCAGAAGTAATCAGGATAAATCCTGCGTAAACTATATATGGTAAACATTTTTTGTGTTCCGGAATTTGATTTATAATATTATTGTTTGTAAAAGATGATAAATCAGGTGAAATACCGGGAGTATTGTTATCTTCTTCAAATACTATCTGAGGTTCCTGGGGGTGTAATATATTGTTTTTATTTAATATTTCTATTAAATTATCTAAGGTGTAATTGGTATTCATGGATTGTTGCTGAAGGGAATATGCAAGTATGATAGAATTATTATCGTTATGATTTATTTTTGTTAAGATATAGCATAATAATTCGTTTAATGATTCGTAAAAATTATGTTTTTCTCCTGGGCAATAGCAAAAATAAATTGCTTTTGTTGCTATATTCATAAATATCAGGGACGGATCCAGTATCATATAATCAGGTTCTAATAGATACTGATTTAAGGTATCAAAGGCAGCTTTTAGAGACATAATAATATGTCGAATAGTTTCATAATCAATTTCACAGTTTTCATAAAAAGTATAAATTGATTGTTTCGATGAAATATCATATGTAAATTGTATTTTTCCGTTAATATTTTGTGTATCATAAATAAGAAAATGATCTAAAGGATTGTTTTTTAGCATTTTACTTCTATAACATTCTTTGTAATCAGCAATATTATAATCACTGAGAATCATATAATTTTTGTTAAATATTTTTCTGTAATCGATATTCATATATTCTCCTTAACATTGTATAAAATTATCTGGTT
The DNA here is from genome assembly GCA_034172985.1 of Lachnospiraceae bacterium. GTDB lineage: Bacteria > Bacillota > Clostridia > Lachnospirales > Lachnospiraceae > CAG-303. Next base: position 12,212 of record JAXFDY010000177.1, read on the forward strand.
ATTGATTTTGTTTCGCCAACATCTGTAAGGCTTTGTATTGACGCAAAACATTTGCATGATTGTAGTTTGAAAAGGTGACAGGTATTGTAGAATAAGATATTTGTTTCAGTATGGAAGAACTATAGCAGCTCTCCTTTAAATTTGTGTAATGGTTATCGTTGTAAGCATAGTTATCCTGAGTTTTCATGGAATCTGAAATCAGATAACTATAAGAAATATTCTGAGATATTATTGTATCGTGGAAAGTAAAAACTAATATAAGAAGCTGAAGAATAAAAGCAAAAGTCATAGGCAGAATAATAGCAGCTTCTATTGTGAATGATCCTGAACAAGTATAAGTTTTATGTAAGGTGGTCATATGGATTCCTCCGGTTGTTTTATAAAATCAGAAATATGAAAAAGCCAATTTGTATAAATGGTGCAAATGGAATTCTGTACTTCTTGGAATATTTTTTTAGTAATAATAAAATAGAAAATAAGGATGCTGTCACAAGTGAAAAAAACAAAATATATAAGGTAGAAAAGGATGGAATATAAAAGGAAATTACAAAAAAGATGAGAGAATCTCCATATCCAATGGCACCTTTTGTGATTTTGGCAATAAGTGCAAGAAGTAGCCCCGTTGATAAATTCATAAAAAGAATAATCAGATCATTTTTAATAAAATACATATTAAAGAATATTCCTATTAGAAGATAGATTCCACTTATCAGTATATTTATTCTTTTCGAGTGTATATCTGTTATGGAACAAAATGTTAAGTATGTAAATAGTATAAAATATATTATAATTATTGGGTTCATGCAGTCCTCCTAAACTATTTTTGGTTACAGCGGGAACAGATGTTGTATTGTTGTGAAACATCAGAAAGCCTGTATTCAAATATGTGCGATGTAAGATAATAGCAGTCTCTGGAGTAATGGTAAGATTCTCCTGTATTGCTTATATAGATTAATGTATCTTCCAAACTTCCATAGATTTTTCTACAGGTATTACAAAGTTGATAAGAACGATTTTTCTTTTTTTCGTATTCAGGAAGAGAAGATAAATCAATGACATCGGCATATTTACATAAATAAGTGCAGTATTTATTTGTATGATAAACCGTTCCGTTGGCTGTTATATAGACGATGGGATCATTTTTGTCTGTTCTATCTTCCACTCTGTTCCCGGTAAATAATTTAAAGCTGCAATGCTGGGCAAAAGGAAAGGAGATTAAATTACCAGGAATGAAAGGAATATCAATCGTATAATTTATGACAATATCAACAGATTGATTTTCAGTGTCGAAATTAGTGTAACGAAAACTGATTCCGGAAGTACCACCTCGTATATTTGAATTTTCACATAGAAAACGAAGTTCTGATGTCCAGAAATTCGATTGAAATAACTGCGGGAGAAAAACGTTATCTGATATAGTGGTAGCATATGCAATTGAATTAATCTCTCTGGAAGTCTCTTCCAAACGCATTTGTATGGCCGATTGAAATCCTAATATTTGAAAGAAAGATAGGAATGTAATATAAACAAAAAAATAAAATGGAAGTACAATAGCCGCTTCAATCGTAAAGGATCCTTTTGATTGTTTTGTTTTTAAGGAGAAATTTAAAATTGTTCTCACATTACTGTCAATTGGCAATATATGAACTAAGTGCAAAGATGCCGGGAGAGCATAACATATTTTTTTTAGAGAAAAATGAAAATTGGCAGCAAGTGTGAAGAACAATTTTAAATATCTCCTTTCAATAACCGTAACTTTGTGTGAATGTGTGTTGAAATAAACTTGTTTTTTTATAAAAAAAATCAGGCATGCAAAATAATGGGTGAAAGTCATAAGTAAAGTTATACTTTAGACCGGTGATACAGGATGATAGACGAAAATCTGAAGAATCATCTGTAGAAATGTTCAGCTGAATGATATCCATTGTTCGAAACAGTAAATCTGTATTTAACTCTGAATATATCAATAAAGAAAGATACTGGTCATAGGTGAATCCAAGAGTGCTTTTTTTTGCTGTGGTGTTCTGGTCAAATACCAGTAAATCGGATAATTCCAAAGTCCAACTGGATTTTGTTTTAAACAGAGGTATTTTCTCACCTTTCAAAAGACTTCTTACATCAATAATTGCTTCTGCAGAAGCCCATGCACTAAGTATGGACAATTGTGTTACCTCTACAATAAATGGAACGGGAATTGTACCAACTGCAGCAAATGCAAGAGAACGGGCTTCTGTGCGTTTCCATGTATCTGTATATAGATACGAAAGATTTAATGCTGTTCTCATGTTTTGTATTTTTTTTAGTGATTGAAGTAGATTATCATCATCATGAGAACTTCCGTTTAAGACATATTCTAATTGATAATCTAAAGAATTATTTTCACTTTCCTGATCTGATGTGTAACAGGAAAAATAGTCTGATAGATATAAGAGAAATAAGAGTTTTTCTGTTTCTGAATGAAACACAGTATCCTGATCATAAATGCAGGTTTTTGATGGAAGAGAGGCTGTGTCGACTGATTTCCCGGAAACCTTATCTGTACTGCTGATATACAGAGTAAGGGAAGCATTTGTTGTCAATTCCTGCATTTTTGATAAAATGGAATCTTTTGTATTTACTGCATCTTCCTCTGTTATATCAAGTTCATAGTAGGTATCATTTGATAAATCAGATGCTTCGATATTTCCGGAGCAATGTCCGTATAAATCATAGTCTGAAATAAAATTTACAGAAGAGCTGAATGTACCATATTGCATATAATCAATAATCTGTTTTATAAAATAAGAACCATTATTATCAGTAAGATGATAAATTTTACAAGGTGTAGAATCAAAAGATTCGATTTGAAATAAATCGTACACTGAACCTTCCAAACATGAAACAGGGTTAAAATTTCTGCTGATATAGTTATTTAATTGTAAGGATACTGCGTCATCAGATGTATGTATTCCAAATAATCCATATCGCTCGTATAAAGGTAATGAAAAGTATCCCATTACAGATTCCAAAGAGAGATGGGATATTCCTTCGGATTTGGTTTTTATGCATTGGATTCTTGCAGATTCCATAGTCAATAAAACAACAGACAGAAGGAGTGTAAATATCATACATAAAAGGAGTGTAATACTTCCCGGTATTTTATTTATAGATTTCATAGGCGCAGATATGGATATTAAATACTTTTAATATCTGATTTAATAGATTTAAAAAGGCTATTCATAATCGTTGTTAATTGAGATTTAAAAATTAATATTAAACCTATAATAACCACCAATATAAGAATAACTTCAATGACACCGATTCCTTCGAGACTTCTTCTGCAGAGAGTGGCAATACGAAGTTCCTGAAAATAGAGTTTCTTTTTTAATGTTTCTTTTGTTTTATATATTTTTGTTTTCATAAGCAAAATCTCCTTTTATTAATCTTAAAAATTCATTGATAAAAATGCTGGAATAATGATAATAACCATTATTACCAAAAGTATAAGAATCATGGGAAATAGCATTTTTGTTCCTGCTTTTTCACCAGCCTGAAGAACGTTATTCTTGTGGAGAGAAAAAGCTTCTTTTACTTCACGATTTAAAGCATCCTGTAAATCAGAAGAGCCTTTTTTTATATTTTGTTCCAAAAGTGTTCCAAGCTTTATGTAAGAATGAATATGACATCGTTTTCCGAGAGCTGCATATGCACCGGATTCAGAAGCTCCGCTTTTTAATTTGTTTAAGGTAAGTTCTATTTCCTGATAAATATAATGTTTTGAATTGGATGTTTTTTTTGAATCTAATAATATTGTAGAAAAGGCATTCTGAATTGTCAGACCTGCACCATGAAGTAATAATAGTTTGGAAACAATTTCAGGATAGTCAGAAATTAGTTCTGAATTTCGCTTTTTAACCTGCTTGTTAATATCGTCTTTCTGCATAATAAATAAGATAAAGGCAAGAATACATCCAATAGGAATAAAAATTAAAGTCGGCTGGTCTGAAATGCTGTAGAATGTAATACTCCGGGAATCAATGTTTTTTGGGAGGGATACATCGGAGTCGTAAGGAGTATTGTTTTCACGAATTAACTGCTCAATTTTTGTTTGCAGTATTTCCGGTGTATCCCCGGCTAGGGGACCAATACTAAAGGAATCGTTAACTCTGTGGTATGTTCTCCTAAAGTTAGCGTTGCAATTACATAAGTGGAAGCACCTTCAGCATCTATATTTTCCGGATAGATCGCTCCGGTGTTGTCTATTAGATTTTCATTTTCCACTTCCCAGTTGATAGTAAGACCTTCATCTCCATAGGAAGATATAAAATTTAAGGGATATTGAATTTCCTCAATACTGGAATTTTCTCCCAACATAGCTGATACAATATCTTTTCTGTATGTTTCAAATAGTTCCAGTGTTTCTTTAAAATCGTATTCCTTTGCATCTACGGTGATATCCAGAGTCTGTTCTTCATTGCCATCTATGGAAACTTTTAAAGAATAAGATGTTTCATCGTTGGTGCGGGGCAGGGATTCAATTTTTTTTGATGAGTTTAGATTGTTTATTGAATAGATTAGTCCAAACAATATACAGCCCCATAATAACAGATAAGCATAGGAAATACGTTTTGCATTAAAAAGATATTCTACTTCATTCAGGGTTTTCCCTACATGCAATTGCTGCAGATTTTTTCTCAATTTTTCATTGTGGGAAGAATAATTTGGAAAAAATTTTTTTTTCAAAGAGGATGTACAATCCAGAAGAAAAAAGGAAGTTCCATATAATATTTTAAAGGGATGCTTTTTTTTCTCTAAATTTGTCGTGATAGAGGATTTGTATCGAATGGTAAGTATAAAAAATAAAAACAGCAGTAGAAATAAGAAAAAATAAGAAAAAACAGTAAACATTAGAGCTCCTTTCCGAATGTGATTTATGAAATTGTAATAGTTGAAAGTTTTAATCCCAGAATAACTGCAAGAATATAAATGATCAGGCATACAGACATAAGAAATATACCGGTGGGGTTATGGTATACGGAATCAAAAAATCCTGCAGAGGAAAATTTTATGTATGACATAATAGCAAGAGGCATAATAAACATGATTCTCTGTTCAAATTGTTTTGATGCGATTGATGTGGCAATTTCTCTCTCTATATCAATTTTCTCGCTAATTGTATCAGAAGAAGATTTTATGATGGAAATAAGATCACCGCCATTGCGTTTGGCAATTACTAGAATCTGGGCAAACATCTGAATATCACTGCATGCAGATCTGGATGCAAAATCGGAGAAAATCTTTTCAATTGGAATATGAAGCGTAAGTTTTTTTACCATCATTTCTATTTCATAATAAATATAAGAGGTGTCCCCATATAATATCTTCATTTCATTTAAAGATTCACGAATGGAATTTTCAATGGAGTAACCGGAATTCAGTGACACTGATATAGCATTTATCATATCGCGGAATTGTAGCAACAATTGATGTTTTCGCCGATTGCATAAGTATTTTTTTATACACCGGTAATATATTGTTATCAGTGGAAACAATGTAAGTGCTGGAATTAAAGAGTCATAAAATAAATAGGATATAATGAATAGTATTGCAATGTAAAGCAGACCATAAGCAAAATATTCTATAAAAGAAAGTTTGTATTTTTCATAAGATAATTGAGTCATAAAAGTTTTAGAAAAAATCGTGAATGCCTGCCATCTGAAGTTTATGTTTTTTGGTTAAAGGATTATCGGTTCGGTTGAGGCTTCCAATGATTTTTCCATAATTGTCTTCACCTTCTTCCTGAAAAATATATAGTGGATTTAAGATAATTTCCCGTTCTGTGTAATCTACGACTTCGGTAATTTCCAGTACGCGTCTTGAGTGGTCGCGCAACCGACCAAGATAGATCATAATATCAATTGCTGATGCGATTTGGCCTTTTATGGCACTGATTGGCATATCAGCCCCCATAAGTACCATGGTTTCCATGCGGCGCAGCATATCTTTTGTGCTGTTCCCATGTCCGGTAGACATGGAACCATCATGTCCTGTATTAAATGCACTAAGCATATCGATAGTCTCTGCTCCACGAACTTCACCGACGATAATCCGGTCAGGGCGCATACGGAGAGATGAGCGTATTAAATCTCTGATTGATATCGCATTTTTTCCCTCTGTATTTGCCTGTCTTGCCTCAAGACTGACCAGATTGGGAAGATTCTGTAATTGCAGTTCTGCGGAATCTTCAATCGTGATAACTCTTTCTGTTTCTGGTATAAAATTGGATAAAACATTTAGAAAAGTAGTTTTCCCGGAACCGGTTCCTCCACAAACGAAGATGTTGTAACCGGCTATGACTAATTGTTTTAAAAATTCAGCGACATCTTCAGTCAGTGACTGAAATTGAATTAAATCATTCATGGATATAGGGGTTTTAGGAAATTTCCGAATTGTGACCGCAGGGCCATTTATTGCTATGGGATTTAAAACAATATTGACTCTTGAACCATCGTATAGCCTTGCATCTGCAATAGGCGATGCTTCATTGACTCTGCGGTTTACCTTGGAAACAATATGCTGAATAATATCCTGCAGCTTTTCGGGAGAAGAAAATTTCAATTGTGATTTTTGAAGCACTCCCTTCTTTTCAATAAAAATATGATTGAATCCATTAATCATGATTTCCGTAATATCGGTATCATCAATTAAGTCCTGAAGGATATCATATCCACGGATAGAATTAAATAAAACTTTTCGGAGTCGTTCTTTTTCAGTGAGGGATATAAACTGATGTCTGCCAGTTTCAATTATTTCATTATCAATGAGCTGATAGATTTCCTCATCCGATAATTCCCTTGTTAAATCGAATTTATTAATCAGATTATCGCGCACTCTGTTTATTTCTGTATCAGTTATAATATCACCTCTTCCTGTTTTATTTTTCTTGCTCTAAAAGTTTCCGTATATAAATACCGAATTCGCTGAATAAAAGTTGCTCGATAAAATCCGATGAATGTGTATGCGCAGTAGTTTCTTCTGGAAATAGCTCTGAATCTACATATGGTAAAAACAAGATTTCTGTTTTTTCTTTGATGGAGCAATGAAAAATTGCAGATGTACTTTGAAAAAAATCGTCAATCTTGTATTGGGAAATAGGATCTGTAGTAGAAGGCATATAGATTTTGTCGCAAATGGAAAGAATTTCAGGAATTTCTTTTACTGAATCTGATAAATCCAGAATAATATTCTGAAAATGCTCTGTTCTGGAAATAGCCTGAATAAAGTCTGAAAGGTAGTTTCCTTCCATATTTTTTATGTCGTAACTGAACTGCATAGGCGGTATGTAAGTCATATTATGATAAGTTCGAGATAATGAAATTAGTTTTTTATCAATATTTTGAGGATTTTGTCTGTAAAAATAAAGTAGATCTGAAAGATCACCTACCGGAGAATCGTTCACAAAAAAACGAAAACCGGGATATTCTTCAAGATTAATATACAGACAATTCTCAGTCAAAGATGCTATACAGCCATATGCAATGGAAAAACATGTTTTTCCACAACGCTTGACGGGAGAATATACTCCGATAATTTTAGCAGGTGAGGCGTTGGCATAGGGATGCTGTACGCTGTCAGTGGATGAAGCATAACAAGACATTACATCACGAAGAATACAGTCAGAAGACTGATATTTATACAAAACGGAATATTCCTTAATAACAGAATCCATATTACCTTCTGTCAGTATAAATATATTAGTTACATTCTTCAACTGACTCATATAAGAAGAGAAAGCTTCAGAAATTAATAATATATCTATGTGATTGTCAGATAAATAATTTTCCAGGGATTGAAAATCGGTGAATACCGAGACAGAATAGTTTAATCCACTTTTCAGATTAAAGTATTCTGCAAGTTTTAACGCATACTCTGTTTCAGAATCAAAAATTGCAATAGTACCATTACTCAAAAGGTTACCTCCAAGTAACAGAATGCATATCTGATAATGGTTCGATTAAAAGGTAATTGAATTATAACATGATATTTACAAAATGTCTACTACTTTTTTAATAAAACTTACATAATATTTTCGAACTTCTAACAAGAATAAAATGGTATAAAATGAAATAATTAGTAAATAATTTAAGTAACCAATAATCAAATATTGCATTTCTGCTGAATATGCAAGGTTTGATATGAATATGATATAAAATAAAGAAACAGGCGGAGGGACATATGAATTTATTAAACAAGAAAAAAGTAAAACCGCAAAAGGATCAGGAGCAGCAGAAAACAGAAGAATTGCAGCGGGAATTGCAGGAAGTTCAAAAGTCTCTGGAACGGGCTTATGAAAATTTTTCTTATGTTGTAGAACCGGAATTGATAGATTGTTGTATTTATGAATTGAATGCGGGGCAGATGCGATATCAGTTTCTGATGAAGCAAATGAAAAATCAGAAGGCAGATAAATTATTTTGAAAATATGCCGAAATATTTGATAGATGAAAACTGATGGAAGGTCAGAGGGAAAAATATGCAGGTAAACGCTATTAATTTTGAAAATCAAATATTAGACAGGAATGGCAGTGGAACAAAGACGGAAGAAAAATATGGGAAAACAGGATTCCTGGGGATTGCATTGGACAAGGCAGGAGTTTTGCAGCAAAATACGGCAAGTAATATTTTCTATAATAAAAGGGGAAGTGAGACGGGGCAGGGAGAATGTCAGAAAACAGAAATTACAGATAAACAGGATATGCTAAATTATATCAACCAAAATATTGATAGATTAAAAAGTCTTGTAACAAGTGAAGATTATTCTGCCATGAGTGAACTTGGACTGGCTCCGGATAAAGAAACACCAGACACCCTGGTTACGGTGTATGAGCGGATCCAGATACAGTTGGTGGCTTATTGTGATGATTATGAAGGTGGTACAATTTCCATCAATAGCGATAAGCTGAAGAAAGTTCTTGGTTCGGAGGCGATGGCCCAATCTGTAAAAATGGCCAATGATTCTAAAAATATTAATGATGATGCGAAGGCATATTTATTAAAAAATGAGAAAGAACCTTCCATAGAAAATGTTTATTGGGCTGTACACAGCACCCAGACAGGGAGTGACACTGCGACAGTGATGCTGTCGGAAGAGGAATGGAACCATCTGACACCCCAGATTATGGAATTAATACAGAAATCAGGTATGGAAGTCAGTGAAGAAAGTATGGGGCGTGCCCGGTGGCTGATGGAAAGGCAGATACCTGTTACGCCGGAGCATTTGATAGAATTGGATGAGTTAAATCATGTAGATATGCAGAATCAGGAGGTTCTCCAGTCAAATATTGCTTTTGCATTAATGCTTGGAATGAATGGAACGGAAGCATTTGTTACGGAAAATTGGATTCATATGAGCGAGATACAGGAAGCAGAAGATGCACTGGAACAGGTTTCAGATGAAACAATCTATGATATTATTGAGGATGGAGCTGTTTTTAATGTAGCCAATATCAGAAGATATCAGACATTAGGAAATGAACAGAATGGTCAGGATAAGGAAAAACAAAGAAATTATGATAATATTGCTTATGTAAAGGCAAAAAATGTAGTAGTAGAAGCCAGACTGATGATGACGACAACGACATTTCTGAATATGCAGAAAGTAGGAATAAATATAACATTTACAGATATTTCTGTTATGCTATCGGAGGCTGAAGTGCAAAACCAGGAATATTATGGAGCATTTTTCAGCGAAGAAAATGCGGTTACTGCACAACAGACCAATACGGTTTCATCGCTGATGGAAGTGATGAAGAGCATGAGCCAGATACCATCTGCAGTTTTGGGAGCTGTTTATAGTGAGCAGATATCGTTTACAATTGGAGATATTTATGAAGAAAGTAACAGATATAGTGCCAGTTATTCCAGAGCAGAAATTACTTATGAGGCTGTAGGTACTCAGGTCAGAAGAGATTTGGGAGATAACATAAGTAAAGCATTTGAAAGCATTGATGGTATATTGGAAGAACTTGGTTTGGAAGCAAATGAAAGTAGCCGGCGGGCTGCACGGATTCTTGCATATAATCAGATGGAGATGAGCACGGAAAATGTTTTTAAAATGGAAAGTATGGTGGGGGAACTGGACTATGTCCGGGATCAGATGACACCTAAGACTGCTGCATTTTTGGTGGAACATCATATAGATATCATGAATACAGATATCAGAGAGCTGAATGAAAATCTGGCCCGGTTAAACGATATGATTGGGGCGGAAGAAGATGAAGAATTTGCAAAGTATCTCTGGAAATTGGAAAAGTCAGGAAATATAACAAAAGAAGATCGAGATAATTATGTGGATTTATATCGGACACTTAATATGGTAGAAAGTCTGGATTCCAGTGCAGTTGGAGCAGTTGCAGCTACAGGCGCCGAATTCACACTGAATAATCTTCTTTCATCCGTAAAAAGCCGTTATAAAACGGGGATGGATGTGAAAGTAGATGATACATTTGGTTTTCTGGATGGAGAAAACGAGACAAGTGTTTCCGGGAATGAAGATATTACCAAGTTCGTAAAAAAACTTTCTGAAAGAATAAAAAGTGGATTAAATGCAGAAAATGTGGAAAAAGTGTATAAAAATGGCAGTTATGGTGAAATAAGTCTTGGAAATCTGGTGGATATAGTCAGTGATAATGATTCGCTTAGAGCCAACAGACAGCTTAATGCGGAGTATATCCAGCATATTATGGATTCCATGGGGGAGACATTTTCAGAAGGGATTACAGAAGATACGGTTCTATCTCTTTTGGAAGGAAAATTGCCGGCTACAATGGAAAATATTATGTCTGCAATGGAATTATCCACTCCCGGTTCTGAATTTCGAAAATATTTAATGAATCATGAAAAAACGCACCTGTCAGAAGATACATTGCTGGAGAAGTTTGAGAGTGAAGAAAATGCAAAAGAGGCAATTAGGGACTTGAAGCAGGATATTACGGAAGAAATATCGGGTAATGTGATTGATTTGTCTTATGAAAAAGTAAAAGCAATGTCTGATATTAGTAAGAATATCAGATTTATGGAAAAATGTGCAGAGAATGAGAGTTATCATATTCCAATGGAGATTGACGGAGAAGCGGTATCTGTCAGAGTGACATTTATTCATGAGAAAAATGCAGGAAATGTCACTGTTGCTATGAATACGGAAAACTATGGAAAACTGGAATGCACGATTCAGGCATTTTCTACAGTAGCGGGAATTAAGTTAGATGCTGTGGTTTATTGTGAGAAAACAGAGCTGGAAAGACATATGGAAGAAAACAGGCAGATTTTTGTCAATCATATATCTTCATTGGAAGAGACAGAGACATTTTCGATGGAGATTGTGTCAGGAATGAAAAAGAATGGAAGAAATGCAGGTAAAGGCAGCTGGAGAAACAATCTCCTTCAGGGTGCAGAAGGCGAGGATATGGATAGAACGGAAAGCAGTTATCTGTATCGGACAGCGAAATGCTTTTTAAAATCCGTTAAAGAATGTCTGGAAATCAACCGATAACATACATATAAGACAGGAGGCTTTATAGATGAGAATTAATACAAATATTACAGCTTTAACAGCTTGCAGAAATCTTACGGTTTCAGAGAGAAAGTCATCACAGTCAATTGAGAGATTATCTTCGGGATATAAAATTAATTCATCAAAAGATAATCCGGTAGGTGCAGCACTTTCAACAAAGATGAAATCCCAGTTGAAGAATCTTGATAAAGCAGCACAGAGTACCCAGGATGGCATTTCAGTAATCGAGACTGCAGAAAGTGTGCTGTCAGAGACACAGTCTATGGTCCAGAGAATTAGAGAATTATGTGTTCAGGCAGCGAATGATACATATACAGATAAGGACAGAGAAAGCATTATGGCAGAAATTGACCAGCTTAAAACAGAGATTGACAGAGTTTCCGAAGACACAGATTTTAATACGAAAAAATTGTTAAATGGAGATTTGGGAAGAAAATCTTTTACTAATATTGCGGGGGTAGATGCTACATATATTTCTACTGAAGTAGATGCAGGTGAATATGAATTACATATCATGAATCAGGCAACGCAGGCTTCTTATACATCAGGAAATGTCTCTTCCGGAGTGTCCGGATCAGTAAAAATCAATGGTGTCAGCGTGGATATAGAAGAAACGGATTCCATAGATGAGATTTATACAAAAATGAGAGATGCTGCAGATAAAACTGGTGTGGAAGTTTCCAGAGAAGGAGACACATTCACTTATACATCTAAAAGATATGGCAGTAAATATGGTGTGGTGATTGAATGTTCAAATACGGATATACAATCAAGTCTTGGGTTAGGAACCGGAAAAATTCAGGAATATGGAACAGATATTGAGGTGGAACTGGTAAGTGGTACAAATAGTAAATTTTCACCGAACGCAACTGCTGCATGTGACGGCAATAAGATCGTTATAACAGATAACGATGGATTTAAGCTTCGCATTGATGTGGAAGGAGAGACGGATGGCGACCGTATAATTCTCCATGTAACTGATATTGGAGCGATGACAGTACAGGTAGGAGCAAATGCAGGACAGGATATGGATATCGATATTCCGAGAGTAGACTGCAGAATGATGGAACTGGATGATATTCTCGCTTATACGTCAGGTGGTGCCGGAGAAGCTCTGGGAATATGCGATGCGGCTATCGAGTATATATCTGAAATTCGAAGCAGAATTGGTGCATACCAAAATCGAATGGAACATACCCAGTCTTCTTTAGATGCGACAACAGAAAATATGACAAGCGCTCTTTCGAGAATTACAGACGTGGATATGGCAGAAGAAATGACTACTTATACAACACAAAGTGTTATTTCTCAGGCGGCAACATCTATGCTTGCACAGGCAAATGAGATGCCGGATAAAGTACTTCAATTACTGCAGTAGAGGAGATGCCTATGACGGAAGAAAAAATCAGGGAATATTCATTGAGAATTTCCCAGTGTTCAAGAAGTGAACTGGTAGTGATTACAGATGAAATCGTGATCAGCTATGTGAATGATGCCAGGACAGCTTTTAATCTGGAGAAATGGGAAGATTTTCGTTTTCAGTTGAGAAAAGCCGGACAATTTATAGATGAGCTGTCATCTTCTCTTGATATGAGGTATGAAATATCATATCAATTAATGAGCCTGTATTGTTATGTGCGAAAATGTCTGATACATGCTTCTATAGCTCTAACCATTGAGGGGTTGGATGAGGTGATACATATTATGGAAGCATTAAAAAAAGCTTTTTCAAAAGTGGCAACACAGGATAAAACAGGGAAAGTCATGGAAAATTCCCAGAAAGTTTATGCAGGACTTACTTATGGACCGGGAAGTAAATTAAATGAAATTGTTCTCTAAATGAATGATTTCTAGACATTTTGTTCATATTTGTGTGTGGAATTAATGGTTATTATATGATATAATTACTCATAAGAATTAGTTGTGACGAAAGCTAAAATATTTTTATATGGAGGTTCGTATGAAGGAATTAAATGTAATAACCGAAGCAGATAGATATGTGTTCGGAAAAGGATGTCATTATGAGATATATCGCAAGCTGGGTGCACATATTATGGAAATTGATAAGCAGAAGGGTGTCTATTTTGCTGTATGGGCACCAAATGCACAGGCAGTTAGCGTGGTCGGTGATTTTAATGATTGGGACATAGAAAGCAATACGATGAGTGTACTTGGTGAATCAGGAATTTGGGAAGTTTTTGTTCCGGGTGCGAAAAAGTGGGACAAGTACAAATTTGCCATTACAACGAAGAAAGGTAATATTCTTTATAAAGCAGATCCGTATGCATTTCACGCGGAGGTCAGACCGGGAAATGCTTCTAAGGTGGCTGAAATCGATGGATTTAAATGGTCTGATGCGAAGTGGATTGAGAAGCAGGAGACAGTAGACAGGTATGAGCAGCCTATGGCCATTTATGAGATGCATCCCGGTTCCTGGAAAAAAGATTATTCCAGAGGAGAAGATGGATTTTTAGATTATAAGACAATCGCTGATAGATTAGTACCTTACCTGAAAGAGATGGGATATACACATGTAGAATTAATCGGTATAGCAGAACATCCATTTGATGGTTCCTGGGGATATCAGGTTACGGGATATTATTCACCTACATCCAGATATGGTGGTCCGGAAGAATTTATGTATTTTGTAAATATGATGCATAAGAATAATATCGGTGTTATTCTTGACTGGGTTCCTGCACATTTTCCGAAAGATGCTTATGGACTGGCTGAGTTTGATGGTACCTGTCTCTATGAGTATCAGGATCCAAGAAAAGGGGAACATGCAGACTGGGGCACAAAGGTTTTTGACTATGAGCGAAAAGAAGTTTCTAATTTCCTGATTGCCAATGCCTTATTCTGGACAGAAGTTTATCATGTCGATGCTCTTCGTGTAGATGCAGTGGCATCTATGTTATATCTGGATTATGGCAGAAGTGATGGAAACTGGGTGCCAAATATTTATGGAGAGAATAAGAGTCTTGAGGCAATCGAATTTCTCAGACATCTAAACAGTATTATGGGAAAACGCAACAGAAGGGCATATCTGATAGCGGAAGAATCTACAGCATGGCCAATGGTCACCGGGGATGTGGAACATGGTGGTCTGGGCTTTGCATATAAATGGAATATGGGATGGATGAATGATTTTCTGGAATATTGTAAATGTGATCCGTTATTCCGAAAAGGAAATCATAATAAAATGACATTTAGTATCTCATATATGACGGCTGAAAATTATATTCTTGTTATTTCCCATGATGAAGTGGTTCATCTGAAATGTTCTATGATTAATAAGATGCCGGGATATCCTGTAGACAAATTTGCAAATCTTAAAACGGCATATACCTTTATGATCGGTCACCCGGGAAAGAAATTATTGTTTATGGGTCAGGAATTTGCCCAGCTTCGTGAATGGAGTGAAGAAAGAGAACTGGATTGGTTCCTTTTAAATGAACCATTACATACTGAAGTTCAGGAGCATGTAAAAAAACTGTTAAACCTTTATAAGAAATACCCTGCATTATATAAGAACGATAGAAGCTATGATGGTTTCGAATGGGTAAATGCCAACGATTGTGACAGAAGTATTTTCAGCTTTATTAGAAAAATGCCGGGAACATATAAAGGAGCATTTTTGTTTATCTGTAATTTCACACCGATGGAAAGAGAAGATTATTGTGTCGGTGTACCGAAAGCAGGATTTTACAGAGAGATGTTATCCAGTTATTCAATGACAACAGAGGAAGATACATTTGAAAGTGCAGAAGAAAAGAATGCTTCGCTTTCGCTTCGCAGATTCAAAGCTGTAAAAGGCGAATGTGACGGAAGACCATACAGACTAAATATTCCGTTAAAACCATATGAATCAATTATTATAGCATTTTAAAGAAAAGGTGGCATGCCACCTTTTCTTATTTGTTATTCAAAAAGAGACGGGCATATTGACTTAACAGCTCTGTTTTGAATTTTGCACTGATTGGTATAGAGTATTGATTTTTTAATATTACTGTATGACAGTTAAAAGAACTGATAAATCTTGTGTTGACGATAAAAGATTTCTGGCATTGGACAAAAGCCGTATCTAATATACGAATGCCTTCATACACCTTGGACAGGATAGAGGTACATTCTATCGTATCGCCGTTTTCCATATGAAAATAGGTATGTCTTGCCTGCGATTCCACATAAATCAATGTATTTAGGGGAATAGGAATATAGGAAGAATGACATTTAATCATATAAATTATGGAAGAATTTGATAAATGGCGAAAGCAATCATTGAGTTTTTTTGAAATCACATCTTCTGGAAAGTCCTTTTTGATGTAAGCAAATGGATGAATATCTGTTATGGTAGATATGTTGCTGTCGTAGTTGGTGAGAAAAATAATCATACTGTTTTTGGTGGCAGAGCGATTTCTCAGAGTAAAACCGGTCTCAATACCATCCATTACAGGCATATCCAAATCTAATATAAATAAGTCAAAAGTTTTCTGTTCTTCTTCCAATTCGGCAATCAGTTCTAGTCCATTGGAAAAATCTTCGATTTCAAATTCGGATCCAACTAATAAATTTTCGAGTATATGGATTATTTTTCCACAATAAATAGTATCATCATCACAAAGTGCTATTCTTAACATATTGATCTTTCCTTTCTGTAGAATCAATGAAAACATCGGCAGTAAAATAACCATTTTCACAGGATAATTTAAATACTCCGTTTAACTTTTTTACAATTGCAATAATACTGCGTAATCCAAACCCATGATAAAAATGATTGTCTTTGGAAGTTTTAATAGACATGTCCTCAGAAATCTCGATATTTTCTTCTACTGGGTTAGTTATTTCAAATATAAAGACATTTCCAATATATTTAAGCTGAAAATAGAAAGATGGCTCCTTTGAATGGGTTCTTTCAAAATATTCCAGAACATTGTCAAATAAATTGCAGATTATGAGGGACAAATCATCTTTTGCGATATTCACAGGCTGCTCAATTAAGATATCAGAACTCCAGGTAATATTAGCTGCGTAAGCAAGTGAAAGCTCATAATTGAAAAGTGCATTAATAAAACAATCACAGGTGTTGATATAGATGCCTGAGTCATGAAAATATTCCATGCGGTTTGCAAGTAGTTTTTCAATCTCCGCATAATTCTGCTGTTCCAGAAGAATAGAAATATCTCGGAAAATATGCTTCATATCATGCTGCATAGTGTGAATACGTTCACTGTGTCTCTTTTGTATTTCTATTTGATGTTCCTGAAATAGCATATATTGCTGTATCGTTTCATTTTCTTTTTTAATATTATGATATTCATCAATTTTATCCAGGCTATAAAAAATAAAAGAGTTGAACATGGTTAAAAGTAAAAATACAGAAATCATAATCATATATCCGGAATCATGATTTTCCCTGGATATTTTTGAGATACAAAAGAAAATATATAAACTCAAAAATGATGATAAGATCAAAATCGTCCAGTGGTATGTAGCATGAACGGACTCTTTTTTATGGGTGAAAATTTTATACAGATATAATGCAAAAAGAAGATTGCCGAAATTGTAAAGCACTTCACAGGAAAGCAGAGTCAGATTGTTTGAAAGTGTATCATTGATGGAAATTCCTAACATGAAAGAAGTGCTATAACAGGCAATTAATTCTGTGCAGGAAGATAAAATGCTTTGAAATAAAACCAGCAGAATATTCTTCCAAATACTTGATGAATACATAAATACATTTATTAATTTGAGCGTAATACTACATGGTATGTTAATACTTGGATACCGAATGTAAATGAAAGTTGTAACCATTACGGTAAAAACACATAGTATCAAAAGTTTGTATAAATTAACTTTTTTCTTAAAAAATGCAAAACACAAAATATTAAAACTACAAAAGGAGACAATATCAAATAGAATAAATATCAAAGTATTTGTGGAAATGCTATACATGAATTCACGACCTCGTATCTATGGATAATAGTGCCTGTAATAATAATGCATAATTTATTATACATATGAAGTTTGGTTTTGCAAAGTAAAAAGTCAGAATTAACAATGCCATCACAATAAAAAAATGTAAGATACTGTATGTTGCATATGAAGGCGAATAGTCAGGTCTGTTTTGCAGGCAAAAGGATATATGGCGATATGAAAGTAATATAAATAGTAATACGCAGGCAAAAGAGATTATGTACAAAGCACGAAAACTGATTAGTGAGCCATAAGCACCAACCACCTGCGAAAATAATGCTAAAATCTGTGTAGAAACAAAGCATTTTACAGGGGTGACATTATGAAACCCGCCAATCAGTGTTCGAAAAGGTACAATGCAAAATAAAAACAATCCAAGAACAGATATCTTCCCAAAAAGTAAAGCTAATATAAAAGCGGTTATCAGATTAATAAAGGAAAGAAAGAAAACCGTTAAACCATAACGGTAAATTAAATAGTCTTTTTTGGGAATATACTGTTCTTTGACCAGATAATAGGTGATAATGGAAACAATTCTTCTCATCTTTTAAATTCTTTTAATCTCTTTGGTTTCTTTACATCATACAAAATAATAGTACAGTAAGAATTTGCTGAAATTTCAGCTGATTTGCCTGCTGCAGTAGCAATTGAATTGCATACGATATCTTTTATTTTTTTCATAACGCAAAAATCTCCTTTAATCTTTTTATTAGTTTATCAAATAAAAGTTGTAATAAATACAAAATTGATGAAAAACGCAAAAAATGGATGAAAATGTAAAAAATAATTGAAAAATAATGAAAATTCATGAATTAGTTTAAAACAAACCGCCAAAATATAAAACTAAGATATGTGTAATATTGAAATAGTATATTTGAATTAATTCCGTTTTCTTTACAATAATATTAACAAACAGGAAAGAAGAGGAATATTCAGTGGGTGAGTTCAAAGACAGATTATTTGATTATGCAAAAATGATGAATTATATAAGAATGTCAACACGAAAGAATCAGAGGGAAATCAGCGAAATGCTTGATTGTACTGAGGTTCATATTTCAAATGTAAAAAATCACAGGTCATCTATGGCTGTAGGAAAGATTATAGAATTAGTGAATGAGTTTGATTTATGTATGGATGAATTTATCGATACAAAATACCGTTCAGACAAATTTCCTCAGTATGAAGAAAGAGCATTATTTGGTGATTTGGAACAGGATGAAATCCTGTTTTTGCTTCGTTGCCTGAATGAATATAGAAAAAACAAAGAGAAAACTGTTCCGATAGAAGAAAAACACCAGATTAGATATGAAAAATTAGTAGGAAAAAATATAAAACGTATTCGTGAAGAAAAAAATATAAGTGTTAAGAGAATGGCGGATGCGATTTCTATGAAAACAGAATCATATCAGAATATAGAAAGTGGAACATATGGTACAACGATTGATAATTATATTTTGTTAGCCAGTGAGTTGGAAGTACCTGTCAGTATGTTGTTTCAGGATGTTATCAAAAATAAAAAAGCAATTATTTCCTATAATATATGGGAGTTGTTTCTGAATACAAATTTAGAAGAGAAAGAGCGATTGAAATTAATGATAGAAAAATTTTCAGAAGCATTAAGCAGTAATGAAAAATAAGATTTTTTAGAAAAAAATAGACATTTCTCCGTTTTATATGTATACTAGTGCTTAATGGAAACATTTCATATTATAACGGAGGTAATCAATGGTTAAATTAAGTAAATCAGGTGCATATCTTTTAAATGGAACAGAAGTGGTTGAATGTAATGGCGAAGAGAAAGCTGCTTTAGAAGCAAAAATTGGTAAATATGTTTCGAGAGAAGAAGCTGCCAAGAATACTATAGCATATCATATTTTGGAAAGTCACAATACATCAGGAAATATGGAAAAGCTTATGATTAAGTTCGATAAGCTGACTTCTCATGATATTACATTTGTAGGTATTATCCAGACTGCAAGAGCTTCAGGACTTAAGAAGTTTCCGATTCCTTATGTGCTTACAAACTGTCACAACAGTTTGTGTGCTGTGGGAGGAACGATTAATGAAGATGATCATATGTTTGGTCTTACATGTGCAAAGAAGTATGGTGGTGTCTATGTACCACCTCATCAGGCTGTGATTCATCAGTATGCAAGAGAAATGCTGGCCGGTGGCGGAAAGATGATCCTTGGTTCTGACTCTCATACACGTTATGGTGCATTGGGAACTATGGCCATGGGTGAAGGCGGACCGGAGCTTGTAAAACAGTTATTGGAGCAGACTTATGATATTAACATGCCACAGGTGGTAGGTATTTATATGACAGGTGAGCCGATGAAAGGAGTAGGTCCTCAGGACGTTGCTCTGGCGATTATCGGTGCAGTGTTTGCCAACGGCTATGTAAAAAATAAAGTAATGGAATTTGTGGGACCTGGTGTATCATCGCTGAGTGCTGATTTTAGAATCGGTGTAGATGTAATGACAACAGAAACTACCTGCCTGTCTTCTATCTGGAGAACCGATGATAAGATAAAAGATTTCTATGATATCCATGGAAGAAGTGAAGATTATAAGGAATTAAATCCGGGTGATGTTACTTATTATGATGGCATGGTTTATGTCGATTTAAGTAAGATTAAGCCGATGATTGCTATGCCGTTCCACCCAAGTAACACATATACAATTGAAGAAGTAAAGGCTAATTTGACGGATATTCTTCATGATGTTGAGCAGAAGGCATTGGTAAGCCTTGATGGTAAGGTGGATTATAAGCTGACTGATAAGGTGAGAGATGGAAAATTATATGTAGATCAGGGTATTATCGCAGGTTGTGCCGGCGGTGGATTTGAAAATATTTGTGATGCTGCAGATATCTTAAAGGGCAGAAGTATTGGTTCGGATGAGTTTACACTGAGTGTATATCCTGCAAGTACGCCGATTTATGTGGAACTGGCCAGAAACGGAAAGTTAGCAGATCTTCTTGCTACCGGAGCGATTGTTAAAACTGCATTCTGCGGACCATGTTTTGGTGCTGGGGATACTCCTGCAAATAATGCATTTAGTATCAGACATTCCACAAGAAACTTCCCAAATAGAGAAGGTTCTAAACTTCAGAATGGACAGATTTCTTCTGTAGCTCTGATGGATGCGCGTTCTATCGCAGCAACCGCTGCGAACAAAGGATATCTTACAGCTGCGACAGAGCTTGATATGGAATATAGCACACCTAAATATCATTTTGATAAGAGTATCTATGAAAACAGAGTATTTGATTCCAAGGGTGTGGCCGATGATTCTGTTGAAATTAAATTTGGTCCGAACATTAAGGATTGGCCGGAAATGGTTGCATTGACAGATAATATCGTCCTTAAGGTGGTTTCTGAAATTCATGATCCGGTTACGACTACAGACGAACTGATTCCTTCCGGTGAGACATCTTCTTACCGTTCGAATCCGTTGGGACTTGCTGAGTTTGCACTTTCGAGAAAAGATCCAGCATATGTAGGACGTGCAAAAGAAGTACAGGCTGCAGAGAAAGCAAGGGAAGCAGGAAAATGTCCGGTAGAAGTACTTCCGGAATATAAGGACGTCATGGATACCATTCTTAAGAATTTTAAAGATATTAAGAAAGAAGAAGTTGGTATTGGTTCTACTATTTATGCGGTTAAACCTGGAGATGGCTCTGCCAGAGAACAGGCAGCATCCTGTCAGAAAGTATTAGGCGGCTGGGCAAATATCGCGAAGGAATATGCTACAAAGAGATATCGTTCTAACCTGATTAACTGGGGTATGCTTCCATTTATCTATGAAGAGGAAGAACTTCCGTTTACAAATGGTGATTATATCTTTGTTCCGGAGATTGCAAAGGCTATTCGCGATAAGGCTTCTGAAATTCAGGCATATGTAGTGAAAGATGGCGCATTAAAACCATTTGTGCTTAAGATGGGCGAGCTGACTGACGATGAAAGAGATATTATTTTAAAAGGCTGCCTGATTAATTATAATAGAAAGTAGAAGTATGATATCGTGAGATTGAAACTAAGGAAAATCAAACTGATGTTATTCGCTGTAGCGATTGTACTTGTGTTGCCTTCATGTGGAAAGAGTGACAGCAACAGGATGGCACATGTGGAAAAACAGGCAGTTGAGGTGGCAGCTACAGAAGCTGAAGAACTGGTAGAAACGGTAGAAAGTACAGAGGATATCACGGAAAATGAAACTGAAATCCTGGAGACGACAACAACTGAAATAGAAGATACGGAACCGGTAAGATTTCTTTTCGCAGGAGATATATGTCTGGAAGAAGATGGATTCGTATTAGACTATTTTGATGAGGTCGGTGGAGACCTGACCCGCTGTGTATCCCCATATCTTTTGGAAAGAATGGCAATGGCAGATATATTTATGATGAATCATGAGTATGCCATCAGCAGCAGAGGCAGCAGATTAGACAAATACTATACATTTCGGGCGGATCCGTCCAGAATAAGTATTTTAAAACAGATGAGTGTAGATCTGGTGTCTCTGGCGAATAATCATGTATATGATTATGGTTATGATGCTTTTGCAGATACTTTAAATCTCTTAGATGAGAATGGAATTCGTCATGTGGGAGCGGGCATGAATGCATCATCGGCTGAAAAGGTAGAGTACTTTGATATCAGGGGTATTCGTATCGGTGTTGTTTCTGCATCCCGTGCTGAAAAATATGTCATTACACCTCAGGCGACAGACTCACAGCCCGGTGTATTCTGGATGTATGATGATACGAGGCTGATAGAGGTTGTATCTGAGGCCGCATCTCAGTGCGATTTTCTCATTGCCTATTTACACTGGGGGACGGAGGATAGCAAGTATTATGAAGATTATCAGCATGATATTGCACAAAAACTGGTGGATTCTGGTGTAGATGCAATCATAGGCGGACATCCTCATATCGTTCAGGGCATGGAATATGTGGGAGATGTACCGGTGTTTTATAGTCTGGGAGATTTTTGGTTTAATGGCGCAGATAAGTATTCTATGATGGTACAGCTTTCTATTTATAAAAATGGAACATCAGAGGTAGAGATTATTCCTTGCAGACAGCAGAACTATACGATTACTTATATGAAAGATGAAGAAGAACAGGAAGAGTTTTTTGATTATATGAGAGAATTATCTCCAAATGTTATTTTTTATAATAATTAGTGATTATAGTTAACAAATACAAAGAAAAAGACGATATATTAAATGAAACAAGTTGTTACTGTGAAACATGCGCAGATGTTTTTTGTAGAAAAGCATCAACTCAAGGAGGAGATTAAAGCAGTATATGGATATGAAAAAGTTTACTCAGTACCAACGGTTTCTCATGTAAAACCTGTAGCTTATTCGAATGATAGGAATCAGGAGGAAAATTCTAATCAAAAGGGCGATAATAAAAAATTTGCAGATGTATTAGAAAAATCCATGAATATGCAGGATGGGGAAGTAAAGTATTCATCCACCGGTTATGATAAAAATGGAGCATATCTGGAATACTTATATCTTACAAGAGAATACCGTCGTTAGAGGGAACCCTGCCAGAAATGAGCAGGGTTTTTGCTTTGATATTCTTATCTTTGTGATAGAAAAATAATAATTTGAAATAATATCAAAAAAAATAAAAAAGTTGTTGACATTTGGAATAACATGCTATATAATATCACTTGTCGCTGAGAGATACAGTGATAAAAAATGAAATAAGCGCGATTAGCTCAGCTGGTAGAGCACCTGACTCTTAATCAGGGTGTCCAGGGTTCGAACCCCTGATCGCGCATTAGAAAGTACCGATTTTGCAGTATAGAAGCTGTGGGGTTGGTGCTTTTTTGTTAAATTGATATTTTATGCTTTTTTGCTAATTTCCTGTTTTTTCCTGAAAAGGTCATTTCGGGAAATTTTATTTTTGCCACTTTTTGGCTTAAATTCGAGGGTTTCGATTATTTTTGGTTGTATTTTTAGACCACGTAGTACAATGTCGTGGTCAGTTGGCTTTTAGAATTGATATTTTCTATTTTTTGTGAAACAATAAATGTTGATTTTGGGTTTTGAAAATCAGGGTGTCTTTTTCAGAATAATTTTTAAATGTTAATAATCAGGGTGTCTTGCTGAAGAATAAATTAATGTTGTTGCTGGTACCATTCCTAACCCCCTGCTAAGGACTCACTAAATAAATTAAGCCTGGTTAGTCTTAATTTCTTAAGTGATTCCTAAGGCTCCCCCTTCCCCATTTCCCGGGGGGAGAATTGTTGGGAGATGATTTATTGACTTTCAGAGACTAAGTGAAAAATTCATGAATTTCAAAAAAATTAATTTTTAGATTTATAAAATTATGAAAAGCTTGATTTTATGCGATTTCTAAGATTTCAAAACCGGCAATGCCTGGCTGAATAAACATAATGAAAGGGTAATTAAGAGGGATAGCAGAGCTATGGCTCTTCTATCCCTCTTAATTACACTATGGCGCTATGGCTGAATTTACAAAAATATTGTCAAGAGCAAGTAAACGCCCTGGAAACCAGGGCGCTCTTGACAACATTTTATAAACGAAACCTCACATTTCTAAATCATCCAGAGAAGAAATAAACCCATCTTCATATTCAATGCATAATTCAATCTCATTATCAGCAGGCATTTCATGTTCATCTAAACATTTCTGTTTATAATCATAATATTCTAAATTATTTTTTACCATCATATAAAAAGCTTCAGCTTCATTTCGAGTTCGGTA
>JAXFDY010000025.1:0-11681 GCA_034172985.1 Lachnospiraceae bacterium
GCTCACAAACAGGGGTGTCGGTAAGGAATGCCCAATCGGAAACCGAACAATGGTATGTGCTTAGGGTATCATATGGCAGAGCAGAAAAAGCCAATGAAATCTTGAAAGCAAAAGGAATAGAGACACATATTCCTCTTCATACAGTATATAAAGAGGTAGATGGCAAGCGCAAGAAACAACGTGTCCCAATGCTCCCCAATTTCCTTTTTGTTCGTACAACCTTATCTATACTGGAATCTCTAATAAAGTCATCTCCCGACTTCCGCTTTATCTCCTTCTACTACGACCATTTCAACATGAAGTTGGATGGTAAGAATCCTCCTCTCGTTGTCCCTGCCAATTCAATGGACAACTTCATCAAGTTGACAAGCATCGACGATGAGCACATCCTGCTTATTGATGAGATAAATGGCATATACAAACAAGGCGACTTTGTACGCATAATAGAAGGTCCATTCAAGGGCATTGAAGGAAGAGTGACGAAGATAACCGGTCAGAAGCGAGTAATTGTAGAGTTGCCTGGGCTTTGCAGTGTTGCAACAGCGTATGTTCCCAAAGGTTTTCTATTACAAGTTTAAATATTTAACTGAACTTTCGCAAGTGAATATATATCCACTTGCTTGTTTAAAAATATACATTTTACGTAGCATATGGGCAACAGGATTATTTTCGATGAAATCCGTCAGCAACTCAGTTCAGTTCTTAATAAAAGTAACTATATTCTACCAATTACGAACATAGACTTCATGTGAAGTAAATAACTTTGTGGCAAAAAAATGGATATTGATAAAAGCAAAATAGCGGTAATCGGCCTTGGTTATGTAGGTTGGCCACTTTTCAAGGCATTAACCAGCAAGTTTACTTGTTGGGGGCTTGATTCTGCTCCTCGCAAAATAGATTCTCTAAAAAAGGAGAATCCGAATCTTAATATTACCTCAAATTGGAATGATATACAGGATTGTAATTTCTATATTGTAGCAGTACCAACACCTATAGATGAAAATAACAATCCCGAAATATCTTCTTTGAAAATTGTTTGTGAAAATTTAGCACCAATAATAGATAAAGAAGATATAATTGTATTTGAATCTACCGTTTATCCGGGGGCAACAGAGGAAATTTGTATACCAATAATTGAATCTTATTCGGGACTTATAATAAACAAAGATTTCTTTGTTGGATATTCTCCAGAAAGAATAAATGTAGGTGATGAGATTCATCAGTTAGTAAATACGCCCAAAATTGTATCTGGTTCTAACAAGTATTCATGCGATATAATCAAGAACGTTTATGAATCAATACTATCTGCGAATGTAATAAATGCAAGCTCTATAAAGATAGCAGAAGCTGCGAAGATGTATGAAAACGTGCAAAGAGATGTTCTTATCGCATTAGCCAATGAATTTTCGGAGTTCTGCAGAATTGAAAATATAGATGTATCAGAGGTAACCGAATGTGCATCTACCAAATGGAATTTTTCTAATGTAAAACCAGGACTTGTTGGAGGGCACTGTATCGCCGTAGATCCTTATTATTTGATAAATAGAGCTATTCAAAAGAATATTCAATTACCTCTCATAAAGAATGCGAGAGAAATAAACGAGCAAAAAGTATTTCTTGTAGCCAAAAGAATTGAACGCATATTGTTAAACAAAGGGTACAATCTATCATCTGTTAAGGTTCTTCTATTAGGTATAACATATAAAAATGACGTGGCAGACTGCCGTAACACGAAAATTCCACAAATCATAAATTTGTTAAAGAATAACGGCATAAATGTTTATTGTTATGATCCATTGGCAAGTGTAGACTACATACGCAGTAATTACAAAATTGAGTTAATTCCTGATAGTGAGCTTACTATTGAGAATTATGATTTGGTCATAAAGATGGTTAGCCACCAGATTTTTGAAAACCAAGAGTTTTTAAATAATACAGATTACAAACTTAGCGATTTGTTATGATACAGCAAGTTAATAATTCATCGGTTAGATTTTCCGAGATTCATACAAGTGACATAGATTATTTGAAAAAGTACTATCACGACAATGGTAAATTTCCCATGTTCAAACAAGTATTGATAGAAACACGTACAGATTGTAACAACCATTGTCCATTCTGTCCACATGCATTCAATGACAAATCATTGGGTGTAATGACATGGGAGTGTTACACAAAGATTATCGATCAACTTTGTGATATACATTTTAACGGAAGAGTAGCTTTAATGCTTTCCAACGAGCCATTATTAGATGAAAGGCTTCTTGATATGATAAAATATGCAAAAGGGAAGTCGCAGAGGCTATTTTTGGATATAACCACAAACGGAAAACTTCTTACTGTTGAAATGATAGACGAACTTTTTAAGTTCGGTCTTGACAACATCAATATTAATGATTATAGAGGTGACAGAGATAAACATCCAAATCAATGGTCGTCATATATAGAACCTCTTTTTGAAGCTTATGGCAACAATCCTAAAGTTTATTTTAAGAGAAGAAGACTTGATGAAGTTCTGCCAAACTATGCTGGTAATATTCCACAATCATTTTCCGAAGAAGAATTTGGATTCTGTAACTATCCTTTCAGGAAATTGACTATAGCATATAATGGTGATGTACTATTATGCTGTGATGATTTTATGTATGATACAAAATTTGGCAACATATTGAAAGATAGCATCATAGATTGTTGGAATAACGAACAATATAACCAAATACGAATCTCTTTATTAGAAAACAAAAGAATAAGCATTTGTAAAAGGTGCAACGATTTTCAAGACTATAACACATTTTAATATGACACTTAATAAAGAACAGTTTGACGCATTCAGAATGGAAATTGCGACATTCGGAAATATTCCAATACTAAGTAAGTATTGCGGTATTGGCTGTGTCTTTTGTAAAGTCCATACTGATTCATATTTAGGTCATTATCCCAAAATTCCAATGATTGACGAGGAAGATCTCATAATGGGTTTTGAATACATTAATCCAAAAGTCAATTATGTTCGTCTGGGAGCAGGAGTACTTGTTGCACCTCATACAGATCCATTCTTACATCCAAAAATATACGATTTTATCAAAATTGCATCAGAACATTTCCCTACAAAAAAAATAACAACTGTAACAACTGGTGCATATATAAGAGAGGATAAAATTGATTTCCTCAATAGTATTCCCAACTATGGTATAGATTTGTCATTGATTACAATGCAATCACAGAGAGAAACTATTATTCCTCGCTCTGAGCGTGAAAGAACGATGTACTTACTGAAACACGCTCCATTGAACAAGTGTACTTTGATGTTTACAGGCAATGTAGATGAGACTAAGAAGGATCTTGAACTTTTGTATAGTTTAGGAGTTAACAAAAGGGTAAGGCAAATTCTCGTAAGACGTATGGAACATACGGCGACATCACAACCAAGGTTAAAAAAATTGTCCCTAACATGTATCGATCATTACGAGGAATGTATAACATGGGTTAAAGAAAACTACCCAGATGTTGTTTTTACTGTTCCTATCCTAAAAGATGTCTTTCGAGGTGGAAACAACGAATATTTTATTGATGCGGACGAAAGAATAGCAAAACAAAAGAAGTTTATTTCTTCATTACCAGAAGGAACTTTCGTTAATCTAATATGTCCACTGTCTGGCTATGACTATTTTACAGAAGCATTCAAAGATATGCCAAATGTCAAAACCAATTTGATACAAAACAACCTTTACGGTGGTTCTGTCTCAGTTGCAGGATTATTAACTCATAGAGATATAAGAGAACAATTTCATCCTGATCGTAATGATATAATGATTATGCCTAACGAAATGTATAATGCAGATGAGATTGATTTATTAGGAGAAAAAAAAGAAGTTCTTGAAGATTTCTATAAAGCTAAAATATATCTATCATAATGAAACATATATCGTGGGATAAAATAAGAATACTTGTAACAAACAAGTGCAATTATAAATGTTCATTCTGTCATAATGAAGGTCAAAAAAAAGACAGAGTCAGTGATGCCATGTCTTTTGACGATTTCAAAACATTCATAGATATTATTAAAGATCAACCCTTGTCTGAACTCAACTTTAGTGGAGGTGAGCCGTTTCTTAACAAGGATATTTGTGAAATGATAAAATATGCCTGTGACAATTTAAATTGTGATATAAGTTGCGCTACAAATCTCTCTTTGATTTCAAATAACCAAATAGATAAGCTATCAGGTACACGAGTTAAGTTTAATATTCAGTTCCCTTATATTTCACATACTCTTTTCCAAGAAAGTACTGGAAACGGAAAACTCTCTAAAATTATAGACAGAATTGAGAAAGTGAAGAACCAAGGTATTGATATTGGGTTGAATTGTGTTGTTCAAACAGCAGATAATGATATTTACGAGGAAATTATCTTATTTGCTATAGATAAAGAACTTCCATTAAAATTGTTGCCACAAATGGGAAAGCCAGAAAGCTGTGATTATAAACAATGGTTATACCCTATACTGAAAAAATATTCAATAGATTATAAGGATAAAAAAACGGGAGCAACTCGTTGGGTTCTTGCTAACAAAGGTAAGAATACAGTTGTTTTGTATATTGATTCTCCATGTTTTACTAAAGATATTGAACAATGTCGTAAATATGGCGAGCTTCGAATCCTCCCAAACTTTTTTGCTCAACCCTGTATAAATAGAGCAAATGGTATACAGTTAGATATTAAAAACAAGAGTTCCGTACTCGCTAATCTTACAGAATTATGGAGAGACTTCACACAATGCTAAGAGATTATAATCTCAGTCATATTCAAGAACAGCATTTTGTACCTTGGGCAAAACAATTCACGAAACATATTTTCCCAAAGTACTGGAAAGTTGTTTATGATATTTTGTCTCAATTCGATAATAGTCTCAAAGTTATAGAAATCGGTTGTGGATTAGGTGATATAACAGCAATTTTGTGCTACTTGGGATTCTCCGATATTATATCCTTTGAAAAGGATTCAAAAATCGCAACCCTAGCACAAGAAAAAATGCGAGATTTATTCAACAGGAAAAATATCATAAGAAATGACAACTTTCCATCAACAGAAATGATGCAATCAGATCTTCTTATTCTAGTAAATTGTGCGTATAAAGATTATGCTCAGTCAAAACAGGAATATAAAGATTTAATGCTGGACTATTATGAATCTGCAGGTTGTCCGAAGTATTTTATAATGGAGGTAATAGATTCTTCATATACAATTCCAGATGAAGAATTTCCGCTCCATATCAGACTAAGCCGGGATGATGTAAAATCAATTTTTCCAAATTCCCGAATACAAGAATGGAATACTTACGTTTATCCAGTGAATTCAAAAAGTAAAACTTTATATTTGATTACAAAAATATGAAAATATTGATTATTACAACCGAAATAGGCCTTGATGGTGGTGGCATGTCGCTTTCTTGCAAAAAAATCAAAGATATTCTTTCCAAAGAACATGATGTATATGTGCAGGATTCGTACTCATACCCTATTAATACAGCCAAAGGAGGAATAAATAAAGATACAGAATCTGCAATAAAGAAGGAATGTAAACTTAAGTCTGACATAATTACATATAAAGATATAGATGTGATTATTGCTTTTGGAGGAAGGTATAACGGATATTATGCTTCTCTTTTGGCAGAACGCTTAAATAAACGTTTTATACTTACATTACGCGGAAGTGACATCAACTTAGTTAAATGGTCTGTCGATGACAGTTGGTATTTGTCAGAAACGTGCAGACGTGCAAACAAAATCATTTGTCTTTCCACAGAGATGATAGATAATGTCATCAGCTTATGTCCTTCAGCTAACGGGAAAATTAAAATCATCCAAAATCATTGTGAAGATACCTGGAAAAATATAACATTTCCTAATCTTCCAAACTCAATATTGATTGGATGCGCAGCTGCTCACATAAATGAAAAGAAAGGGATTGCCAATCTACTCTACATGCTTTCTGAGTTCATTCGGATCTCTAACAAACCTATCACTTTAGAGATTGTTGGAGACATCGATTCTGATCTTAAATGTAATTATATTAGCATTATCAAATCGTTGCAAATTGAAGATAATGTGGTTTTTACAAACAGAAATAATCGTGTTGATCTGGTTGACATAATGTCAAAATGGGATTTATATATACAAGGTTCTATTTGCGAAGGTCATCCAAACTCAATCACGGAATGTCTTCAAAATGGAACAGGGTTTATTTCTTCCAATACAGGATTTATCGCTGAATTGTTATGTAAATATAACCACAATAAGGTCATTTTTAATTCGTGGAATCCCAAAGATATGGCACACGAATTAAAATCTTTGATAGAAACTCCTAATCTCATACAGTATTATAATGAGATACAAAAGCTAATAAAAGAATCATGTAATGCGGACATAATTGCTCATAAATGGCTAGACTTATTCTCATATGACACAGAACTGCCTAAAGACTTGGAAGTGGAACACGTTCATTGTGTAGCATTACATGATGTACATGGAGATTTACATGATAGTATTACTACTCCAGTATCTGTCTTTGAAGATTTCGTAAATTTTGTTGAGAGCAATGGATATGCACTGTGTTCAATGAAAAAATATATAGAAAGTTCAAACGAGGATCGTAAACATTTGATTGTTTGTACATTTGACGACGGATATAAGAATTTGTCAACAATTGTAAAACCTATTTTACAAGAACATAACTTTTGTGCGACAGTTTTTATCTGTACTGATTTAATAGGTAAAGATAATAAATGGAATAATAAAGATGCAACCTTGCGTGAACACTTATCCTTACAAGAAATAGATATATTAGCATCTGCGGGATGGGAAATCGCATCTCATGGTGTCACTCATCGTAATTTATTGAAACTAAATGACGATGAGATTGAGCATGAGCTATCTTCTTCAAAAGTTTTTTTAGACAAACTAGTTGGTTATTCGCTAACCTATGCCTATCCTTATGGTGCAAACAATAAGTTTATTCAACACTGTGTGGAAAAGTATTATAAATACGCTTTCGCAGTATCTCAAGGTGGAACTTCGCTTGCAATAGATAGATTACAATTAAGACGATATTCTATTAGTGAAATATACAAAATGCTAAAAAAATAATATGAAAAAAATACTTGGTATTTTCAGAGGTTTTCCAGGATTGGGAAGAGTTGTAGCAGGAGTTTCTGTACTAGAGACATTAAAAAATGACTATAATTACCAAACCAAGGTTATAACCTATTTACAGGGAAATGAATATTTGAGGTCTCGTGGATATAATAATATTCATGAAGCTACCCCCATGGACTATTGTTCTATCGGATTGTTACCAACTAACCAGATGGGGGTACATATACACAATGAAATCAAATCGTTCAATCCCGATTTAGTTATCATTGATGGTGAACCTCTTATTTTACAGTCATTAAAAATTACCTACCCATCACTTAAGATAGTTTGTCTGTTAAATCCTGCCGAT
This sequence comes from Lachnospiraceae bacterium, assembly GCA_034172985.1. Taxonomy (GTDB): domain Bacteria; phylum Bacillota; class Clostridia; order Lachnospirales; family Lachnospiraceae; genus CAG-303. The sequence continues at coordinate 7,504 of JAXFDY010000025.1, forward strand.
GTTGATAATCCTAATAATGATAAAGAAGCAATGGAATATTTTAATACCTTGTATTCTATGTCTGATTTAGCAATTATTCATGGTCTAAGGAAGGTAGAAACACAGTATCAATATAAGCAGTATATTTCAATTGAAACAATACTGCGCCATGAGATAATTTCGATAAAGAATAATGCTTCCCAAAACATTTACTGTGTACTCGGCGGTGGTACGGTAAATGTTGGACACCAATTTGCAGATTCCTCAATAAAAATTGCCGAGCTATGTCAATACTTAGGATATTTATTGAAGGATTATAAGATACACATAATATGTTCCAGCCAAAACATATATGATGCTTTAATCGAAAATGAATCTTGTGATAATGTCATTCTACACAATAAAGTGTTGGATGCTAAAGATTATTATTCTGATGCAGCTCTTATAATAACACGATCAGGAAGAAACTCACTTAGTGAATTAGCATTTTTAGGTATTCCAACTATTAGTTTTGTATCTGGATGTAAATATAGGCGTAACGAGCAGGAACAGAATATTCAGAACTTGAATTCTACAAATATAAGTACAGCTTCGTTGGACATCAGTGCTGAAGATTTCGGAGTTTTATGTAGAAAGATGTTGTCATATAAAAAAGCTAAAACAAGTTTTAACACTGGTAACAAAATTGCCATAGAACAAATATTCAAGATGCTTCATGGCTAAAAAGAAGGTTATACTATTTGCGTACGATGGTACAGGATTAGGGCATCTAATGAGGTTAATTAAGATTGCTTCAGGCTTCTCAAAGGATGTTGAAGCTCTAATTGTGTCTGGACACAACGCATTATCAGAAGTAGCGCAAAAAAACATGAACTATTTCCATTTACCAAATTTCTACGACGAGAGGGATAAAGGTAAAACAAACTTTGAAGTAAATTCTTATAGAATGAAAATCCTATGGAATATTATAAACGACTATAAACCAGACGCATTTGTAACCGATTACCTTCCTCTTGGCAAAAGGTGCGAGTTATATCCAATAATTGCCAAATATCCAACAAAGAAGTTTTTCATATTACGTAGCGAGATTGGTGGTGAAATATTAGCACATCAAGATGTCTTTTCAAGACGAAATCTTATGTTCTTAGATGAAAAGTATACTAAAATATATGTAGCTGGTGATAAAAAAATCATAACGCCAGAAACTTATGATTGGCTACCTTCTACGATCAAGCAAAAAATGGAATATGCAGGCTGTGTGACTTTTAAGGTAACGCCCAACGACATAAGAGAAACTAGGCAGATTTACAATCCTTATGAAAAAAAATGGATTGTATGTAGCGTTGGCGGAGGGCGCAAAGGCGAACATTACATAAAAAAGTGTATTAGCATTGCATCAGATTTCAAGTATCGAGATTATATCTTTGATATAGTTTTAGGTCATTATAGCCCACTTGATGCTAACATCTACATAAAGAGTCACAATATACCCTCAAATATCAGGATTCACCAATCCATTAAAAATCTGTATCTGCTTAATGCATCTGCAGATATCGTATTTTGCACAGGTGCATATAACTCATTAATAGAATCAATGCAAGGCAAAAAGAAAACAATAATAAGCATGTCTGTTATGGATGATGACATCGAAAATGAGCAAACTAACAACATCATAAATTTGAGTAAATTTTATGATATAAAACGAGTCGTTAATCTAGAAGATTTGAAAATAATGTTTGAAAATGCCCTAAATACTGGTACTATCAAATATGATCATACCTTGAATATGAACGGTGTTAGTTACATTTCAAACGATATAGAAAATCAATTGTAATATGAATATCATACATTTATCTGATTTACATCTCACTTCTGATAAAAGCCCTATTTGGAGAGTTAATACAAATGCTCAATTCATAAAGGCTTTAGAAAAGATTCGTCAAATGAGTAACATTGACTGCATTATCGTTACAGGAGATATTGCAGATGATGGGCAAAAGGCGACATATCTTTATGCTGATCAAGAGTTCAAAAAGATTGGCATTGAAACCTTTTGGTGTTATGGAAATCATGATTGTATTGATACGATGAATAGTATTGACTTACATTTTGTAAAAATATGCGATGAAGTAATTTTCAAAGGAGTTCATTTTATTTTTTTGAATAGCGTAGCTAAAGACAAAGATAATCCAAAACAAAACAGAACTAGAGGAGTAATTTCAGATTTTGAGTATAGAAGACTGAATGATATATTAAAATCGGAAAAGTGCTACCCTGTGATTATTGCAATGCATCACCCTTGTTTTGAGCCAGGAGGATGGTTGTCGGAAAAGATATTAAAAAACAGAGAACTATTTAATAATATCGTTACAAAGTATGGAGTAGCATGTGTTATCTATGGACATATACATAGCTATACAGAATATTGTATTGATAAAACAATTTTCACCTCTGCTTCGAGTATTGGATTTGCTTTTGACAAAGAACTACCAAAATATGAAATAGCCGAGGGGAAAGAAGGCTTCTCGCTAATTAAAGTTAATAATTCCATTTCAATTGAAAATATAATGATATGAGTAAAATATTGATTACTGGAGGTGCTGGATTTATAGGTTCTAACTTATGTGAATTTTTCGTTAATAAAGGTCATGAGGTTATCTGCTTGGATAATTTTTCTACAGGCCACATGTATAATATTCAACACCTTGTAAATAACAAGACAAATTTTAAATTGATTGAAGGTGACATAAGAAATTTTGACACATGTTTGAAAGCCACAAAGAATATCGACTATGTCTTACATGAAGCAGCTTTAGGTAGTATTCCTAGAAGCATTAATGACCCTATAACAACCAATGATGTTAATATTGGCGGTTTTCTTAATATGTTAGTAGCTGCAAGAGATTCAAATATTAAAAGATTTATATTCGCAGCAAGCAGCTCTACATATGGTGACTCACAAGAAATACCTAAAGTAGAGGATAGAATAGGCAAACCGCTATCTCCTTACGCACTTACCAAGTATGTGGATGAACTATATGCAGATGTATTTGCGAATACCTATGGTATAGAATATATAGGTTTGAGGTATTTCAATGTATTTGGAAGAAGGCAAGACCCAGAGAGTATGTATGCAGCCGTAATCCCTTTATTTATCAAACAATTAATGTCACATAAGTGCCCTCATATTAATGGTGATGGAAGCATTACTCGTGATTTTACTTATATAGATAATGTTATAAAGATGAATTTGTTAGCTATAAATACAACGGATAAAGCTACAATAAATCAAATATATAACACTGCAGTTGGAGAGCAAACCTCAATTCTGCAAATGACAAATTTGCTGATAAAATATCTTTCTAAATATGATAAAGACATAAAACTGATACGACCGGAATTTGGCTTACCTAGACAAGGAGATATAAAGCATTCTATAGCATCAATTGAAAAAGCCAAAAAATTACTTGCTTATCAACCGGATTTTTCTTTTGAAAAAGGATTAGAAGAAACAATATCATGGTATTGGTCAAACAACAAACAACTTACGAACATAGAGGACGTAGCCACAATGTAATTTTGCATCAGAAATTTAAAATTCAATGTATTATGCCCACAAACAAGAATGCAATGACTAGATATAAGATACTGGATGAGCTATTGAGCAACCAGTATCATGACTACTCACTCAACGATTTGACGGAGGAGGTGAACCGACGATTGGAGGAGTGTGGTCAGTCGGTATCTCGAAGGATGATAGAGAAGGATATACACTATCTGGAATATGAAGGACCTTTTCAAGTGCTCATCAAGAGATATAGCAAACCGGCATACGACTATGACAAAAAGAAGACGGTTACTAAGCAATGTCTTAGATATGAGAATCCCAAGTTTTCCATATTTAGCAAGACACTGACTGACGATGAAGAATATCTTATTGGGGAGGCATTGTCATTGCTCGGGCAGTTTGATGGTCTTCCAAATCTTGATGCACTTGAAGGATTGCGTTGCGGATGGGGTGTGAAGAAGAATGATAGACATATTATATCATTCACGAAGAATCCGCTTGAAGGAACGAGAATGTTTGGTGAACTATTCACAGCAATCTCCCAGAAGCAAGTGATAGAAATTCATTATAGGTTATTCGGTCATGAGGAGGAGAGGCAAGTGAATCTGCATCCGTATCTCTTGAGGGAGTA
>JAXFDY010000038.1:0-59686 GCA_034172985.1 Lachnospiraceae bacterium
ATGAGATATCCCATAGCAGAAGCTAGTAAGACCCCTTGAAGACGACGAGGTTGATAGGTCAGAGGTGGAAGTGCAGTAATGCATGGAGCTGACTGATACTAATCGGTCGAGGGCTTGACCAGAAAGGTCGGGGAAGAGAGACGGATGGAAAGAGAAGCAATGTGTAGTTTTGAATGTGCAGGAAACCAGGAGAAATCCCGGTGATACATGTACATTTAAATATTCCTCGATAGCTCAGTAGGTAGAGCAATCGGCTGTTAACCGATCTGTCGCAGGTTCGAGTCCTGCTCGGGGAGTTAAAAGTGAAGAGTAGGAATGCCCTTCACTTTTCATGTGTAAGGCTCCGTGGTCAAGCGGTTAAGACATCGCCCTTTCACGGCGGTAACACGGGTTCGATTCCCGTCGGAGTCATTTTCCATAAATTGAATCTTGACAGATTTCGTATTTGTGGTTATAATATAAAAGCATTATTTATGGCGACATAGCCAAGTGGTAAGGCATGGGTCTGCAACACCCTGATCATCAGTTCAAATCTGATTGTCGCCTCTCTAAGAACCCTGTAAACATTAAGTTTATGGGGTTTTGTTTTGTCTTATAGGATTAGGGTGGTTACTTCTTAAAAAATAAGTTAGAAAGTGATAATTGAATATGAAAATAAAAAAGCAAATATATTTAATATGTTTCATGATGTTTATTATGACTGGGTGTACGGAGAAACAAGTGCAGGGAAGACAGGAGCCTGTATCTGTGCAGGAAATACATGGTACAGAAGCGGCAAAGACGACAGGGGAGCCGGAAACTACAGCAGAACCGGAAACTACAGGGGAGCCGGAGACTATAGCAGAACCGGAAACCACAGGGGAGCCGGAGACTATAGCAGAACCGGAAACTACAGCAGAGCCTGCCGATTTTGTTTCCGGAGTACCGGGTACCTGTATTAAATATGAAATAAATTCTCAGGCACCATGGATAGCTATTGATGCAGGGCATCAGCGGTATGGAAATAATGAACAAGAACCTATCGGTCCAGGAGCCGAAACTACAAAAGCAAAAGTTGCATCAGGAACATCCGGACCGTGGAGCGGATTGCCAGAGTATGAATTAACACTGATGGTTTCGATGAAATTGAAGGATGCACTTATCCAGCATGGGTATAATGTTATTATGATTCGTGAAACAAACGATGTAAATATTAGTAACGCAGAGCGGGCATCGATTGCAAATCGGGAAAATGCAGATGTTTTTATCAGAATACATGCAAATGGCAGCGATGATTCATCGGTAAACGGTATTCTCACTATTTGTCCGACATCACAAAATCCTTATTGTGGAGATATTTATGCTGCCAGCAGGAATTTATCAGAATATGTATTAAACGGAATAGTGGAAACAACCGGGGGAAAGAATCGCGGTGTTATGGAGACTGACACTATGAGCGGTATCAATTGGTGTCAGATTCCGGTAACCATAGTAGAAATGGGATTTATGTCTAATGAAAATGAAGACAGACTGATGGCAACAGAAGCATATCAAAATCTGATTGTCGAAGGAATTGTGACAGGAATTATGAACTATTTCCCATAAATCATTTGCAGTTCCAAAGGGATTGTGATATACTGTGTTTATCAAAATTTAAATGGGGTACAAATTATATGAAAAATTTGAACGTGGAACATGTCAACCCTTTTCTGCAATCAAGCATCAGTGTAATAGAGATGATGACTCAGATAAAAGCTTCAGTGGGAAAGCCAGGCATTTCAAAACTGGATTTTCCAGGCACAACATTTATTCTGCAGGTTGGAGTAACCGGTGTGTTAAAAGGACAAGTATTGCTGGTTATGACAGAAGAAAATGCAAAAATGTTTGCAAGCCGGATGATGATGGGAATGCCTGTAGATATATTGGATGAAATGTCGACTTCGGCTTTATGTGAATTAAGTAATATGATTATGGGAAATACGGCAACATTGTTTTCCGCAAAAGGAATTGCTATGGACATAACGCCACCTATATCACTTTACGGAGAAAATCTTATCTTACAGACAGATGTGCAGGCATTGATGGTACCGGTTATGGATAATGGAAAAGAACTCTTTTCATTATATCTGTGCCTTGGAGAAGAATAGGAAACGAATCAATAAGCTCATTCGAAGAAACGGATGGGCTTATTCTACTATAAGAAAAAATAATAGAGGAGGGAAGTATTTTGACAGAATTAGCAGTAGGAAATGTGATAAAATTAAAGAAAAAACATCCATGTGGCAGTTATGAATGGGAAGTTTTACGGGTAGGAGCTGATTTCCGGTTAAAATGTGAGGGATGTTCTCATCAGGTAATGATGCCAAGACCTATTGTGGAAAAGAATTTAAAAGCAATAATCAAGTGAGCTCTTGAGTTTCCGCAAACTGTAATTAAAAAATGAGTATATCTTCCCAAAAGTACCAATCTGTCAATTTTTTGAAGTAACAGAGAGACAGTTCCGAGAGTAGAGGTACTTTAATAAACCCCACCGGAGCTGGGCTTTGGAAGAAATATTATTTTATCTATTTAAACAGTTAGCTTAAGGCATAGTTGACGGTATGCCGGACGTTTTGTCCGGAACCAGAGCCTGACACCTTCTTTTGCATACGAGAGTATGCCGGAGATACCTTTCGCTAACCGATAATAGCAGAAATATACTTTTTCTTTTACTGGATCAGCTTTTTGTATGATGGAAACCTTAAGGGTGTTTGCTTCTGGTTTCATGGATATATGCGCCAGAAAAGCCATGCATAAGGTAATATAAAAATTTAATGCATTGATTGCAGAAAGCTTTCGTACCCGAAAATTTTCAAACTGAAACATCTGCTTTTTGCAACGGAAATACTCTTCGATTTTCCATCTGGAAAAGTAATGCTTTGCAATAGCAATTACATCCTCTTTGGATTTAATTTCTTTGTTGGTTGCAAGCATCATTGGATGTTCCGTTATACCATAAACCATAACGAGATACATGTCCTTTCTGGATGCCGTAATCTGTACTTTTACATGTGAAAGATAGGCTTCATGCATTTTTCCTTTGCCTTTTCTGCGGCTACACAGTTCAGTGGCAAAGACCCACTTGTTGTGGTAAAACAACTTACGCTTTGCTGTCAGACGGATAACATAGTCCTGCTCCAGAGAATCCAGTTTCAGAAACATCTTGTTATCGTCATAACCGCGGTCCATGACAAAGGTAGCCTTTCCAAACAAGTTTTTTGCGCGATTCATGGCAGAGAAGGTTACATCGTTGATAGAAGTAAAATTCTTCTCATTTGAGGAGTGGATTTCGGAAAAAATGCTGACAGGATGATTGCTGTCCGTCAAAACGGTAGCTTCTGTTACATGATAGCCCTTTTTATAAACACATTTAGAAGAAGTGCTTTCAGAACCATCACGAACCCATCCAAGAGATTCAAATTTATAGCCTTCCGGTTTTACAACATCGCTGTCGTCTATATGAATAACCGGGTTCTTAGGACACATTTTTTTAACCTGAGCCAGATATGCAATAAGAGCAGCCTGGGGAATTCCTTTTGCCAGATGTTTTGAAAGACGGTCGACGGAATTAATCTTTTTTGATGGTTCATGTAACTGGTCCACAATGTCAGTGAGCAGGCAGCTTCTGGAAGCAAGAATACCATAATTCATCTCTGCAACAAACTTTTTTTCTGGTTTGGAAAGCTTTTTGGAAATTTTATTTGAAAAAGTTAAAATTTCCCGTTTCATTTTATAAGTATTTGATGTAAAATTAACCACAGGGAATCCTCCTTCTTTTTTTGTTTAGTATGTTTTTTGTGGTGATTAAATTATACATCAAAAAGGAATAGGATTCCTTACATTTTGGGTAATTTTTGAAAGTTGTTAATAAGATTTTGGTAAAATCCAGTGAATGTGAATAAAACTGCGGAAACTCAAGAGTGAGCTTTATTGCCAAAAAAAACGAATTATGATATGATAATAGAACAGTGTTTCGCAAACGTCGAATAAGATTTTATAGCAAGGAGGTTCGTATGAGAGTTGGAATGTTAACAAGTGGCGGTGACTGTCAGAGCTTGAATGCCACTATGAGAGGTGTAGCCAAGGCACTTTACAATAATGTAAAAGATATCGAAATTATCGGATTTCTGGAAGGTTACAAAGGATTGATGAGGGAAGAATACAAGATTATGAAACCAAGTGATTTTTCAGGTATTCTTACAGAAGGCGGAACGATTATCGGTACAAGCCGTCAGCCTTTTAAGCTTATGAGAGTAATCGGAGAAGATGGATTTGACAAAGTTGCAGCGATGAAAAAGACATATAAGAAATTAAATCTGGACTGCCTCGTAGTACTTGGAGGAAATGGATCCCAGAAAACGGCAAATCTTTTGCGGGAGGAAGGACTTAATATCGTATCACTTCCGAAAACCATTGATAATGATTTGTGGGGAACAGATATGACTTTTGGTTTTCAGAGTGCAGTAAATATAGCCAGTGATGCCATCGATTGTATTCATACAACAGCAGCGTCCCACGGACGTGTATTTATTGTTGAAATAATGGGACATAAAGTCGGATGGCTCACATTGCATGCAGGTATGGCCAGTGGAGCAGATATCATACTGATTCCTGAGATACCATATGATATCGATAAAATCGTAGAGGCTATTGAAAAGAGAACAAAGGAAGGAAAGAGATTTTCCATTCTGGCAGTGGCAGAAGGTGCGATTTCAAAAGAAGATGCAAAATTAAGCAAGAAAGAGTATAAAGCAAAGATTGCGGCAAGGACATACCCTTCGGTTTCTTATGAAATAGGTAAAAAGATTGAAGAAAAGACAGGGCAGGAGATTCGTGTTACGATTCCAGGACATACACAGAGAGGTGGAAGCCCTTGTCCTTATGACCGGGTATTGTCTACCAGATTTGGTTCAGAAGCAGCCCGCATGATCATGGAAGGTGATTATGGTAAGATGGTAGGAATCAAAAATAATGAGATTATCAGAATTCCATTAGAGGATGTAGCAGGTAAACTTAAAACTGTAGATCCGAATGCATCCATTATTAAGGAAGCAAAAGCAGTGGGAATCAGTTTCGGAGATTAAGATGTCTTATACAGCATTATATAGAAAGTTCCGACCGGATAATTTTGAAGATGTAAAAGGTCAGGATCACATTGTAACAACCTTAAAAAACCAAATAAAAGCAAATAGAATTGGTCATGCTTACCTGTTTTGCGGAACCCGTGGAACAGGTAAAACGACCATCGCAAAGATTCTTGCAAAAGCAGTAAACTGCGAAAATCTTCAGGACGGAAGTCCCTGTGGTGAATGCCCTTCCTGTAAGGCAATTGCTGCCGGGGCTTCCATGAATGTAATAGAGATTGATGCAGCATCCAATAATGGTGTAGATAATATCAGAGAAATCAAAGAAAATGTGCAGTATCCACCTACAGAGGGCAGATATAAGGTTTATATTATTGATGAGGTGCATATGCTTTCCATAGGAGCATTCAATGCATTGCTTAAAACATTAGAAGAACCACCTTCCTATGTAATATTTATACTGGCAACGACGGAATCTCATAAAATTCCCATAACGATTCTTTCCAGATGTCAAAGGTATGATTTTAAGAGGATTACAGTAGATGTCATAGCTGCCAGATTAAAAGAATTGATAGAGAAAGAACAGATAGAAGCCGAAGACAAGGCTGTGCGATATGTCGCGAAAGCGGCAGATGGCTCTATGCGTGATGCACTTAGTTTATTGGATCAATGCATTGCATTTTATCTGGGGCAGGCATTGACCTATGAGCATGTGTTAGAGGTGCTGGGAGCTGTTGATACAGAAATTTTTAGTATTATGCTTCGCCTGATTCTGGTAGGAGATACTGTGGGGGCTTTGCATAAACTGGAAGAAGTGATTATGACCGGAAGGGATTTATCACAGTTTATCAGCGATTTTACCTGGTATCTGAGAAATCTCCTGCTTGTTAAGACATCGGAGGGAGAGGATATCTCAGACATGCTTGATATGTCATCGGAACGTTTTGCTGCCATACAGGAAGAAGCCGATATGGCGGATGAGGATAAAATCATGCGGTATATCCGTGTACTTTCCGAGTTATCCAATCAGTTAAAATTTTCCACATCAAAGCGTGTGCTGGTGGAGGTAGCGATTGTAAAAATGACAAAGCCGCAGATGGAAAACGATATGGAGTCGGTATTGGACCGTTTGTCCAACATAGAGCGGGATATGGATAATGGAGTATTTGTAGCTGGAAATGTACAGATTCCCCAGGATGCCGGACAGCCGCAGCCGGTAGCGGAGGCACCGAAGAAACAACTGGAAGTAGCAGTGCCGGAAGAGGTACAGGAAGCTGTCAATCATTGGGATAGAATACGGGGCAGAGTCAGCAGACCGGCAAGTATCTATCTTAAAAATGTGAAACTGACTGTAAACAGTGATGGAAAACTTTTGATTGTCACAAGAGACAAGAATGGATATATGATGATTAACAGAGACGAGATTGTCAATGAAATCGAGGAACTGATTGCGGAACAGATAGGGAAGCAGGTAAAAGTCGAGATTCGTCTTTTGGAAGAAAATAAAAAGTTTGAAGATAATTTTGTAGAGATTACAAAAAATATTAATATGGATATTCAAGAGGAGGATTTTTAACAATGGCAAAAAGAGGTGGATTTCCAGGTGGTATGCCGGGCAATATGAATAATTTAATGAAGCAGGCACAGAGAATGCAGCGTCAGATGGAAGAGACAACTGCAGCACTGGAAGAAAAGGAAGTAACAGCAGCGGCTGGAGGCGGTGCTGTAGAAGTAACTGTGTCAGGTAAGAAAGAAGTGACCAGAATTAAGCTTGCAGAGGAAGTTGTAGATCCGGACGACATCGAGATGCTGGAAGATTTGATTGTAGCGGCAACAAATGAAGCATTAAGAAAGATGGAAGAGATGACACAGTCTGAAATGGCAAAAATCACAGGTGGTCTTGGAGGAGGCTTTCCGTTCTAATGGATTACTATAGCAGCCATATATCAAAATTAATTGAAGAATTATCCAGACTTCCGGGAATTGGGGCAAAAACTGCCGGGCGTCTGGCTTTTCATATTATAAATATGCCGCAGGAGCAGGTAGAATCATTGGCAGATGCTTTGATTTCGGCGAAGAAAAATGTCAGATACTGCAAGGAATGCTGTACGCTGACAGATAACGAACTGTGTCCGATTTGTGCCAGTGCCAATCGTAATCACAAAGTCATCATGGTGGTAGAAAATACAAGAGATCTGGCAGCCTATGAAAAAACAGGTAAGTATAATGGCGTTTATCATGTACTTCATGGAGCTATCTCTCCTATGCTGGGAATTACACCAAATGACATTAAGCTGAAAGAATTAATCCAGCGGTTGAAAGGCGATGTAGAAGAGATTATCATTGCTACGAATTCCAGCGTGGAAGGAGAAACGACGGCAATGTATATCAGTAAACTTGTAAAGCCTCTGGGCGTTAAAGTTACCAGAATAGCCAGCGGTGTTCCGGTAGGAGGAGATTTGGAATATATTGATGAGATGACTTTGTATCGGGCACTGGAAGGAAGAATAGAATTATAAACATAAATGAGGTAAAAATGACAGAAGAATATATCCTGACCAGAGATGTTATAAATGGCCATAATGAGCGAATGGAAAATATAAAAAAATATTATCCATATTTTAAGTTAATTGAAAATGATTTTTCCCAGTATCAGGGTGGAAAGTATGAGATGCTTGATATGGGGTATCTTTTTATGGCTATCTTACGTTTTTTTATTGAAGAAAATAATTTCAAAGAAAAGGACGTGACATATGAGGAATATTCTTCTTTTATAAAGGAAATTTATGAAAGAGACTTTGGCCTTGTGCTTGAGAAAGCAGAGGAGCAGTCTCTTTCTTCATATATATTTGATAAAATTAGAAATGAAGGAAAACCATTTATTTTCAGGTATTTTGATCCTGAGGAAAGAAAAAAGAAAAGCATAAGGGTTAAATTTATAGAGAGCCGGATTAAGGACGAAACCATATATTATTATTTGACAGGGGATGCCATAGAATTTTATCTGGAGACAAAAGAGGTAAGAGATGAAAGTGCCATTAACGTATCCCAGATTTTACTGGGTAAGATGATTGCATCCAAGAATTTCCGCGGTGGTATCGAGGTGGTACGGCGAATTAATAATCAGGTGGCAAGATTGAAACTGCAGAGAGAACAGGTGCTGGAACTTTTGAACAGCGATGTGTTTCAGGGAGTCCAGGCTTACGAGGAATTCATGGAGCATGGGGTAAAATGGTTCAGTGAAGAGCAGAAAATGTTCAATAAAAATATGGAACTGATAAACGAAGCCTTACAGAGGGCGGACAGTGAAGCCGCATACGGACAGACAGTAAAAGATATTTATGAGCTGGAGAATGAGTTAAAACGCGCACTAGTACATCATAGTGAATTACTAAATGCATGTACAAAACTACAGATCCAGGCAGATGAAATGGTGGCAAAGGCAAAATTTTCAAAATTGAAACGAAATTTTGACTTTAAATCGGCAATGGATGTCATGATGAAGGAAAATGATACATCTGCCCTGCAGTATTTTATCCGGCCATTACTGAAACTACATGTAAAGAAACAGTTTCAACTGTCATCGATTGATAAAATGCTGACATTACGACCGGAGAAAGAAGAGACAGGGGAAAAAATCAGGGAGAACAGCAGAGAAGAAAATTATATTTCTGATGATGAAATAGAGGAACAGAGAATACAGCAGAATTATATTCTGTATGTGAGGATGCTGTTATATTATATTTCTATCCATGATACTTTCGGCGTGAAAGAATTTTTAGACTATCTAAAGGAAATTCTCGGAGAAAATGTGTTATATAACAGTGATTTATATTCCATGCTCACACATTTGTCACAGAAAGATGATTATAATATAGAAAACATCATGGAGAAACCGGATACATTTTTGGAAGAGTACATGATACTTGCAGTAAAAGAGAATCCACAGTATGGACATGTAAGATTTGGACTGGAATTTGGCGGAGACGAATTGCAGATTACAGATAGCTGTATCATTACTGATTTTAGGATTATCAGGAAATAGCAGGAAGGAGCGAAACATGGCAAACACCTTAGATAAAGCATTAGATATTGTTTCTGCATTAATTACCGGAAATGAAGTAAAGCGAAATGGCAGCAATGCAAGTCTTTATGAGGAATTTGCATTAGGGACTGAGGTCTATGATCAGGTAATTACCATATTTAAAAAGTTAAATATAGATTTGTATGAATATAATGATGGAATCTATATTACTGCAGGGGATAATAATAAAGTGTTTGGTTATACCAATGAAGAATTAAAGAAGGAGATAGGAATCAGGTTAAACAGAGAGTTATATCTTTGTTACTTTATTATTTATCAGATTATGAATTTCTTTTTTAAAGATTCCGGTAGTCTTATGCTGGCTGAATATGTCAAAGGAGAGAGTATTGTTCAGGCGGTGGACAGGTCTCTTGCTGGGGTAGTCCGGCAGTTGAAAGAATTAAATCTGGACGAGATAGAGGAAAACAGTTTTAAAGAGATTGCCATGGTTTGGGAGGATATGCCGTTAGTGCAGACAGAAGATGTATCATCGAGGGCATCCAGAGGTTCCAAAACAGGGTTTGTAAAACTTGTTTTTAATTTTATGGTATCTCAGGAACTGCTTTTAGAGGCGGAAGGGAGATATTATCCAACAGAGCGTTTTCAGGCGCTGATTACCCATTACTATGATGATAATAAGGGAAGATTGTACGAAATCATGAGAGGAGATGGAGAAGATGCCACATATCAACAGAATCAGGGTGAATAATGTAAAGTATAATTTTGGCACACAGTTCTATGATGATTTTATTATGCGCTTTTCCGGAAAAAATACCATATACGATTTGGCGAATGGAGGGGGCAAAAGTGTACTTATGCTGCTGTTACTGCAAAATATGATTCCAAACTGTACATTAGACGATAAGCAGCCCATTGAAAAATTGTTTCGTACAGGAAACGGGAGCAACACCATACATTCTCTGGTGGAGTGGAAATTAAGCGATGTCCATATTCAGAATAATTATAGATATATGCTTACGGGATTTTGTGCAAGAAAGGCAAGAGATGAGGATAAATCCAATGAGGAATCAGCAGCTATTGATTATTTTAATTATGTAATTTTTTATAGAGAGTATAACGATAATGATATAAAAAATCTGCCTCTTTCCGTACCGAGTGCCAAGGATCCGAAAGTGAAGGAGAGAATCACTTATAATGGATTAAAAAATTATCTGCGTGATTTGGAGAAGAAAGATTTTAGTCTGGAAGTGAGGATATTTGAAAAAAAGGGAGATTATCAAAGGTTCATTTCCCAATATGGAATTTATGAGAGTGAGTGGGAGATTATTCGTGGCATCAATAAAACCGAAGGGCATGTGCGGACCTATTTTGAGAGTAATTATAAAACTACAAGAAAAGTAGTGGAGGATTTACTGATAGAGGAAATTATAGAAAAATCTTTCAAAAACCGGATTATGTCCAGCGAAAAGGCAAAAAACCATGAGAATCACATGGTGGAAACACTGATTGATATAAAAGATAAGCTTTTGGAATTATCCGCAAGAAAAGATGATATCCAGAATTATGACAGACAGATGGAACTGCTGGAGAATTTTGTGGAGAGAATTTCCGGAATAAAAAAATTATATTTCGGGCAGGAAAATCTGGAAAAAGAAATGGCAGCAGGATATCATTCATTGAAAGAAATCCTCCGGTCTGATGAGGGCAGGAAAGAAGCAGTAGAACAGCTGCTGGCGGAACTGGAAGAACAGGTCTTGGCAGAGCAGAAAGGAATAGATACTGTTAAAGTACAGGAAAATGAGAAAAAGGTGCAGTTACTCAATGTGGAACTTGAGAAACTGAAAGCACAGGATGAATCTCTGGAAAAGGAAAATGCAGTTTTGCAGCATTCCCTTCTCCTTGCAGAGAGTATGAATGATTATCTGGATTATCTCTATTATAAAAAAGAGAGGGATATGGTCAGAGAAAGTATAGAGAGAATATCTGCGGATAAAAGTGAACTGATGGAAGAGTTGAAACAACTGGCATCGGAAAAGAAAAAAAGAGATGAAAAACTGTATCTCGACATTCATGAAAAATTAGAGGAAGAAGAAGTAAGAAGCCGCAAAGATGAGGATACATTAGAGAAATTAAAGAGTCAGCAGGAGGATCTTGTCAGGGAGATTACCATTGCAGAATATCAGATAAAAGAGCATGAGAACAGGGTTAATGAGTATAATCAGAAAATTGCTGAATTAAAGCATTCTGTGAATCTTCTTATGGTGTATGATCTGAACAGGGAAAAGGCACTATGTCTGGAGAAGATAGAAAAAAATCAGCAGGACTTGGAAGAAAACAGAGACCGGATAGATAAGAATGAAGAAGATGCAAAAAATGCAGAGGAGAAAATTCAGATTACACAAAACCTTCTTGATGAACTGGAGCAAAAGCTGGAGGACAATATTGATCACCGTATGTCTTTGGCGGAACAGAGAGAACGAATCGAAAAATTAAAGGCGGTATATCATGAAAACAGTGCAGATGAATTGAAGTGTCACCTTGAGCAGAAGCAGAAAGAGGCTTTGGCGGAATGTCGGATAAAGGAAGAAGAGAGACGTAAAACATTGAGATATATCAGTGGCTTAAAAGCCGGCTGCCCGGTGGGAGATACCCAGGATATACAGAAGGTTTTGGGATATATCAACAGGTTTCACGTTGGAAAAGCTATTCCGGGAAGCGAAATTATGAGAAATGCCACCCCGGATCAGAGAAGGGAATTGATTTCACAGGCACCGTTACTTCCGTATTCTGTTGTAGTTTTGGAACAATTCGAACGTGTGGCAGGGGATGCAGGACTGGAAGAGCTGGAGCTGGGG
Source organism: Lachnospiraceae bacterium (assembly GCA_034172985.1). GTDB lineage: Bacteria > Bacillota > Clostridia > Lachnospirales > Lachnospiraceae > CAG-303. The sequence continues at coordinate 12,003 of JAXFDY010000038.1, forward strand.
GACTGTGTAGTTCCGGTGATTAGTAAAAAAGCACTGGATCAGGGAGAATATTTTTATTCGGATGATATAGCATATGCTATGTGCCGGAAAGAATTATTTTATGATGAAAAAGTCCAGAGTGTCGAGCTGGCAAAATCAGAAAATATTGTGATAGAGATTGAGAATACCATTTCGCGTTTGACAGATAATATAAATGAATACGAGAAAGATAGGGAATTTGTAGAAGAATTTCTGGAAAAATACAGAGATGCCATGGAAAGCGAAGAGGAAGAATATAATTCCATGAAGCTGCAGTTAAAAGAGCAGACTACCATATTAAACCAGACCCGGGAGCTATATGAAAAGAACAAAAGTGACCGGATTGTATTGGAAAAAGAGATGCAATGTCTTCGGGATGAGGAAGAAAAACTGCAGGAGAGAAAACTTGCCATAGAAATGATTATTGATGATACAGAGACGGCAAAACGTAGTGAAGAGGTCCTGTATCAGGCTCAGGACACGAGAAAGGCGGCTGCAAAAGAACTGGTTAATGTGCAGGGCAGAATAGAAGCATGGAAGGCAAGAGAACAGGCAAATCAGAAGAAGATAGAAACTCTTAAGAAACGGGAAGAAGAAGTCCGGGCTCACTGGGAGCATTATCGAAGATACTACAAAGAAGATGAGAAAGAAAATATTTCTATTTATGCGGATTTGACGGATGAAGAAATCGAGGCAAAATTCCGGGGTGCTGCAGATGCATTTGAAAATGGAAATACCCATATTGCTGATAAACAGAAGCTTTTGGATAATTATGAGGTTGCCATGGATAAGTCTCTTCAGGCCATTGATTATAAAGGCGTGTCTGTAGAAGATATCAGCCGTCGTTATGAAGAAGAAGGCAGTCATGAAACCACAAAGCAGGAACTGCTGGATTATAAAAAGAAAATGGAACATAAATCCGGGGAAATGAAAGAAATCAGGGCAGAGTCTGCGAGAATCCGGTCAGAAAGAGATAAGCTGGAAGGTGCCGTGACCAATGGAAAAGAGGCTATTATACAAAAATATGGTTCTTTTGCCAATGTTGATTTCGGAAATCGTTCCGTGGATGATTATGTAGCAGAAAAGCAGCAGGTAATAGATGAACTGAACAGAAGATCCGGGGAAGTACGTCAGAATGCAAAAGCGATGGAAGAGGAGAGAAAGCAGTATGAGATTCTTCTTCATGATATGGATAAGGTAGTAACGGAAGAAATGTTGCAGAAATATCCGGAAGAGCGTTTTGAAGTCAGGGAGAATCTTTGCGAGAGAGCAGAAAATTCATTAAAGGCTTATGAAAACTTTAAAGAAGATATCGAAAAGCGCAAAGATGAGTTTGAGGAAGAGAAAAACCAGATGTTACAGACATTCCGGCTCATGAAAGCTGCTCCGCTGGCTGATGAAATATATGCCAATGCAGAAATGCCGGGAAGTGTAATGGAAACAGAAAATCTCATGACAGGATTGAGAGATATCATTCATTGTCTGCAACTGGAGAAAGAAAGAATTTCTAAAAGTATCATGGATATGGAAATGATAAAGGAAAATTTTGAAAGCCAGTGTATACAGAGCTGTATTAATATACGGACAGAGCTTGAAAAATTGCCGAAATTATCACGGATTGTCATGGATGGTGAAAGCATACCGATTATTTCACTTCACATTCCATATGTGAAGGAGGAAGAATATCAGGAAAGGATGTCTGCGTATATTAATGAAATCGTAGAACAGGCTGATACGATTAAGTCAGAATCCGAGAGAATTCGTTATGTGAAAAATCAGTTATCCTGGAAACATTTATTTGCCGTGATTGTGACAGATATGAACAGCATTCGCCTGAACCTGTATAAGAGAGAGCGAATGAAGGAACAGAGCCGGTATCTGAGGTATGAGGAAGCAGTGGGAAGTACCGGACAGTCACAGGGAATTTATATTCAGTTTTTGATAGCTGTGATTAACTATATTTCCAGTATTAATTCCCATGATACAGACAGCACTTCCCTGTTAAAGGTTATATTTATTGATAACCCATTTGGAGCGGCGAAAGATATTTATATCTGGGAGCCGATTTTCAAAATGCTTAAGACGAATAATGTACAGCTGGTAGTGCCATGCAGGGGTGCCACACCGGCTATTACGGGTAGATTTGATGTGAACTATGTATTAGGACAGAAGTTGGTGGATGGACGTCAGCAGACTGTGGTAGTGGATTATTTTAGTAACGTGGATAGCGATAAGCTGGATTATACCACTATGACATATGAACAGGGCAGTTTAGATTTTTTACCATAAACTTACTTTGCCGCATTGAAACATCAAAAGAGTTATGATATTATAAAAGGTATAGATTGCAGTATTAGGAAGGGAAATCAGATGGATAAGTATGAATATAATGTGAAACTTGAACAGATAAAAAAATTGATACGAAAAAAAGATTATGCTACCGCAGCCAGAATTGCTGATACCATTGATTGGTATAGAGTAAAAAATAATCAGACAATCGTATTAATTGCAGATGTATATGAGGCAAGTGGCCGTTATGAACAAGCAAAACAGAATCTCAGACTTGCTTATGACAGAAGTGGACTGGGAAGGCAGATTGCCTATAAACTGGTAAAAATCTGTATTAAGTGCGGGGATATAGAAGAAGCGGAAGATTTTTATGATGATTTTGTATCTGCGGCACCAAGAGATATTTCTAAATATATTCTCCAGTATGAATTAGCAAAAGCAAAGGGTGAGCCTTTAGACAAGCAGATTACCATCTTAGAGAAATATCTGGAAGAAGATATGGATGACCGATGGGCATTTGAGCTTGCAAAGTTATATCATAAATCGGGACAGCGAGATAAGTGTATCGAGCAGTGTGATACGGTAATGCTGTGGTTCAGCGATGGTAAATATGTAGAGAAGGCAATGGACTTGAAAATGATATATACACCATTGACAAAGAGCCAGCAGGAGCGTTATGAAGCGAGATGGAGACAAAAGTCCGCACAGAATAATATTAAAATTGAAGAAATTAAAGTAAAAGAGATGGATGTTTCCAATAAATATAATACACAGAATATCCAGAATGCATTAAAAGAAAGCATGGAAGAACTCTTCCAGAAAGAATCCAGAGAGAAGAGTGAAGCAGACCAGATATTTAAGCCTGCTGCAGTTCAGGAAGATACCGATCCGGGGGATGAGAAGCTTGCACAGTCGTATGATGAAGCAGAAGAATCTGCCACAAATGCAGATGATTATATTTATCGTATGGCAGAAAATTCCGCACAGCATGATCAGTCAGAGAAGGAGACTCCGGAAGATGAGGAAGATCATTCCGGAGATACAAAGATATTCCGCACAACAAGAAGTCTGAGAAATATGGGAGATACAAAGATATTTGATCCTCGCAGCCTGGCAATGCCACAGCAGATTTCTTATGAGCAGGAAGAAGAGAAAGAACAGGAGCCTTACATTCTGGAAGAAAAAACGATTAAAAAGGAACCAGTTGTAGAGGAAGAGTCTGTTGCAGAAGAAGAGCCAGTTGCAGAAGAAGAGCCAGTTGCAGAAGAAGAGCCAGTTGTGGAAGAAGAGCCAGTTGTGGAAGAAAAGCCAGTTGTGGAAGAAAAGCCAGCTACAGAAGAAGTGTCAGCTGTAGAGGAACAGATTGAAGGACAGATGAATCTGGCAGATTTCCTGAATGAGGCCGGTGATTATCAGATTCCGGAAACGGAGGAAGAGGATGAAATCGAAGAGCCTGAAGTAGGGGAAGAGGAAATGATTCCGGAGGAAGAAGCAGATGAAATCGAAGAACCTGAAGTAGGAGAAAAAGAACTCATTCCAGAGGAAGATTTACATAGTCTGGATATGGATGTGGTAAATGAACTTTTGAATGATGATGACGCAGCGGCTACCGAAGAGAAACCGGAAGGAGAGGCTGAACCGGAAGAAGAACCTGTCGAGGAAATTGATCCGTTTGAAACTGTGACAAATCTGAAAATTGACGAAAAACTTGTGAAAGAACTGCAAGAGGAACAAGAGATTGAAGAAGAGCCGGAAGAGGAACCTGAGGAAGAAGAAAGAGAACTTAGTAATGAAGAAATTAAAGAAATCATCAAAGATTTCATAGGAAAGTACTCAGGTGTCCAGGGACTTGATAAACAGATGTTAAGAACATTACAGAATGTAATTGTAGATGATAACTGTAATATCTTTATTATGGGTGATGCAAAAAGCGGAAAAACATCCCTCGGTATTGATATTATCAAGGTAGTGAATAAAATTAAACGTAACAATAACAGAAGAATTGCAAAAATCAGTGCAGATAAGCTGAATGGTAAGAAATTAGATGAATATTTCCAGCGTTTACAGGGAAGTGACTTGTTTATTGAAAATGTCAGCCAGATGGACGAGGATACGATAGATCAGTTGATTCAGGCCATTGATCACGATTCCGAGCATAGGATAGTTGTCATTGAAGATGAAAAGGTAAATGCTGATAAGTTACTTGATCGAAATGACAAAATCAGAGAGTATTTTGTCAATACCATTAATGTAAAGCAGAATAAGATTAGGGATTGGGTTTCTGTTGCACAGAAATATGCAACTGATAAAGGTTACGAGATTGATGAAATGGGTATTCTTGCACTGCATGCAAAAATAGACCAGCTATATGGTATTACACTTGTGATTCAGAGAAATCATGTGGAAAATATTATAGATAATGCGATTAAAAAAGCAGAGAAAGTAGGATTGCTTAAAAAATTATTTGGCAAAAAGAAAGAAAAAATTTTAACAGAAGAGCATTTTAATTAAATCAGGGTCACCTATAATGTGACATGGATACAGCGTTCGAAAAATAACAGTGAAAAACTGATTTTCGTGCGCTGTATTGGAATGAAGAGTCTCGCAAATGCCTAAAAACGTGGAATATAAAAGGAGATGAAATGATGGAAGCGAAAGTAGAAGAAGTAATAGTTAGAACCGAACAGCCAGCTCCGATTTTGAAGAGAATAGTAGCTTTTTGGATAGATGCAGTTGTAGCATTTATTCCTGCACTGGCGATGTATCTTGTTTTTACAGGTTCTTTTTCTGGTCTGACTCCTCTCTGGTATGAATGCCCGGTGATTGGTGCAGTAAGTATGTATGATCTTCCGGCAGAAGTAAATGAGAAATTAAATACATTTGAAAATGAAGACGGTGAGACCACACATTATGAATATAACGTTTCATTTTCAGCCACAGTATGCAGGGTTTTATCTGTATTTTGCATCGTTTTTTACGTTGGTTATTCGACTTTCTGTGCCTATATTTTTGATGGAAAGACAGTGGGTAAAAAAATGATGAAACTTCGAATGATTGTCTGTGATGCAGGTCAGGAGCCGGAGGCAGAGGAAGAAAAAAAAGAATGGGAAAAGAAAAATAATAAACATATTTTTGTGAGAGAAGTATTGGGGAAGGTCATATTAAATTCCATTCCTGTCATCCCTGTCATCTCGATTTTCACTATGATATTTACAAAAAAAAGATTGGCTTTGCATGATATGATAGGAAAGACCCGTGTTGTGGAAGAAATAGTGGTATAGGAGCAGAAATGGATACAATTGTATTAAATATAAAGGAAGAATGTATGACAGAGCATGATTTTGAAGAGGCTGGTCATATATTAAGAAATGGTGGACTTGTGGCATTTCCAACTGAAACAGTATATGGTCTGGGGGCAGATGCCATGAATCAGGAGGCAGCAGCTAAAATATATGCGGCAAAAGGAAGACCCTCTGACAATCCGTTGATTGTACATGTGGCAGCAAAGGAAGATCTTTTGCCCCTTGTGAAAGAAATCCCTCCAAAAGCAGAAATATTAATGAATGCATTTTGGCCGGGACCGCTGACGATGATTTTTAGAAAGACAGAAAAAGTTCCATATGGTACTACCGGCGGATTGGACACAGTGGCTATCCGTATGCCGGAGCATAAGATTGCTTTAGAACTGATTCGTCAGTCAGGGGTGGCTATAGCAGCACCAAGTGCCAATACTTCCGGGCGTCCAAGTCCGACCACGGCACAGCATGTACTTCAGGATATGAATGGGAGAATTGATATGATTATCGATGGAGGAAAGGTCGGTATAGGCATAGAATCCACGATTGTTGATATGACAGTGGAGCCACCGATGATTTTGAGACCAGGATATATTACTAAAGAAATGCTGGAGAAAAAGATAGGTGCAGTGGCAGTGGATAAGGTAGTAGAGGCAAAGCATCTTTCGGAAATAAAAAAAGATGACTATGCGCCAAAAGCACCGGGAATGAAGTACAAGCATTATGCTCCAAAAGCAGAGCTGATTATGTTTGAAGGAATGAAAGAAAATGTAGTTCGGGCCATCAATAAAAGAAAAGAGCAGGAAGAAACTGCCGGCAAAAAAGTGGGGATTATATGTACAGAGGAGTCAAAATCATGTTATAAGGGTGCTGGTGTTGTTTCTATCGGTTCCAGAACAGAAGAAGCTACCATAGCCGCAAATCTCTATGAAGTGCTTCGGGATTTTGATGAAACGGATGTGGATGTGATTCTTGGAGAGACATTTTATGGGGATGGTCTTGGGCAGGCTATAATGAATCGGTTAATTAAGGCAGCAGGATACAATATTATTGATGCAGACTGCCTATAGAAAATAAAGAAAGGGTACCGCAGGGTATAAAGGTGATAGCGATGATAGCAATTGGATGTGATCACGGAGGATTTGAATTAAAACAGGAAATAATGAAACATCTGGATGCAAGAGGTGAAAAATATCAGGATTTTGGTACATATGACACTGCATCTACAGATTATCCAATCTATGCAAAAAAAGTAGCCGATGCAGTTGTAGGCGGAGAGTGTGATAAGGGAATTCTTATCTGCGGCACAGGAATTGGTATTTCCATTGCTGCAAACAAAGTATCGGGAGTCCGTTGTGCACTTTGTACGGATTGCTTTATGGCAGAGGCTACAAGACAGCATAATGATGCCAATATACTGGCACTTGGTGGCAGAGTAGTAGGAGCAGGACTGGCATTAAAGATTGTAGATACATTTTTAGATACACCTTTTTCAAATGATGAGAGACATATTCGCAGAATCAAGGGAATTGAGGAGTAAAGATTATGAGTGAGAAAAGAAAAGATTATATCTCATGGGATCAATATTTTATGGGAGTTGCAGCATTGTCAGCACTGCGTTCCAAGGATCCGAATACGCAGGTAGGGGCATGTATTGTCAGCCCGGATTATAAGATATTATCCATGGGTTACAATGGATTTCCGGTAGGATGTTCAGATGACGATTTTCCTTGGAATCGTGAGGGTAACAGCTATGAGGATAGTAAATATTTCTATTCCACTCACAGTGAGTTAAATGCCATTTTAAACTATCGGGGAGGAAGTCTGGAAGGATGCAGGATGTATGTGACATTATTCCCCTGTAATGAATGTGCAAAAGCAATCATACAATGCGGGATTAAAGAAATCGTGTATGGAGATGATAAATATGCTGATACAGAAGAGGTAAAGGCTTCCAAGCGAATGATGGATGCTGCTGGTGTAAAATATGTGAGATATCAGTTCTCAGGACGAAACATCGAGATATCAGTATAAACGAAATGATAGGAGCTGATTCCGGGGAGGATTCAGCTCCTTTTTGTGTTCTAAAATTCTTTTTTGCGGATACGTCGATGAAGAAATTCATTTAAGAGTAGTACGGTAACCAGTTCCTGAAGATAAGAGGGGCTGTCATCGGCAGTCGGCAGTTTATCCATTATTTTCTGAACTAACTGAAAGACCAATTCATGATCCGGAAACTCGTCAAACATAAAACTGCCTTCGTATTCCAACTGGTCACAGAAATCTGAGATAATTTCATATAGATAGAAAATTGATTTCGGGTACATTGATTTTAAGTATTCTACATCGGGGTAATGCTGTTGGCGGGAACAATAATTCATATATATTTCTCCATAGAAATACAGCTATTCAACATATTATATTGAGCAGAAGGAAAAATATGACAGAAAAATCAGTAGTCTTCATTCATCAGTGGAGTGGCCATGCATACTTCTGTAGTGTCATTTATTTCATCATAGGAAATAATCACGTTCAGATTTGTTTTCATGCTTCCGGATAAGATATAATCGTTGATATGCTCTGTATAGGCATAGACGGTAAATAAATCATCCTGCCGGCTTTCGGTAAGAATTTTGCCATCTGCACTTTCAATCAGCTTATCTGCAATCATATTCTTCTGGTTCATAGATAATGCTCCTGAAATATTGCCTTTCAGATAAATGGAAATATCAGGATTCACACCTGCCTGTTCCAGGGCTTTTTTTAATAAATCCTTATAATAAAAAGCACTTTCCAGAGAATTGTCAAATTCCAGCGTTACCCGGACAACATGTTGAAGATTAATGACATTGGAAGATATCTCTGTTTCTGTAGTGATGAGTTTTAGAACCACTTGTGTATTATCTCCGGTGCGGACTAAGGAAGAGGTAGTTACACCATCTTCTGTCACGGAATCATAGACAAGTCCGTTATTGATGCCAAGCTCGTGGGCGATATCAAGCAGAAGCTCTTCCCGTTCATCAGCAGACAGATATTCATTGCCATAGGAACCGGAAGCATTCACTGTACTGACTGTAGATAAGAAATCATTAGATGCGAAAGCAGATACGATTTGCTCCTCCTCTGTTTTCTGATGAAAACTGCTGTTTATCATTTGAATAAATGCAATCAGCCATAAAGTTATTCCTATATAAATAATCCTTTTTTTTACCTTCATATGAAAACCCCTTTCTGAAGCGTTTCTCACATTTTATCCAGATTATGGAATGTTATTCATAGAAAAATAAACTTTCGTAAATTCTCTGTTATTTCCGGGGGGACTATGCTATACTATCCTATGGCAGGAGGAATAGAAATGAAGGCGATTAAGTCAACAATTATTAAATTAATTATATTATTAGTTATATTCATAGTAACCGTGGGTTCATACTTTATCCTCACTTATGAGGAAACGGAGGATCCGACCGAAACCATCAGTACCGCTACTTTGCCTGTTATTACCATGAAATATCAGAAGACCGATATCAATCTGCTGCATGGATATGTGGGGGAGATGCAGGGACAATATATGAGAAATGTCATTACTCCCTATGGGGCAGATAATACGGTTGAGATGGATATCGAGAGATATTCTAATGTAATTGCCGCTATTTCTTATGAGGTGCGGACAGTAGATACAACACGTCTGATTGACGCACAGGAAGTAACAGAGTGGGTGACAGATGGGGAAGATATCTATGTAACACTGGAAATGTCCGGTATTATGCAAAGTGAAGAAGAATATCTTCTGATGATTAAACTGGTTACAGAAACCCATGGAGATGTGTATTATTATACCCATCTGAAAAAGACGGAAGAAAATGATATTGTAAATCAGTTGTTTTTTGTGAATGATTTCAGCCAGTTGGCTATTGAAAACAGTGCTACTGATAAGTATGGTGCCTATCTGGAGTATGACGCATCACAGGACAATACGAATTTGGCATATGTGGATATAAAATCCAGTTATGACAATATAGACTGGGGCAATCTGGAGGTGACGAGAGCCACTAAACCTGTCATATCCGTCAAAGAACTTTTAGGAAATATTGGATGTTATGAATTGCAGTATAAAGTTATGGCCAGGGATGAATATGGGAACGAGCAGTATTATAATGTGACAGAATACTTCCGGCTTCGAACCGTTTCTTCCGGCATGTATCTGGATGTATATGAGAGACATGCCAATCAGATATTTAATCCTGATTCCACAAGCATATCAGCAACGAGAATTAATCTGGGCCTGGATGACGATTTAAAACTTCATTATAAGACCAGTCCCACAGGTTCTTTTGTTACCTTCGTGAAAGAGGGTAGTATGTTTACACTGGATATGCAGAATAATAAGGTAACAGAAGTATTTTCATTTGAAAAACTGACAGAAGAAGATATGCGTATCGATAATAACAGTTTTGATATTGAGATATTGTCTACTGATGCAAAAGGAAATACCATGTTTATTGTATATGGATACATGGCAAAGGGGGCTCATGAGGGACAGGTAGGCGTGGCACTGTATCAATATAATTATGAAAAGAATAAGGTCAAAGAGCTTGTATTCGTGCCATCAGATAAGCCGTTTGATATTTTCAAAGATAGCGTGGGTAAATTTGCCTATATGACAGAAGAAAATCTTCTTTATTTCATGATAGGAAACAGTATTTACACAGTTACGATGGATAGTAATGAATATGTGCAGCTTGTTACCGGCTTGAAGGATGGTAATTATATTATTAATGAATACAATAATATTTTGGCATGGCATGAGAATGCCAGTGTGAATGATGCGGATACCATCCGGGTCATCAATGTGGATAGAAAAGAAGATTATACGATTTCTGCCGGAGAAGGGGACAGAATCAAAGTCATCGGATTTATCGGAAACGATATGGTGTATGGAACGGCCCACGCATCGGACATCTATCAGGATGCATCAGGAAATACTGTATTTCCGATGTATAAAATAACTGTGCTGGTATATGAGCAGGAAAATGAGGATGGTATCGAGAGAGAGAGTTCTGAAGAAACTTATCAGAAAGAAAATATTTATGTGACAGATGTGTCGGTGAAGGAAAATGTCATGACCCTGACCCGGAAAATGAAAAATGCAGATGGAAGTTTCTCTGACATAGAAGAGGACAAGTATGTGAATAAGATGGGAGAAGATAAAGAAGTAGTTTCCCTGGAGACAATTTCCACAGAGTTGAAAAAAACGGAGCTGGTGCTTTGCCTGGCTTATACCATTACGGCAGAGAATAAACTTGTGTCTGAACAGGTGAAAGATATTGATTTCGTCACGGCAAATACATTGAATCTGAATCAGTCTGAGTATATTACGGACAAATATTATGTGTATGGAGCAAATGGCCTGGAAGGAATTTATAGTGATGCAAAAGCTGCGATAACCTATGCCAATAGTATCTTTGGAGTAGTAGTCGAGGACAGTGGAAAGCTGTTCTGGGGAAGAATCAATAAGCCGGATTTGGCAAAACTGGCAGATACTACAGGACTTGTGGCGAAAGCATATACTTCCTTAGAACAGGTAAAAGCAGATGAAAATTATGAAGTCACGGATATTTCCGGCGTGGATTTTGCCACACTTTTCTACTTTGGAGCAAATCAGATACCTGTGATTACATGGATAAATGACTATGGATGTGTGATTTTGTCAGCATATTCCGGATATCAGGGAAATATAGACACATTGGCATTTACTGTCTGTCAGACAGGTGAGATTATTAAAATGTCATATGGGGATGCGAAACGGGCACTTGAAGAAGGCGGCAGCAGATATCTGGTAGTCAGGGAAAGAAAAACGGAGGACTAAGTCCTCCGTTTGTTTTAAAATTAAGCTTTTTGGCTTAAATAGTCATTCAGTGAAGCTGCGACTTCGTCGGCATCTAAACCATGTACGAAGCAAGCCTCTTCTAATGTTTCACCCTGAGCAGATGGGCAGCCAACGCAATGCATACCTGATCCCATAAGAACAGGGATTAACTCTGTATCGATAGCAATGATATCTGCAATAATCATATCCTTAGTGATCTGAGCCATTTTGAAATCCTCCTGTATTAATAAGTTGTAATTTTTGTAAAGCGCTTCTTGAAATAATTTTATCAAAGTGCTCTTTATAATAAGCCTCACTCACTGGAGAGGAACTCTCAACAGTGCCAAATTCGGAAATCACGTTGCAAATCGCAGCAAATTCCGGCATGGTATGTGAAGATTTATCCATAATAAGATAATAACGGTTGTTTTCTGTTGATTTAAATAAGGAACTATGTCCGTGGTAGATTCCGGTTACATAACCGGATGTCTGAATCAGAGTATTTAAATTATCGAAAGAGAAAACTCTGATTACATTTCTCTCAGGTTCTTTTCCGGCATTTTCCGCAGCATTTTTCTTCTTTGCCGCATCAATGATATCAGCCAGAGGAACAAAATCCCTGCCAGCAGATAATGCTTCCAGTTTATCTTTTACCTGATGGAACATATCAATGAGATTTGAGGTATTATCCGGTGTTTCATCAATAATATCCTCCATATCTTCCAGGTAGTCTTCCTCATTGTCCTCCTCGTATTCTTCTTCCAGAGAATCATCAGGAGAAAAATTAGAGAAGCGGGTATCCAGTTCTTCAGGATCCTCAACCTTAGTAATGATAAGAATAATGCTTTCTCCCGGAGTAGGAATGGCTTCTATCATCAGAGGAAAGTCCTCGGCATGAAATCCAAACTCAGTGGCAGCCTGCTGCATCATATCACGAAAAAGAAGTTTTGCTTTTTCTGTTCCATAAGCAAGCTCACTTGCTTTAATCTGACGGGAAGCCAAATCACTTTTATTTAGAGTGCACTTTATTTGATTTTCATTTATTTTTTCAATCTTCATAAGCCGCTCCAATCCGATTATTCTGATATTCAATCAGATTATAATCTATGTCTGATGAAGTCTTGTGTTACAAAATACATAGTGTATTTGTATATAGTATAACCTATAATGAATTAATATGTAAAGCTTATTGTGATTAAAATTATATAAATTAAAAAATATTAAAAAAGTGCTTGCAAATATTACTAAAATATATTATATTAATTTCAGATGGTTTATCATCTCTGTAATAAAAGGAGATGCGGATATGATAAACAATAATCAAACCATTCTATTATCTAAGTATCTTATACGAAAAGTCTTAAAGAAATCGGAAAAGACAAGAGTGCTTCTTGCAGTACATGTTTCAACCAATAGCAGGAGAGTTATTAAGGAAATTGTTAAGGATGAGGAAGGATTAGAAAGTCTGAACTCCGAAGTTTCCATTCTTAAGCATCTTACCCATTGTGGAATCCCAAAGCTTTATGAAGTAGAAGAAACAGAGCATTTCTATTATATTGTGGAAGAATATATGGAAGGACAGACTCTTCGGGAAATCATAGGGAAAAGGGGTCCCTGGGATTTATGTAATACTTTGTTTTATGGCAGACAACTGGCCCAAATAGTGCAATATCTTCATTCGCAAAAACCGGATGCAATTCTGCATTTGGATCTTCAGCCTAAAAATATTATGATTCATGAGAAAAATCTGTCGCTGATTGATTTTGGCAATGCCACCTATCGTGGAAAAACGGCAGAAAAACGGTTCCTGAAAGGCACAAAAGGATTTGCGGCACCGGAACAATACGGAAGTTCGGAAATAGATATACGGACAGATGTATATGGTCTGGGTGCTTGTCTCTGCTACATGCTTACTGGAACGCATCAGCCAGACCTGGTTTATGGAATTTCAAAGGATATGAAAGAAATTCTGGCAGGGTGTATGGCAGAGGCAAAGAGTCAGAGGTTTGGTGATGTGCAGATTCTGCTGGATCGACTGGAAGAACTAGAGAAAAAAATTCATTTGCGAATCAATATTACAGATAAAAAAGAAAACGGGGAAATAAACCATCTGAAGAAAAAAGACAGAAGGAGAGAAAAAGAAATGAAGAAGTTATGCGGGGATATGGGAGTATATAGTGTAGGGATTTTAGGTATAGACAAAGGTGAGGGAGTTACAAGTCTTGCTGTCGGACTGGCATCGTACCTGCAGGAATTGAGATTTCGGCAGACTGCCATGGTGGAGATGAACAGGGAAGGGGAATTTGAGGAGATTCGGGATACTTATTTTGGAAAAGAATGTAAAGAAGCACCATTTGAGATATTCAAGATCAATTATTATCCGGGAGTTACAAGAAATCAATATGCACGAATCTGCAATATGGGTTACGATTGTGTGGTTACAGATTTCGGTCATGACTATCGGAATTCCATGGAAGATTTTCTGCGGTGCGACAGAAAAATTATAATGGGTTCTATTAATCTTTGGAAATATAGAAAATATCTGGAATTTTATGAATATATAAAGAATTTTCCAGGCGTGGGTACATGGCAGTTTATTCTTAGCGGAGATGAAGATGATATACGGATGATCAGGGCAAAGCATGGGATAGAAGTGATGTGCAAGCAGTTCTTTATTAATCCATATCATATTTCAGAGATAGAAGAAGCGTACTATAAAAGAATTTTATTTTAAGGAGACAGGAGTATGGCTATTATAAGACAAAAAAAGAAAAATCTGATACTGTCCATGATTCTGGGAATGGTAATTTCAGCAGTTCCATTGGGAATTTATGGCGGAAACATTACATATAAAAAGATTCAGACAGAAAAGAAAATGGAACAGGTCAAAAAGCAAATCAGTGAGGAAAAGTCCTATCAGGTGTATTGCCTGAAAGAGGACAAGAGCAAAGGAGAACTGATTGAGGCGGAAGACCTGCAGGAGATTACGGTGAAAACAAAGCATAGTTTTCAGGCACTTCAGGTATCAGATTTGGAAGGAAAGTATTTGTCTGTAGGGGTAAAATCAGGCGTAATACTCACTGATTCAGTGATTCATGAAGAAGAAGGTCTGGATGATGATGTGCGTACTTACCTATATGATTACATCGTGCTGCCGGAAGGAATCACAAACGAAGATTTATTTGATATCAGGATTCGGTTTCCGGATGGTGAGGATTATGTGATTGCAGTAGGGAAGAAGGTGGAGAGTGTAGTGGAAAGTGGTGCGTTTATTCATGCGTCTGAAAAGGAAAATCTGCTGATGTCCAGTGCTTATGTGGATACTACGGTATATGAAGGCGCAAAGATATATGCCTCTTTGTATGTGGCAGATTATCAGGAGGCATCCAGTCCCGATTATCCTTTTAACCTTTATGCCACAGAGCTGGCATCCTGGAATCCGAATCTTCTGGAAGAGCTGGATACCCAGACAAATCGTTTGAACAGACAGATACTGGAAGAAAATTTATATGACTTTATGGGAGTCATGATGGGAGGTGAAAAAACACAAGAAACTTATGAATGATAGGAAGTATCGGACAACTTCATTAATATACCACAAATAAAATTCATAGAGGGAAGATAAAAGAGAATTTTCACAAATACTTTTCGAGAGGTATGTCGTCGATTTTCGGAAACAGCTTTTATCAGGGTGGGTGGGATATGGATTTACTTGATTTCCTGGGGGTATTGTTATATTATATAATTCGGCTGATTTGTCCGAGCAACGGAGTGAGAATAGACATATTGTCCACTCCCCCAAGAGTTTCGCAAACGCCTAATAGTAATAAACACTAGGAGGAAAACATGAACAAACGTTTTTTTAAAAAGATATTGGTGCTGGGAGCATTTCTGATGGCAACAGCGATGATAATAGGATGTTCCCGGATGAAAAAAGAGGAGCAGACGGATTTGGAAAGCTTTTATGAACTTCTTTCCGATAAAGAATATGTGATTCTTCTGGAAGGAGAGAATGTAGGAAAAGCATATAAAGAGGGAGAAGAACTATATCTCCCGTATCAGTTGGTAAATGATAGCATTAATGATAAGTTCTATCTGGATGAGCAATATAACAGAATCTTGTTTACAACTCCTGATGAAATCCAAATGTTTGAGGTTGGACAAGATGCGAATACAATGGTAAAAGATAATGAAATTTATGTGGCATTGAGTTGCCTGAAAGATAGGACAGAGATGAACTGTGAAGTGTATAATGATCCGAACAGAATTGCAATTTCTGAAAATTTTGGTTCCGTCACGGTGTGCAAGCCGAAGAAGGATACTGTTATCAGACAGTTTCAACAGGATGGAGCGGATTATATGGCAGAGGTTTCCAAAGGGGAAAGTTTGGTAATTAAAGAGAAAATGGATGAATCATGGTATCGTGTTGTCAAGGACAACGGTATTACAGGTTATATTAAGATAGAAGAAACCAGTGGTGAGGAGACAGAAGAACGTACCTGCAAGGTGGAGGGACCGGAATATTCTCATATCACATTGGATGAAAAAGTATGTATGGGCTGGCATCAGATGGAAGGCACGGCAGGAAATTGTACGTTAGAGTCTGTGACGGCAGCAGGCAGAGGAATTTTGAATGTGGTATCGCCAACCTGGTTTAAACTGGCAGATACAGAGGGTAATATTACTTCTAATGCACAATCTTCATATGTGGAAAATGCCCACAGTATGGGAATGCAGGT
This sequence comes from Lachnospiraceae bacterium, assembly GCA_034172985.1. GTDB lineage: Bacteria > Bacillota > Clostridia > Lachnospirales > Lachnospiraceae > CAG-303. The sequence continues at coordinate 28,211 of JAXFDY010000038.1, forward strand.
TTGGGCATTGGCAGATGATTTTTCTTATGGGGAAGATGGCAGTTACTACGTGGGAGCAGTGCTTGGCAGTTTTGACAGCAGACAGAATCTCATTCATAATCTGGTAAATGAAGTAAAAAACTGTGGAGCAGATGGATTGAATATCGATTTTGAGAAAATATATGAAGAAATGGCAGATGATTATATCCAGTTTATCCGCGAACTTTCTATTGAATGTAGAAAAAATCAGATTCTTCTATCCGTAGATACATATGTTACACAGTCATACAATGAATTTTATAATCGCAAAGGTATCGGAGAAGCGGCAGATTATCTTGTTATTATGGGATACGATGAACACTGGGCAGGAAGTACTCTGGCAGGATCTGTGGCGTCTCTCTCTTATGTGGAAGCAGGAATATCTGATGCCGTGTCATGCATGGATGCCGGCCGTGTGATTAATGGAATTCCGTTTTATACCAGAATATGGACAGAAACAAAAGAAGGATATACCAATGAAGGAACTTTTGTGGAAGATGCAGCAAATGGAAATTATTGGCTGAACAGTCAGGCTGTAGGTATGGAGGCTGCTCAGGCTGAACTCTCAAATGCAGGTGTTACGCCTACATGGCTGTCAGATTTGGGACAGTATTATGGGGAATATGAGATCGAGGGCGTCAGAACAAGAATCTGGCTGGAGGATGAAAAATCTATTCAGGAAAAATTAAATGTTATGAAAAATGCCGGTATTGGCGGCGTGGCCTGTTGGAAATTGGGATTAGAATCGGGCGAAGTCTGGGATGAGATTGCATCATTTGTCAATTAAGCAGCGATTTTCAGAATCGATATAAATGAAGAATAATTAAGTCAGGGATACATATATTTGTATAAAGGCAGGTTTGCAGACTGAAATATGTGGAGTATCAAATATATGAAGAACAGACGTAAATTATTGGAATGTATTATGGCAGTGGTTTTATTGCTGTTGGTGTATATTTGTGCAGGAAAGCTTCCGGCTATGAATGCAGGCAGTAGTCAGGTTACAAAAGAGGAGAAAGAAGAGAAGAAGGTTGTATTATTAGACGCCGGACATGGGGGTGTGGATCCGGGGAAAATAGCAGTCACCGGAGTGAAGGAAAAAGACATTAATCTTCAAATTGCTCTCAAAACTGAAAAATTATTGAAAAAAGCCGGGTATGAAGTAGTCATGACAAGGGAGAGCGATTCCGGTCTGTATGAGGAGAGTGACTCTAATAAGAAAATCGCAGATATGAAAAAAAGATGTCTGATGGCAGAGGAAAGCCACGCAGATATCCTTGTCAGTATTCATCAGAACAGTTATCAGTCTGAGGGGGTAAAAGGTGCTCAGGTATTCTATTATTCCCACTCGGAGGAAGGAAAAAAACTGGCGGAAATCCTGCAGGAAAAATTTAAAGAAAACGTGGATCCGGAAAATGGAAGAATGGCGAAAGCAAATGACAGTTATTACATACTTCTTAATGTCAAATGTCCGGCAGTCATTGCGGAATGTGGATTCCTGTCTAATTATCAGGAGGCGGAGTTGCTGGAAGATGAAAAGTATCAGGAAAAAGTCGCCAAGGCCTTAACGGAAGGGATAGTATCTTATTTTGAGGAATAGGCTCAAAATAAAAGGAAATGAAAAGCGATAAAAAAATAAAAAAACACTTGTCGGAAACAGTGGGTAGGTAGTATAATAAAGTTACATATAACATTAGCGTGGAAAAGTTGTTACTGGAAACCTTGTGCTATATTACACAGATTATTATACGAATATTATATTAAGGAGGATTTGTTAAAAATGTTATCTAACAAAACTTATAAGTTCTGGTTCTGTACAGGCTCACAGGATCTCTATGGTGATGAATGCTTAAGAAAGGTTGCTGAACATTCAGCAAAGATTGTAGAGGCTTTAAACGCATCTGACAAGATAGATTATGAAATCGTATTAAAGCCAACATTAATCAGCCAGGCATCTATCAGACAGACTATGAACGATGCAAATAATGACCCTGATTGTGCAGGTGTTATTACATGGTGTCATACATTCTCACCGGCAAAGATGTGGATTTTAGGATTAAAGGAATTAAACAAGCCTCTTTGCCATCTTCATACACAGTTCAACGAAGAGATTCCATATGATACCATCGATATGGATTTCATGAACGAGAACCAGTCAGCTCATGGTGACAGAGAATATGGTCATATCGTAAGCCGTATGGGTATCGAGAGAGAAATCATCGTTGGTCATTGGGCAAGCGACACTGTTCAGGAAAGAATCAGCGCATGGATGACAACAGCAATCGGTGTTATCGAATCAAGCCACATCAGAGTGTGCCGTTTCGGTGATAACATGAACAACGTAGCTGTTACAGAAGGCGATAAGGTTGAAGCTCAGATTAAGTTTGGTTGGGAAATTGATCATTACTGCGTAAATGATGTTGTAGAATATGTTGATGCTGTATCAGAAGCAGATACAAATGCGTTAGTAGAAGAATACTACAGCAAGTATAAGATTATTGATGACGGAAGAGATGCTGATGAATTCAGAAGACATGTAGCTGTACAGGCTCAGCAGGAAATCGGTATCGAGAAGTTCCTGGTAGAGCATAACTATCAGGCAGTTGTAACACACTTTGGTATGTTAGGCGGGTTAAAGCAGTTGCCGGGTCTTGCAATCCAGAGACTGATGGAAAAAGGATATGGTTTCGGTGCTGAAGGTGACTGGAAGACAGCAGCTATGGTACGTTTGATGAAGTTAATGACAGCAAACAAGAAGGATGCTAAGGGTGCTTCTTTAATGGAAGATTATACATACAACTTAGTTCCTGGTAAAGAAGGTATCTTACAGTCTCATATGATGGAAGTTTGCCCAAGCTGTGCTGACGGCGACATTGCTATGAGAGTTACTCCACTTTCCATGGGTAACAGAGAAGATCCTGCTCGTCTGGTATTTACATCTAAGGAAGGTCCTGGTGTTGCTACATCATTAATCGATCTTGGAAACAGATTCAGACTCATCATCAATGCAGTTGATTGTAAGAAGGTAGAGAAACCAATGCCTAAGTTACCTGTAGGTACAGCTTTCTGGACACCAAGACCGGATTTCGCTACAGGATGCGAAGCTTGGATTTTAGCTGGTGGTGCTCATCATACAGCATTCTCTTATGACCTGACAGTAGATCAGATGGTTGCATGGGGAAATGCTATGGGTATCGAAACAATCGTTATCGATGAAAACACAAACATCAGAGACTTCAAGAAGGAATTAAAATTAAATTCTGTATATTACAGATAAAAGTAGATAACAACATTTGGAAAGAGGATTAAAAATGTTAGAAGAATTAAAGAAAGCCGTATACGAAGCTAATATGGATCTCCCAAAATATGGTCTTGTTACTTTTACATGGGGAAATGTTAGTGGAATCGATAGAGAATCAGGTCTTTTTGTTATTAAGCCGTCAGGTGTAGATTATGATAAATTATCACCGGAAGATATGGTAGTTATGGATTTGAATGGAAATAAGGTAGAAGGTAAGTACAAGCCATCTTCTGATACACCTACACATCTTGAAATCTATAAAGCATTTCCGGAAGTTGGTGGTGTGGTTCATACACATTCATCTTATGCTACAAGCTGGGCTCAGGCAGGAAGAAGTATTCCTTGCTACGGCACTACACACGCTGATTATATGTATGGTGAAATTCCTTGTGTAAGATGTCTTACAAAGGAAGAAATCGAAGGCGCTTACGAAGAAAATACAGGACATTTAATCGTAAACGAATTCAACAGAATGGGTAAGGACCCTATGGCAGTTCCTGCAGTTCTCTGCAAGAATCATGGACCATTTGCCTGGGGTAAAGATGCTCATGAAGCAGTTCACAATGCGGTAGTATTGGAAGAAGTTGCAAAGATGGCTTATAGAGCTGAAACAATCAATGCAAGAATTCAGCCTGCTCCACAGGAGTTACAGGACAAGCATTACTACAGAAAGCATGGTGCAAATGCATATTATGGACAGAACTAATTGAAGTCCGACATATAGAAATATGGAACTGCCGGCCGGCTGTGAATACAGTCTAGCCGGCAGCTTTTTGTAGCGCCTAGCGGCGCACGTTTCTAACGGGTTAAAGGCCCAAATCCGCCCTGTCCATTGTGAGGTGTTTTTTTGTATTTTCTGTGTGCCCTTGTCAAGCGGTGAAAGAAGTTGTGGAAAAATATAGTTTATAAATGCAAAATACATAAATTTCTGGTAAAATTTGTGAAAAAAATATACAAAGTGAATATATAAATAGACAATTCTCCAAAAAGGTGGTATACTTAAAGAACAACTAGAGGGTCGTAAGACAAGCTTGTTTGAATAAATGATTTAATTTAGAGGAGGATTATCAAACATGAGATTTTTTGTTGACACAGCAAATGTAGAGGACATTAAGAAGGCAAATGACATGGGAGTCATCTGTGGCGTTACTACAAATCCTTCATTGATTGCCAAAGAGGGCAGGGATTTTAATGAAGTAATCAAAGAGATCGCATCTATTGTAGACGGACCAATCAGTGGAGAAGTAAAGGCAACAACCACAGATGCAGAGGGGATGATTGCAGAAGGAAGAGAAATCGCAAAAATCCACCCAAACATGGTTGTTAAGATTCCTATGACAGTAGAAGGATTAAAGGCAGTGAAAGTTCTGAGTGCAGAGGGAGTAAAGACAAACGTGACATTAGTATTCTCCGCAAATCAGGCATTATTAGCAGCAAGAGCCGGAGCTACCTATGTATCTCCATTCCTTGGAAGATTAGATGATATATCACAGCCGGGTATTGATTTAATCAGACAGATTGCAGATATTTTCCAGATCGCAGGTATCGAGACACAAATTATTGCAGCTTCTGTTCGTAACCCAATCCATGTTACAGACTGTGCATTGGCTGGAGCTGACATTGCAACAGTACCTTATAAAGTCATTGAGCAGATGACAAAGCATCCGCTGACAGATCAGGGTATTGAAAAATTCCAGAAAGATTACAAGGCTGTATTTGGTGAATAAGAGTATAACAACTTTACAGGAGGGATTTTGACACATTATGAATAAGTTAGAACTTCAAAAAACAGCGAACGAAGTCAGAAAAGGCATTGTAACAGCTGTTCATAGTGCAAAAGCTGGACACCCGGGTGGTTCGCTTTCTGCAGCTGACATTTTTACATATCTCTATTTTGAGGAAATGAATATTGATCCAAAGGATCCGAAGAAAGCAGACAGAGACAGATTTGTATTGTCTAAAGGACATACAGCACCAGGACTTTATTCCACACTTGCACAGAGAGGATATTTTCCGGTTGAAGATCTGAAGACTCTTCGTCAACTGGGATCCTATCTCCAGGGACATCCTGATATGAAACATATTCCAGGGGTGGATATGTCATCGGGTTCTCTTGGACAGGGTATTTCTGCAGCAGTGGGAATGGCACTTTCTGCAAAATTAAGTAATGAGAGCTATAGAGTATATACACTTCTCGGCGACGGTGAGATTCAGGAAGGACAGGTCTGGGAGGCATCTATGTTTGCCGGACATAGAAAACTGGATAATCTTGTAGTTATGGTGGATAACAATGGACTCCAGATCGATGGTAAAGTGGAAGATGTATGTTCTCCGTATCCGATTGGCGATAAATTCAAGGCATTTAACTTCCATGTAATTGAAGATGTGGATGCACATGATTTTGATGCAATCAAGGCTGCTTTTGATGAAGCAAAAGCTACAAAAGGAATGCCAACAGCCATTGTATTTAAGAGCGTGAAGGGTAAGGGCGTATCCTTTATGGAGAATAATGCCGGATGGCATGGAAAGGCTCCAAATGATGAGGAATATGCAATTGCCATGGCAGATTTAGAAAAGGTAGGTGAAGCATTATGTCAGAAGTAAAGAAGATTGCAACCAGAGACAGTTACGGAAACGCACTTGTGGAGATGGGTGCAATATATGACAATTTAGTAGTTCTTGATGCTGACCTTGCTGCAGCTACCAAAACAGGAACTTTTAAGAAAGCATATCCGGAACGTCATATTGACTGTGGTATTGCAGAGTGCAACATGGTGGGTATCGCTGCAGGACTGGCATCTACCGGAAAAATACCATTTGTCAGTTCCTTTGCGATGTTTGCTGCAGGAAGAGCCTTTGAACAGGTTCGTAACTCTGTAGGATATCCAAAATTAAATGTAAAGATTGGTGCAACACATGCAGGTATTTCTGTAGGTGAAGATGGTGCAACACATCAGTGTAATGAGGATATCGCACTGATGAGAACGATTCCGGGCATGGTAGTGATTAACCCGTCTGATGACGTGGAGGCTAAAGCTGCCGTAAAAGCAGCCATTGAACATGAAGGCCCTGTTTATTTGAGATTTGGACGTCTTGCTACACCTGTTATTAATGATACACCAGATTATAAGTTTGAACTTGGAAAAGGTGTTGTATTAAGAGAAGGAAAAGATGTTACCATTATTGCAACAGGACTCTGCGTGGCAGAAAGTCTTGAAGCTGCAGAAATGCTGGCAAAAGATGGCATAGATGCAAAGGTGATTAATATTCATACAATCAAACCATTGGATACAGAGTTGGTAATTGCAGCAGCAAAAGAGACAGGAAAGATTGTTACCGTAGAGGAACATTCTGTGATTGGCGGTTTGGGCAGTGCAGTATGCGACTGCTTAAGTGAAGCATATCCAACAAAAGTTTTGAAGATAGGTGTAAACGATACATTTGGCGAGTCAGGACCGGCCGTTAAACTGATTCATAAATACGGATTAGATGCTGAAGGTATTTATACGAAAGTGAAAGCTTTTAATTAATATTGGAGTAAAAATTTTTACAAGAGAGAGGCTGGCATTTTACCAGCCTCTTTTGATATCTCGTCTTTTGAGGGTGGACAAGATAGATGAGCTGACTGAAAATAAGAGGTAATAATATGCAGGATAAAGAAAAAAATTTGCTCGCTGAGCTGACAAGCCAGATGAGCAGTGAAATAAAGATACCAGATGAATTGATGAAAGAGGCAGAGCAGATGCAGGGATTGCTTCTCTACTATAGCTATGCCATAAAAGAAATCAGAACAAAACTGGAGATATTAAATGATGAGCTGGCATTTCGGACAAGAAGAAATCCTATTGAATCAATTGAATCAAGAGTAAAAAAACCGGCAAGTATCATAGAAAAATTGAGAAGAAAGAATTATCCGGTTTCCGTGGAGTCCATTTTTGAAAATCTTCATGATGTGGCGGGAGTGAGGGTGATTTGTTCTTTCATTGAGGATATTTATGATGTGGCAGATATGTTTCTAAAGCAGGATGATATTACTCTTGTTGAGATCAAGGATTATATAAAAAATCCAAAAAGCAATGGATACCGTTCACTTCATTTGATTGTAAAGGTTCCTATTTTTCTGTCGGATAGAACGCTTGACATGAAAGTGGAAGTACAGATAAGAACAATGGCTATGGATTTCTGGGCTGCGTTGGAACATCAGGCAAATTATAAAAAAGGAATTCAGGGAATCGATGGATTGATTGAGGAATTAACAGAATGTGCAGAAATAATTAACCAGACAGACCGTAGGATGCAGGATATTTATCATAAGATTTTACAGGCAAAAGAAAAATAGAGGGTGACACTGGAGATGGGTCAACAGACCATGGAATTGGAACAAAAGCTCTATGAGGAATAAAATATGCAGATTTTATATGAAGATAAAGCTATAATCGTCTGTGAGAAGCCAAGAGGAATCGCATCTCAGGCGGAGCGGGGTTTCGAACAGGATATGGTGAGCCTGCTGATGAATTATGAATGTCAGAAGGGCAATAAACAACCATATATCGGCGTAGTTCACCGACTGGATAAGATGGTTGGGGGAATTATGGTGTATGCAAAAAACAAAAAGGCTGCAGCAGAGTTGTCTGAGCAGATAGCAGGGCATGAGATGAAGAAGAAATATTATGCAGTCGCCTGTGGGAGTTTGAAGCCGGAACAGGGAAGTATGACGGATTATCTCGTGAGAGACGGAAAAAACAACCGGTCGAAAATAGCGCAACCGGGAATGAAAGATGCAAAGAAAGCGGAGCTTCACTATCAGGTGCTGGAGAAAAAAATAGTGCAGCGTCCGGATGGAAGAGATGCCACATATTCGCTGGTGGAAGTGGAACTGCTGACCGGTCGTCATCATCAGATCCGGGTGCAGTTTTCCTCCAGAGGATTTCCGCTATATGGAGATAAAAAATATAATCAGGATAGTTTGTACCAGACAGAGGGTATAGGATTATATTCTTATTATCTGGAAATAAGTCATCCGGTGAGTCATGAAAGAATGGTATTTTCCAAAAAGCCTGAGAATGGAATCTTTCCCATATTTTCAGTGCTTGCAGAATAAAAGAATGGAGAAAGGTCAATACTTTGGAAAAAGAACCGGAAGGTGGAGATGGTTTATGGAATTCAAAGTAGATGACCGCATGAAAGAAAAAATAAAGCTCGTTGCAGTATCTCTGGGGATACTGTTGGGCTTTTTTCTTTTTTTTCGCTATATATTTCCTTTTATCTGGCCGATTGTGGTAAGTGTATGCCTGGCACTTATGATTTATCCGGCAGTGCGCTGGCTTCACAGACGATTGCATATCAATAAAATCGTTGGAACTATATTCATTCTGCTTCTTGCGTTTTGCATAATAGGTGGAGCCGTTTGCTTTCTGGTAGATAAACTCATGGCACAAATTACATTATTTGCCAGCAATTTTGATTATTATCAGAATAAAGCAAGTGACATGGCCGGTGAAATATGTTCCTGTGCGGAGCGGTTTCTTCATGTAGAGAGGGGAGTGGTGTATGAATTTTTGTCTTATGAAATGGAGAAATTAACTGAAAGTATGGGAAGTAAGGTTATGAATACGCTGATTGGAACGTCCATACCAGCAGTCAAAACCATGATTGATTTCATTGTGGCAGTGGCTATTATGATTGTCGTATTACTTCTTGTAGTGAAGGATATGGAGGAAATCAAAGCGTTTGCGAAAAACTGTGTTTTTGGAAGTGAGCTGAAAGCCATCTATAAAAAATCGGTTCTTGTTTTTAAGGCATATGTTAAGGCTCAGGTGATTATTATGGGAATTGTGGCGGCTGTCTGCGTTTTGGGACTGACTTTTGCACAAAACAGATATGCGTGGCTTTTAGGAATCAGTGTAGGGGTTCTTGACGCTCTTCCGCTGTTTGGTGCGGGTGCGATATTGATTCCCATTACTTTATTTTATCTTCTTAAAAAAGAATTTTTAAAAGCAGCGATTTTATTTACTACTTTTATGGCCTGCTATTTTATCCGGGAATTTTTGGAGCCAAAGCTGATGGGAGATAAAATAGGGGTTCATCCCCTTGTGACACTGATTGGAATCTATGTAGGATATAAACTTTTTGGATTGCTTGGTATATTTGCTGGTGTATTTGTAGTCATCGTTCTTTCGGATACATTAAGAGCTATGAAAAAATGATGGACAATAATAACATTGTGTTTATAAAATATTCACTAGAAATAGGGATATTCATATGTTAGAATAATGAAAAAAGGAGAACACGGGGTGGTTCATATGAAATATAAAACAAGATTGAAACTTTCGTTAATGCTTGTTATCTTTTTGCCGATTCTTCTTGTTTTCATGAGTTTTGGAATGTTTGGTAAATCCCAATTGGAAATCATAGAGCGGAATTATGGAATCAGTATGAACGGGTATAAAAACTGGTTTGATACGACAGCAGTTATGGATAAAATATCAAAGAAAGCAGCGAAAGATATTAAACAGGCAATTCAGGACGGAAAATTTGAAGGGGATTATGTGGATTATGCAGCAACTAAAAATGAGGAGCTGAAAAAAACATTTTCCTATCTTGTCATATATGATGAGGAAAAATTCACTTATATTGGAATTCCGGAAAGTGCTGCTACAAGTGTTTTAGTGGAGCTTCCGGTGATTTTTGAAGAAGAAGATTTTGAAAATCTTACTTTTTTAGTAGGAGAACAGGATAAGTATCTGGTATATCCAAATTATATCAGGCATAAAGATGGAACAACAGGCATCGTTTATTTGCTGGCAGAAACAAATAGAATGCTTCCGGAAGTGAGAAATTATCTTTTTAAATTCCGTATTATCAGTGTGCTGGTGATTGCCTTGATGATATGCTGTCTTGTGATCTGGGGATATAAATTCTTTTGGAAACCTATGCAAAAATTAAAAAAAGCAATGAAGAATATTGCGAATGGAAATCTGGAATGTAAAGTAGAAGAACAACATGAGGATGAGTTTGGGGGCTTGTGCCATGATTTTGAAAATATGCGGATTCATTTAAGAGATGCGGTCAATACCAGTATACAGTATGGACAGGATACAAGAGAGCTGATTAGTAATATCTCCCACGATTTAAAGACTCCACTGACGACTATCAAGGGATATGTGGAGGGAATTATGGACGGGGTAGCAGATACGCCGGAAAAAATGGATAAGTATCTGAAAACAATTTACGCAAAAGCCACTGATATGGAACGGCTGATAGGGGAGCTCACGCTGTATTCTAAAATTGATACAAATGATATTCCGTATAATTTTATCAAATTGAATGTGAAAGAATATTTTGATGATTGTGTGGAAGATATCCGGCCGGAGCTGGAAAGCCGGAACTTTACACTGGCGTATTTTAATTATGTAAATACTGATGTGAATATTATAGCGGATCCGGAACAGCTTCACAGAGTTATCAATAATATTATCAGCAATTCTATTAAGTATAACAATAAAGACAAAGGTGTTATCAATATCCGTGTCAGGGAAGAAAAAGAATATATACACATCGAGATAGAGGATAATGGGCAGGGAGTCACTCCGGAGGAGGCCGGACATATCTTTGAACGGTTTTACCGGACGGATACTTCCAGAAATTCCCGTACAGGAGGAAGTGGAATTGGTCTTTCTATTGTGAAAAAGATTATTGAGGCCCATGGGGGAACCATCTGGGCGGTCAGCAACAAAAATATAGGACTGATTATGCATATCATGCTGAAAAAAGAATAAATTTGCAGGATAAATATGGAGGATGAAAATGGATAGACAGAAAAAAATTTTAATTGTGGAAGATGAAGAAAGTATTGCGGAATTGGAAAAAGATTATCTGGAAATCAATGGGTTTGCGGCAGACATAGAAACCGACGGAGACAAAGGGCTGAAAAGAGCTTTTGAAGAAGAATATGATATGTATATTCTTGATTTGATGTTACCGGGAACCGACGGCTTTGAAATCTGTAAGAGTATCCGGGAGAGATGTGACAAACCGGTATTGATGGTATCTGCCAAAAAGGATGATATCGATAAAATCCGTGGACTTGGACTTGGAGCAGATGATTATATTACCAAGCCATTTAGTCCCAGTGAGCTTGTGGCAAGAGTACAGGCACATCTGGCAAGATATGAACGGCTGATCGGAAAAAAACAGAGAGAGAATGATATTATTGAAATACGCGGAATCAAGATTGACAAAACGGCGAGAAGAGTTTATGTTAATGATGAAGAAAAAAATCTTACAACAAAGGAATTTGACCTTCTTACATTTTTAGCATCAAATCCAAATCATGTGTATACAAAAGATGAGCTATTCCGGGAAATCTGGGATATGGAGTCGATTGGAGATATTGCCACGGTTACGGTGCATATTAAGAAAATTCGTGAGAAGATTGAGGCTGATACGTCAAAGCCTCAGTATATAGAAACCATCTGGGGAGTGGGATACCGCTTTAAGATGTAGAGAGGATGTATGATGGGAAAACAATATTGGAAGCCTGGGAATATGTTATATCCTCTTCCGGCGGTCATGGTGAGCTGCCAGAGAGAAGGAGAGAAACCCAATATTATTACGGTGGCATGGAGCGGAACAATTAATACAGATAAGCCGATGCTATATATATCTGTGCGAAAAAGCCGGTATTCTTATGACATTATCAATGAGACAAAAGAGTTTGTCGTAAATCTGGTGACAAAAGAATTAAATTATGCCATGGATTTTTGCGGAGTTCGTTCGGGAAGAGAAGTGGATAAGTTTGAGGAAATGAAACTTACAGTCCTTCCGTCTAAATATATCTGTGCACCGGGGATTGCAGAGAGCCCTGTGAACATTGAATGTAAAGTGACAAAGGTGATTCCTCTGGGAAGCCACGATATGTTCCTTGCGGAAGTGGCAGGTGTGACAGTAGATGATAAATATATGGATGAGAAAGGGAAGTTTCATTTAAATGATGCAGGTCTGGTGGCATATTCCAATGGGGAATATTTTGAACTTGGAAAGAAAATAGGAAAGTTCGGTTATTCTGTCCAGAGACCGGCTAGGAAAAGAAAGAAAAGATAGTGTAGGGGAAAAGTATGAAAATAGATTCATTGTACATAGAGAATTTTAAGTCTATCAAAAGTGTCCACATAGAAGAAGTAGACAATGCCTTTATTTTAGTGGGAAAGAATAATGCAGGTAAAAGTTCGGTGATAGATGCGATACGGGCAGTTCTTGGAGAGTATAAAATCCGTCGGGAATATTTTCAGGATCCGGATAAAAATGTGGTCATTGAAATGACACTTTCTGAGAAAGCGGAAAGTGCTTTTGGAACTTACCACGTCCGCTATGTGGTGACGCCCCGGGAGGAGAGCTACTATGAGGATGACATGGGGGAAAAACAGGAGAAACCGGATTATCTGCCAAGATTATATTATATTGACCATAGAAGAAATCTTAAGGAATTTCAAAGTGCACTTTTAAATCTTCAGGGAGATAAGTCGGTATGCCTCCTTCGTGAGAATAAGTGTCCCTATAAAGAAGATCATGTGTGTGATCAGTGCTTTGAATGCATTGATGAAATAGAACGGAAAACAGGGGCAGAACTCAATGTTTTTGAGACAGCCAAGCTCATGGAATATCGCCTTTACAAGATGAATCTTGATAAATTGTCTGAGAGCGTAAATAAATATCTGAAGCAGAATGGTATGTTATCCCATACGATTCAGTATGAGATTGACTTTGATGCGGAGAGTCTGTTAAATTTCAATACAGTGGTTTATCATAACGATAAGGGAATCAAAGGAAGCCTTTCTACTCTGGGTGCCGGCAGCAAAAGTATCTACCTGCTATCATTGCTGGAGGCATATACAGAAGAAAACAGCGAGGATTCCAGTATCATTATTATAGAGGATCCGGAAATCTTTCTGCATCCGCAGCTACAGAAAACGGCCAGTGAAATATTGTATCGTTTTTCCAAGAAAAATCAGATTATATTTTCTACCTATTCTCCAAATATGATATTTAATTTTTCATCAAAACAGATTAAACAGGTGATTCAGGATGAGGAGTTTCATACCAGTGTACAGGAAAATGTAGATATTGATATTATTCTGGATGATCTTGGATATTCTGCAAATGATCTGATGAATGTGAGTTTTGTGTTTATTGTGGAAGGAAAGCAGGACAGTAATCGGCTTCCGCTGCTTCTGGAGAAATATTATTCGGAGATTCGCGATGAAGAGGGAAATCTGAAGCGAATTACCATCGTTATTACAAACAGTTGTACCAACATTAAAACCTATGCAAATCTGAAATATATTAATAAGCTGTATTTGAAAGATCAGTTTTTGATGATTCGTGACAGTGACGGAAAAAATCCGAATTATCTGGTGAAGCAGTTGTGCAGTTACTATCGTGCCCGTGCCAATGAAGAGGGGGCAGAGTCGTTGCCAAATGTTACGCCGAAGAATGTACTGGTATTAAAATACTATTCTTTTGAGAATTATTTTCTTGATCCGCCTACCATGGTGAAGATAGGGGTGATCAAGTCGGAAGATCAGTTTTATGATATATTATATAAAAAATATAAGGAATATCTGTATCGTCTGCCATCCATGAAACGTCTGATCCGGACAAAAAATGTAAGGCTCAACAATAAAGAGGATGTCAGGAAAAATCTGGAAATGATTAAAATCTATGTCCGGGGACATAATTTGTATGATATTTTTTATGGAAAATATAGAAGTCAGGAGGAGGAAATCCTGCGGCGTTATATTGATGAAGCGCCAAGGGAAGTATTTGCAGATATTTTGGATGCAATTGATTCCTTTGTATATTTTGAGAACAGAAAAAAATAGAGAAAAAAATTGAAAAAAGAATTAGTGCGTGATATAGTTAAAATTGTGTATGAGTGAACTTAAGGGAAAGTCATATTATGAAACCAAAGGAGAACATTGCTATGGAACATAAGATGACATCAGGAAAGATATCAAGTACGATTTTAAAATTTGCAGCACCGATTTTGATAGGTCAGATCCTGCAGCAGCTTTACAATATTATAGATAGTATCATTGTAGGCAGATATATTGGTGTTGAGGCCCTGGCTGCAGTAGGAGCTACCTGGTCTTTGAGTTACATCGTATGTTATTTTTGTATTGGAACATGTATGGGAATTAGTGTGCCTCTTTCCCAGGAATATGGTGCCGGAAATATGAAACGTATTAAAGAAGGACTTGGGTGCACTGTAAAGATGGGAATTCTTTATTCACTGGCAGTGATTGTGATTATTTTCTTTGCAGGAGATTTTTTGGCACTTTTATTCGTAAATGCAGATAACATGGTGGTAATCGGTTATACGAGAAAGTTCCTGTTTTATATCAGCTTTTTTCATCTTGAGCTGGCGGTACTGTTTGCTTTTCGCTATTGTGTGCAGGGAATGGGCTATGGCAGATTTTCCATTTATTCCGGTACGGCAGAGATGCTGGGCAGAGCTTTGGTGGCAATCTTTTTGGTTCCGGTATTTGGGTTTGAAGCAGTGTGCTGGAATGAGGGTGTGACTTTTCTGGCAGGAATTGCGGTAATCGTTCCGCTATACTTCTGGATTGAGAGAAAATTTATAGAATAAAAAGAAAAGTGCTGTTCACTGAGTGGTAAACAGCACTTTTTGTGCGTTATTATTTATTGGCCATGGCACAAAGCTCTTCTAACATCTTCGGAAGCTCTGTATCCATATTTTCATCTGAGAACTGGCAGGTACCTACGTTTTTATGTCCACCACCATTGTACTTCAGCATCAGACTGCCGACATTTACGTCAGAAGTACGATTTAAAATACTGTAACCTACAGCTGCTGAACATCCCATACCACCGCGTCCGCTGACAATCCAGGCAGAAATATTCTGTTCCGGATACATACTGTAAATCATGAAACGATTACCTGTATAAATAGGATTTACATCTCTCAAATCAGTAATGATGACATTTCCCTCTGTGCGGGTATATTGAGAAACCATCTCTTTGAATTTTTCTGTCTGTTCGTTATATACTTCGATTCGTTCCTGCACATCGGGTAAAGAAAGAATTTCTTCAGTACTCATGGTACGGCAGGCGTCAATCAATTTTTCCATCAGCTGATAATTAGAGATAGTAAATTCTCTCCAACGGCCGAGACCGGTTCTTGGATCCATCAGAAAACCAATCAGAATCCAGCCTGTCGGATTCATTACTTCATCAATTGTTAACTGTCCGGAATCTACTTTATCTACAGCTTCCATCATTTCATCAAATTGAGGAAAGCGTTCTTTTCCACCATAATATTCATAAATAATTCTTGCACAGGATGGAGTTACACGGCTTTCACCCTTATATTTGCCTTGTAGCTCTAATCTCTCGTGTTCACTGGAGTGATGATCAAACCATAATCCGCAGCCCTCAACAAATGGAACATTGGCGAGACAGTCGTTTTCATTTACTTCAACAAGACCATCCTGTAAATCCTTAGGATGGGCGAACTTCCAGTGATCAATAATGCCGGCTTCTTTTAATAAAGCACCACATGCCAATCCGTCAAAATCGGAACGTGTAATTAATCTCATACGTTTTCTCCCTTTCATTCATGGTAGTGCCTGCTTGGCAGGTATGTACATTTCATAGGAAATATTATACTACTAAACTGAAAATGTGTCTAGTTTTTTGTTGCCGTAAGTTATAATACTTGTTTTTTTCTTATACATTTGATAGAATATGAACTATTAAAACAAAGCAGATAGCAGGAGGAAAGTAAAATGGCATCGGATAAAAAGGTCGAAGCAATTACATCCATGGATGTGGATTTCGCACAGTGGTATACAGACGTAGTAAAGAAAGCAGAACTTATGGATTATTCCAGCGTTAAGGGCTGCATGATATTTAAACCGGCAGGTTATGCGCTGTGGGAAAACATCCAGAGAGAGCTGGACAGAAGATTTAAAGAGACAGGTGTACAAAACGTATATATGCCTATGTTTATTCCGGAAAGCCTCTTAGAGAGAGAAAAAGATCATGTGGAAGGATTCGCACCGGAAGTGGCGTGGGTCACACATGGAGGACTTCAGCCGTTACAGGAGAGAATGTGTGTAAGACCCACATCCGAAACATTATTCTGTGATTTTTATGCAAATGACATTCAGTCCTACAGAGATTTGCCAAAAGTGTACAATCAATGGTGCTCTGTTGTAAGATGGGAGAAAGAGACAAGACCTTTTCTCCGCTCCAGAGAATTTTTGTGGCAGGAAGGTCATACTGCACATGCCACAGCCGAGGAAGCAGAAGAAAGAACACAGCAGATGTTAAATTTATATGCAGATTTCTGCGAGGATTTCCTTGCAATGCCTGTAATCAGGGGACGTAAGACAGACAAAGAAAAATTTGCTGGTGCCGAGGCTACTTATACGATAGAAGCACTGATGCATGACGGAAAAGCACTTCAGTCAGGAACCAGCCATAATTTTGGGGATGGATTTGCGAAAGCATTTGATATTCAGTATACAGATAAGGATAACAAATTAAAATATGTTCATCAGACATCCTGGGGTATGACCACCAGATTAATCGGTGCTGTTATAATGGTTCATGGAGATAATAACGGACTGGTGCTTCCACCAAAGCTTGCACCGGTTCAGGTTGCAATTATTCCGATTATGCAGAAGAAAGAGGGCGTTCTTGATAAGGCATATGAGCTGAAGGAAGTTCTTTCCGGATTCCGTGTGAAAGTTGATGATACTGATAAGAGCCCTGGATTTAAGTTTGCAGAGCAGGAGATGAGAGGCATTCCGGTCAGAGTGGAGATTGGACCAAAGGATATCGAGGCAAATCAGGCAGTCATTGCAAGAAGAGATACGGGAGAAAAGATGACGGTATCTCTGGATGAACTTGCAGACAAGGTGGGAGAAGTGCTCAGTGCCATGCAGCATGATATGTTAGAAAGAGCCAGAGCCCACAGAGATGCACATACTACAGTGGCATTAAATTATGAGGAGTTTAAGGATGCCGTGGCAAACAAGCCGGGATTCATTAAGGCAATGTGGTGTGGAGATCAGGCTTGTGAGGATAAGATTAAAGAAGAGACCACAGCCACATCCAGATGTATGCCATTTGATCAGGAGCAGTTATCAGATGTATGTGTATGCTGCGGAAAACCGGCAAAGAAAATGGTATATTGGGGTAAGGCATATTAATGAAAATAAATTTACCAAATAGTGTAAAAAAAATAATAGAAACTCTTGAAAAGCACGGATACGAGGCCTATGCAGTAGGCGGATGTGTCCGTGACTGCCTTTTGGGAAAAGAACCGAAGGACTGGGATATTACAACTTCGGCAAAACCTGAGGAGGTAAAGGCGCTGTTTCGCAGGACGATTGATACAGGTATCCAGCATGGCACAGTGACTATCATGATGGAGCATGAGGGATACGAAGTTACTACCTATCGGATTGATGGTGAATATGAAGACGGGCGTCATCCCAAAGAGGTGATTTTTACTGCTCATCTGGTAGAAGATCTGAAACGCCGGGATTTCACTATTAATGCTATGGCTTACAGTGACCGGACTGGTGTTGTGGATGAATTTGATGGTATAGGAGATTTAAAAAGAGGAGTTATCCGCTGTGTGGGAGTGGCAGAAGAACGATTTACAGAAGATGCACTCAGAATTTTGAGAGCAGTACGGTTTAGTGCCCAATTAGGTTTTTCAATCGAAAAAAGTACGATGCAGGCAATTGTCACTCTGGCACCTCAGCTTGAGAAAATCAGCAGGGAACGCATTCAGGCAGAATTGGATAAGCTGCTTATGTCATCCCATCCGGAGTGCGTCCTTGTGCTGCAAAAAGCAGAATTACTTTCTGTTATTTTCGGAGAGCATGGGGAAAAAAATAACATATTGGAAGAAAATGTAACAGCATTGGCAGAGAAGCTGGCCGGAGCAGAGAATGATCATTATGTGCGTTGGGCATTATTCATCACATACCTGCCGTATGAAAAAATTCTTAGAAGTTTGAAATTTGATAATAAGACTATCCGGATATGTGAAAAAATAAAAATGTATAAAGATGCAAAACTATCTTCAGAAAAGCCATATCTGAGACATCTGATTGTGCAGATCGGAAAAGAGATTTTTGGAGAATATTATATTCCATATCGCAGGTCTTTAGGAAATGTATCCGGTGAAGTCATAAATCAGATAGAGAACACATATAATGAAATTGTAGAAAGCGGTGATTGCCTTTCTCTAAAAGAATTAAAAGTGAATGGCAGTGATCTTGTACAATGTGGCATCTTACCGGGAGCACAGATGGGAGAAATCCTGAACCATCTGTTTGAAATGGTTCTTGAAGATGCATCACTCAATGATAAAAAGAGACTTTTGTCAATTGTATCGGAACAATTTACAGATGTAAAATATTAGTAAAATATTTTCCTTGATAATATGATGAAAATGGGATATACTATTGTTATAAGATACGCGTGATAAAATTGATTCCTGGGGTGTTCGATAACCTCGCATATTTTGAACCTACATTTGTTTAAACGGGATTCCTATATTGCTGGCAGGATGACATGCCTCCTTTGAGTGGACTTCAGAATGTGCAGCTGCGGTTGCCCACCTAGCTCGGCTAGGACTCAAAAATGCGGGACCGGCATTCTGGGATACATATGAAAACAATGGCTGTCATATACATGGTGTATGGCAGCTTTTTAAATTTGTGGCAGTATGCAACGATGGAGGGAACAGATGCGAAATAAGAAACTGATTGTTTTGTTAATAGTATGTATATTTGTGGTTGTTTCGGTCATGATATATCGTACGATATCAAAAAATGACGGAAACCCTGCAGAAAGTGTCGTAACCACAGGGCAGGTAGCCCGGGCAATTGCACTCTTAGAAGCTACAGATGAAGAATGTAATACAGCACAGCAACATTTTAAAAAGAATCAGGATTGGTATGTGCCATACATGAATTTTTTGTATGATAAGGGATATTTTGAGGAAAAGCAGATTGCACCAACGAGAAAACAGGCGGGAACATCTTTTTCTTATCATCAGCTGGAGCAGTTGTTTGATAATATGCAGATTACAGATAAAGAGCTGCTGTCCTATATCAATAACAATAAACCTGCTAAGGCTGTCACAAATAAAGAGTGGGCGGAAATATTCAGCCGTCTGTCAGAATGCAGGGCTTTTGGGCAGGTAAATACTTTGGAAATGGATGTGGTGGCTACGGTATCGAATGTATCCTCTCTTGATTCCTGGAAGGTGGTTACTACGGAAGGTGAATACATATTTACCGGATTATCCATGGATTATTATATTGATAAAAGAATTGAAGTTCAGGTAAAAGATAATCAGATCCTCTGTATCAATAGAATTGTCTCTGAAAATGTTACATACGCAAACTCATTGATTACCAGTATTGAAAACGGACAGATTCATGTATTTTTAAATGGGGTCAACAGAACTTTTGAGATAAAGGACAAAGAGATTTCTGCGACAAACGGTTTGGTGGATATCTCTTTAAAAAAAGGAAAAGTGACTGATTATAAGGTGAAGCAGGATTATATCAGCGGAAAATTGCTGAAGTATACAGACCAGTCAGTAGAGATAGAAGGACAGGGAACTTTTCCTATCAGTGAAAATATCAGGGTGTATAAAATTTACGGAAATGTGGAAAACAAAACCTTGTATGATATGGTTGTTGGATATGATGTGCAAAAGTTTTTAATTGAAGACGGCAAAGTTTGTGCAGTGCTGATAGACCGGAATTTTGTCGCGGATAATATCAGGGTTGTGATAAAGACAACTGGTTTTAACAGCATATATCATGACAGCCTGCTGGTTTCATCTGATAAGGAATTTGTTTTTTCCTATGGTGGCGAAACAAGAACATTTGCAGCAGGGGAAGAGTGTACGATTACAAGAGATAGCAAATATCTGGCAGCCGGAAATCTGAAGATTACTACATCCGGTGTGGACGGAAAGATTACATTGAAATCTCTGGAGCGTGGATATGGAACACCGTCTTATCGTGGAAGCATAGAAATCGTAAATACGGAGAATGGTCTGGTGGTAATCAATGAGCTTGGGCTGGAAGAATATTTATATGCCGTTATACCAAGTGAAATGCCTTATACTTATAGCAGTGAAGCATTAAAAGCGCAGGCAGTCTGTGCAAGAAGTTATGCATATAAGCAGATGATGTCCAATACTTATGCATATCTGGGAGCCCATGTGGATGACAGTACCAGCTTTCAGGTATACAATAATTCCCAGGAACAGGCGACAACCACACAGGCGGTGAAAGATACTTACGGACAGATTATGATGTGTAACGGCCAGCCAATCAGCGCATTCTTTTATTCCACATCCTGTGGAAGCAGTACAGATGCGGATATCTGGGGCGGCAGTGGATATGAATATATTCGCGGGCATATGCTCTGCAAAGAGGAACAGTCAGTGGATTTAACGGATGAAGCACAGTTTAAAATGTTTATCACCAACTCTTATGATACTTATGACAAAGATTATGGATGGTATCGATGGAATGTTACCATACCATTGGGAAATCTTACAAATGGTGTAAATAATATGCTGGCTTCCCTGTATGCATCCGGACCGGAAAAGGTACTGACAAAAGTGGGAAATGATTATGTGAGCAGGGAAATCAGCTCTGTAGGTAACGTAATATCCATAGAAACTGGAACAAGAGGTACCGGGGGTGTGCTGCAGTATATGATTATTTATGGAGATGAAGCTACTGTCATGATAAAGACAGAATCCTTTATCCGGAAAATCATAAACCCAAATGGCTGCGTAATCAACAAACAGGACGGAAGTACGGTGGACACATTCACTTCTCTGCCAAGTGCATTTTTTGCTGTGGAGGAAGTGAAAGAAGGTGAGTCGTTGAAAGGTTATACATTCTATGGTGGCGGATATGGTCATGGTGCAGGCATGAGCCAGAATGCAGCCAATACCATGGGAAATAATGGCATAGGATATCAGGATATCTTAAATTTCTTCTATAATAATATTACGATTGAAAATATATACTAAAAACGCAGGCTACGAAGGGTAAGCTGATTTGTTAGCTCCTGATTTTTGGCAAGCGTATGAAGGACTTCTCCAAGACTTATATGATCTAATTGTGTAGTCAGATGTTTATAAGTCTCGGGGAAGTCTTTTTCCCTGAAAATCAAGGTTTTATCCGGAATCAGCCAGGAATCAGCCATCTCATAGAGCTGTTCATCTGACAGGTTATCCACAGATTGTTCCAAAACAATAGCCTGAATGTGGGAAAAATCCAGAGGTTTTCCACCGGCAAGTGCATAACTGTTCAGATCAGATAAGGTTACATATTCCGAGGAAATTGTTTCCGGGTCGGAAGAAAAGTCAGCCAATTCACAGGTAAATGTCAGTTCTCCCTCGGAGGAGGAAATAATCATAGAGAGTACAAAGCTTCTGTCTTCTAATTCCATGCCGTCAACAATACGGCTGTCAGAAAAATTTCCCAGAAGCATTATCACAGTGAAAAGAAAGACGGCAATTGTGTAAAAATGAGGTGTAACGTGTCGGATGCCACAGTGCAGACTGGTGGATATGGACAGAATCAGACTTATGACAACAGACAGCACTGGTGACAACTGGTAAGTGAGACTGGCCGCCAGAAACTGCAGCAGGAAAAAAAGATAAAGACAGAAGGAAACAGTTCTCAGGCAGGATAAGGTTTCCTTTTTATCGTGAAAAAAAGGCTCTGCAGTCAGAAGATATCCCCAGGGACTGAGGACAATAAAGGAAAATAGGGCAGTCAGAAAAAGTTTTAGCAGGTTGCTGAATGTCAGTGGGTAAGTGGGCAGCAGTGAGGCGGATAAGATTTCACCAATATTTCTGTAATCAATGGTACACCATTCATATATAAGTGCAATCAGGACCGGAATTAAAATAAACAGATAGAGAAGCTCACAGAGACGTCCCCGTATTTCGATGCTCTGACGACCAATCATATAAGCGGTCAAAATAATTGCAAATGAAACAAAAATTGTATTGGTACCCGGAAGAAGATTTTCACGGATATGTCTTAATAGCAGACGGATCAAAAAAACAGCAATAAAGAAGGATTTTATTATCACCTTTATTTTTATTAACCGGGAGCAGAGGGAATGGTTATCTGTCAGCCGGAACGACAGGGTCAGATATAGCATGGAAAATAGATAAATCATAGTTATCAAAATGATACCGGTCAGTATGTCATAGACACTTGTAAAATAGCAGGAAAATAAAAAAATCGGTCCCAGACTGTTTGAAAGAATCAATTTACGAATGCCGGTATTTGATAATTTATTATTTTCTGAAAACATGATATCCTCCTGAAACTACATTTTTTTTAAGGGAAAGCGGAGCAGTAAATCTTTATAGCTTTTCTGTTTGTTCATATCTCCCGCTGCAATTGGCATAAGAAAAGGAAGTCCGAAGCTTCTCATAGTTGCAAGGTGGAGACCTATTAACATAAGGCCCAGGACAATTCCCAAAAAGCCCAGAAAATAGGATAATGCAATCAGAAAATATTTCAGAATCCGAAAAGCAGACGATAATTCTTCGCTGGGAATTGCAAAAGACGAAAGGGCTGTAAGAGCCACTACAACTACGATGACTGGACTGACAATCCCCGCAGATACAGCAGCCTGACCGATGATCAGACCACCCACAATACCGATGGTATTTCCCATGGGTCCAGGAATCCGGATACCGGCTTCCCGAAGAAGTTCAAAGGCAAACTCCATCATCAGAACTTCCACAATGCTGGGAAATGGTACGCTGGAGCGTCCTGCCGCAAAAGAAAACAGCATATTGGCAGGAAGAATCTCCGGATGATAATTCATAACAGCGAGATAAATGGCGGGAAGGCTTAAGGCAAAAAAAGCTGCCAGATAACGGATGATTCTGGCTAAAGTTACTATTTCATACCTCTCATAATAATCGTCCGGTGTCTTAAAAAAATCATTTAAATTTGTGGGAAGAAGAAGGGCAACCGGACTGTTATCCACAAAAAGAGTGATTCTTCCCTGCATGACAGCCAGAACGGCAGTGTCCGGACGCTCTGTAGTCTGATATTGAGGAAAGGGAGAATGCTCCCGCTCTTCTGTTAATTGTTCGATAATGCCGGAATCTGTCAGTTCCTGGATATTCAGGCTTTGGATGCGGGAAATCATTTCTTTCAATACCTGACTTCGCACAAGACCGTCCACATATACAAGGGCTACGGTAGTGTTGGATTCTTCACCGATTATAAATTCCCGGACTTTGAGACTGCGGCTGCGGATACGTTTTCGCATTAATGCCGTATTGCATTTTAAGGCATCGGCAAAACCTTCTCTGGAACCGCGCATAACCTGTTCCCGCTCTGAGGAGGACACACCCATCATAGGATATCCTTTGCTCTTGATTTTTATGGCTTTGTCATATCCGTCTATCAATATTACACCATCACCCACCATGACACCCATTTCGACTTCAGAGTAAGTGTATAGTTCATTGACATCAGTTATACCCAATGCGTTTGCATCAAGATAAGCATAGATTTCTTCAGGTGTTTTTGACATAAGTCTGCTGATTAATTTACCAATCACCGATTCTTCTACACTGAGATTATTGACGGTTACTTCTACATAATAAATACAGGCATTTATATCAGCGTTTTTTCCAAGCTTCATAGTTCTTTTTTTAATATCATCGCAATTTGTAAACATTTCGTCTAAAATCTGCAGATTTTCCTGCAATGAGACGGAGAGAGACTGTTTCATGGCACACATCACTTTCTTAGTTGTAATGGTGATAGTATCCACAGAAAAAACTAAATTTATGTATCAATTTTCAAAAAATGTGCTACAATTAGAAAAGGCTAACATGGAGGAAGAAAAATATGAAGACAGCATTGACAATTGCCGGCAGTGATTCCAGCGGAGGTGCCGGTATTCAGGCAGATATAAAAACAATGATGGCACATAAGGTTTATGCCATGAGTGTCATTACAGCATTGACAGCACAAAATACTATAGGTGTGACAGGAATTATGGATGTGACGCCGGATTTTCTGGAAAAGCAACTGGATGCGGTTTTTTCGGATATTTTTCCGGATGCCGTGAAGATAGGTATGGTATCGTCTTCCGGGTTAATAGAAGTAATTGCAGAAAAACTGGAATTTTACCATGCAAAAAATATCGTGGTAGACCCTGTTATGGTGGCGACAAGCGGTGCAAAACTTATTAGCGATGAGGCGGTTTGGGCTTTGCAGAAAAAACTGTTGCCGGTTGCATCTTTAATCACGCCAAATATTCCTGAAGCAGAAGTGCTGACAGGAAAAAAGATAAGGGAAGCAGAGGATATGGAAAAAGCAGCTGAGATGATTTATGAAACATTTGGTTGTGCCGTACTGCTGAAAGGCGGACATCAGATACATGATGCCAATGATTTGTTATATGAGAAAAATCATCTGCAATGGTTTGAAGGAAAAAGAATTCAGAATCCAAATACCCATGGAACCGGCTGCACGTTATCATCTGCGATTGCATCAAATCTTGCAAAGGGCAAGTCGATGGAACAGTCTGTGAGAGAAGCGAAGAATTATATTTCACTGGCTTTGGCAGATATGCTGGATCTTGGTCAGGGAAGCGGTCCTATGAACCATGCGTTTGCTGTAAAGGGAGAATATACATTATAGAGAAAAGGAAAGAAATCATGATAAAATTAGGAAGAAATGATGAATGCTGGTGTGGCAGCGGCATGAAATATAAAAAATGCCATTATAATTTTGACAGTAAAATAGAACTGGCAGAGCGTCAGGGACATGAGGTACCACCACATGATATTATTAAGACAAAGGAACAGATAGAAGGAATTAAAAAAAGTGCAGAAATTAATATCGCTGTACTTGATTATGTAGCAGCGCATATTAAAGCTGGTGTTACGACAGAAGAGATAGACCGGTGGGTTTATGAGGAGACAACAAAGAGAGGCGGAATTCCTGCACCATTAAATTATGAAGGTTTTCCAAAGAGCGTCTGCACTTCTTTAAATGATGAGGTATGCCATGGCATTCCGTCAAAGGATATTGTGCTGAAAGATGGAGATATTATCAACGTGGATGTATCTACAATATTAAACGGATATTTTTCTGATTCATCCAGAATGTTTCTGATTGGCGAGGTTTCAGAAGAGAAAAAGAAACTGGTTCAGGTGGCAAAGGAATGCCTGGAGGTTGGCTTAAAAGAAGTAAAACCCTGGGGCTTTCTGGGAGATATGGGACAGGCAATTAATGATTATGCAAAAGAACATGGATATTCTATTGTGCGTGAAATTGGCGGACATGGTATCGGGTTGGAATTTCATGAGGAGCCATGGGTAAGTTATGTGTCGAAACGCGGCACAGAGATGATGATGGTGCCGGGGATGATTTTTACGATTGAACCGATGGTAAATATGGGAAAAGCTGATATTTACGAGGATGATGAAAATGGATGGACGATTTATACAGAAGACGGATTGCCGTCTGCCCAATGGGAGATACAGGTGTTGGTTACAGAGGATGGATATGAAATCATTGCCTATTAAAAGTTTTAACAATAGATAACCGGAACTTAACATAAGAACGATAGAAGATTAACATAGGGATTGGTATTCTTTATTCTGACATAAGACATTTCAATATAAAAGGAGTAAATCAGAATGAAGAACAAATTTATGAAGAAAGTAACTACTCTGGCGGCTGTTTCAGCATTGACAGTGAGCAGTTTCCCTACATCTGTGTTTGCACAGGGTGAAGTTGATGTGAGTACATCTACATTTAAAACTGATACAGATAATAGTGCAGCATTCCAGACCTGGAAAGATAACGTATGGGTAACTGAGAAAGCTGATTCCGGTAAAATCGCATTGACACCGGGTGCGACAGCGAAAGATCTGAACTTTGCCTGGTATTCCCAGTCACAGGGTACACCTGCTGTGAAAATATGGAAAGAGGGCAAGGAAGCAGAAGCAGTTATCGTGAAGGGAACTGCAACAGCTATTTCTGCAGAGAACTGGCAGGGAAGCACATATGCTGCATCGAACAAAGTAACGGTGTCTAATTATTTCGAAGAAAACAGTACATATAAATACCAGTATACAGATAACTATGTAGAGGGTGGCACTGTTACATGGTCACAGGCATATGATTATAAAACATCTTCAACATCATCATTTTCGGTAATTCTTACAGGAGATCCACAGGTGGGAGCATCAGGAAGCAGTTCGGACTATTCGGCAGATGATGCAAGTGCAGCAAGAGATACATATAATTGGAATCTCACCATGCAGCAGGCAGTGGAGACAGATCCGGATGCCGCATTTCTTCTTTCAGCTGGTGACCAGATCGATAAGTCTGGTGCCACGAAAGCTGACGATAAGAAGACAAGAGAGAGTGAATACGCAGGATATCTGTATTCGGATGTATTTAGAAGCCTTCCGATTGCATCTACCATCGGAAACCACGATATGGCAGGCGTAGACTACAGTCAGCATTTCAATAATCCAAATTCAGAAGATAATTTAGGTGCTACAGCAGCGGGCAGCGATTATTATTTCTCTTATGGTGATGTATTATTCATCAGTTTAAACAGTAATAATAGAAATCAGGAAGAACATAGAGCATTAATGGAGAAGGCAGTAGCAAGCAATGAAGATGCAGTCTGGAAAGTAGTTATTTTCCACAGTGATATCTATGGTTCCGGTCAGCCACATGCTGATACAGATGCAGCAACAAATAGAATTATCTTTGCTCCATTGATGGATGAATTTGACATTGATGTATGTCTCACAGGACATGACCATACTTATTCAAGAAGTTATCAGATTCTTGACGGAAATGTAATTGATTATGATATTTCTAATGGAAGTGTGACAGATCCGGAAGGAACATTATATATTACAACAGGTTCAGGCTCGGGTTCGAAATATTATAATTTATTAAATTATACACCATATTATATTGCAGAGAGAACAAATGAATGTCTGCCGGCATTTTCAACAATTGATTTTACAGATAATTCTCTCACAATTAAGACATATAATTATAATGGCGGAAAATATGCAGAAGATTTCACAATCAATAAGACATCAGATGCTCTTTCATTAGATGAAACTATTGAGAAAGCAGAAACGACACTGGCTAATCTTGATACAGCTAAATATACGGACGCAAGTGTTACTGCTCTCAGAAATGCCATTGCAAATATAAAAGAATTAAGAGATAAATATACTACACCGGAAGATCAGGCTGTTTCTATCATCAGTACAAGCTATAATACAGAGGGAGATCCGATCGTCGGTTATGGTTCTGTAAAGAATAATGAAGATAAGGATGAAGTCAGCGAAGGACAGTATGCAAACAGATTAAGACAGGGATATTCAACACTTCTTGACAAAACGATTTATACCCAGTTAAATGATAGTGAGTTAAAAGCTGGAAGTTATGTAGCATCAGCAGAAATTGTTGCTGCAAAACAGTCGGTAGAGGATGCAATTGCATCTCTTGAGCTTGTCAATGTTACTTTGGAGGGAGAATCCCAGGATCAGAATCAGTCCTCACAGCAGACTGTTGAGAAGGATACAACTGACAAAGCAGACAAAACTGACAAAACTGAGTCTGTTCAGACAGGCGATAAGTCAGCAGGTATCATCGGTGGAAGTATCGCTGCCATGATATCAGCACTTGGATGTATCGTAATTGCGGCAAGAAAGAGAGAAGAAAAGTGCGAGACAAAATAATTCGTGAATTAGGGAAATACCTGATTGTAATCGGAATTATCATCGCTATAGTAACCTTTTATAATAGTGTGGAAAGAACACCACTTCAGGCAGAGGACAATACGGAATTTGTCAAGGCGGTGGTCACGGAAACCACGGGAGATAACCTTCCGGCTGTCGATGGAGAGGGCGACAGCCAGGAGGTTACTCTGCTTATAAAATCGGGACAGCATAAAGGAGAAGAGATACAGGGATATAGTCTGAACGGATACCTGTATGGAGCCGATTGCAAGGTTGGTACAAAAGTAATTGTAAAATTAAGTGAGTATGATGGCAGCCTTTCTGCCAGTGTGTACAATTATGACAGAGAGGCGGAAATCGCGGTTCTTGTCTTATTGTTTTTAGGTATGATATGGCTGGTAGGAGGAAAAAAAGGATTTAATTCTGTTCTGGCTTTGATTTTTACTTTTATTGTAATTATGATGATGTATATTCCGATGATTTATATTGGATGTTCTCCATTTTTAGCAGCGGTGGCAGCAGTTATTCTGATTACCTTGATGACACATGTTTTAATTGCTGATTTTAGTAAAAAGTCCGTTAGTGCTATGATTGGAACGATAGGAGGAGTCGTTGTGGCCGGAGTGATTGCCCTGGTATTTGGAAAGGCAGCCCATATCACCGGTTACAATGTAGATGATATAGAGACATTAGTATATATCGGACAGAATTCCAGGGTTGATATTGGGGGAATGTTATTTTCAGGCATTATTATTGCATCTTTGGGAGCCGTTATGGATGTGGCCATGTCTATTTCAACATCTCTTAATGAGCTTCATGAAAAAATGCCGGATATTTCTGGTAAAGAATTATTTCAATCGGGAATTATCATTGGAAGGGATATGATTAGCACCATGTCAAACACGTTGATTCTTGCATATGTAGGAAGCGGAATTAATCTTCTGATGATTATTTATGCATATTCTTATCAGATGCATCAGATTATTAATCTGTATTCTATCGGAATTGAGATAATGAGCGGTCTTGCAGGTACTATGGGAATTATTCTGACAGTTCCTTTTACTGCCGGTGTAACGATGCTATTAATGAAAAAGTCCTGGTTTAAATAAAGAAAGCACCAAATGATTGATCTTATCGTCATTTGGTGCTTATTTGCGTAAATCTTTAATAGGATTCAATATTAATCTGTTCCACCTTTTCAATATAAAATGGTAAATCGATGGAATTACCGAATGCTTTGAATTTTTCGGGAGTATCGCTGACATAAAACTGATGCATTTTGCTATCTGCAATGGTTTCCAATGGGGAGGTGAGATTGTTCTGGGCAAGGAGCTCCCGCAGGCTTAACGCAGTTTCGTATGCGGGATTTACGAGATTGACCCTGTCTCCCATTATTTTTTTGATGGTGCTTCGAAGTAGCGGATAATGAGTACATCCGAGAATCAGAGCATCGATATTTTTATCATCAAATTCAGACAGATATCGCCGCGCTACCTCATCCGTAACAGTATCATGAAGCCATCCTTCTTCTACCAGGGGAACGAATAAAGGGCATGGCTTGCTGATGACTACGGCTTCCGGGTCGTACTGGTGAATTACTTTTGAGTAAATCTGACTGTGGACAGTTCCCTCAGTTCCGATGACACCGATTCGCTTGGTGGTAGTGTTTGCGACTGCGGTTTTCGCACCTGGGTTTACAACACCGATAATAGGAATATCGAAACATTGCTGCAGTTCTTCCAGGGCAAGAGCACTGGCAGTATTACAGGCAATGACGATAGCTTTTACATTTTTGGTCTGTAAAAAACGTACGATTTGTTTGGAATATTTTATAATGGTTCCTTTGGATTTGCTTCCGTAGGGAACTCTGGCTGTATCACCAAAATATACAATGGACTCGTTCGGCAACTGCCGCATAATTTCCCGGGCAACTGTCAATCCGCCCACACCAGAATCAAAAACACCAATAGGTGCCAGATTTTTATCTGTATTAATATTTATATTCATAAAAAACCCTCACTTTCACAATTCTGACCTTTTGCCCCCTTGTATCATCATCTTAACATAGAATTCTTTGCAAAACAAGATTGCTTTCTGTATAGTTCTGAGAATTTTGGGTAGAATCAAAATAGGCGCCGAATCATAGAAATCAAGGAGAGAATTTTATATGAAGATAAAAAAAGTCATTTTAATGATTGCTGTGATAATCGGGATTATTTATACATATCTGGCAGGAGTAAGAACAGAAGCATCTGATATCCAGAAAGAAATCGCAGAAAATGTTTTGAGATTTCATGTAATTGCAAACAGTGACTCAGAGGAAGACCAGGCATTAAAGATGAAAGTTAAGGAAGCGGTCATATCATATCTGGAGGAAGACTTAAATCAGGAGAATCTTAGTCTTGAAGAGACAAAAGCAATTGTAGAAGAGAAAAAAAAGGATGTCATCCGTCTGGCAGAACAGGTAATCAGAGAAAATGGATATGATTATTCTATTTCAGCAGAGCTGACAAAAGACTATTTTCCTATTAAGGCATATGGAGACGCAGTTTTGCCCGCCGGAGAGTATGAGGCATTTCGAATCGAAATTGGGGACTCCAAGGGGAAAAACTGGTGGTGTATTTTATATCCTCCTCTTTGTTTTGTAGATGTTACATATGGATATGTACCGGAGGAATCGAAAGAAATGCTGAAAAACGTATTAGATGAAGAATGTTATAAGACCGTTATGGGAGGCGGAGTTGCAAATGGTGAAGTGGAAGTGCACTTTAAATTATGGGATATGATTTGCGGAAAATAAGTTGAAAAGAAAATGGTTTGTGTTATACTGAAAGAGAGATTACATAAGAAAAGGAGGCGGCTTGGATTGAAAAGGGAAATCTGTATCAGTATAAAAGGAATTCAGAAAAGTGAAGAAGGAGAGGAATTAGTAGAAACAGCCGCTTTTGGGGAATTTAGCTGTATCGGAGATACGGTCTTTCTGAAATACGACGAGTTATCCGAAGAGGGAGCTGTAACCAAAACGTTGATTAAAATAAAAAATACATGTGTTGAAGTGACGAAGTGTGGATATATGGAATCAAAAATGGTGTTCATACCCCATACGGTTACGGAAACAGATTATTCGACCCCATATGGCATGCTTGCCATGTCTTTGGATACGGAAGATGTAGCATATAACATAGAAGAAAAAGGAGTCCGGATACAAATAACTTACTTATTATATCTGAATGGAACCCTGGTATCCAAAAATCAGTTGAATATAGAAGCTGATTTCTGTGAAGAATAAGTATAATAGGAGTTT
>JAXFDY010000181.1:0-6019 GCA_034172985.1 Lachnospiraceae bacterium
ATCGGATACAATTAATTCCACTGCTTCTTCCGCACGATGAAAGGCGTCTTCCATAAGTGCGGCATCTTCTTTTGAAAAACGGCCAAGTACAAAATCTTTTAAATCCCATCCTTCCGGTTTGCTGCCAACACCGATTTTGATTCGCTTAAACTTTTCTGTGCCAAGATGGGCGATAATGTTCTTAATGCCATTATGACCACCGGCACTCCCTTTTTTTCGTAGTCGCAGTTTTCCGGGATTCAGGCTAATGTCATCATAAATGACAAGAAGTTCTTCCTCCGGATTGATTTTGTAAAAATGAACATAGTCACGAATCGCTTCACCGCTTAAGTTCATGTAAGTTAGTGGTTTTACCAGAAGCACTTTCTGACCGTTAATCATGCCGGAACCGGAAAGCGCATTAAATTTCAGATTATCTATGGAAATATTGTTTTTTTGTGCAATGACATCAAGTGCATCAAAACCAACATTATGTCTTGTTTTTTCATATTGGGCAGTCGGATTACCCAAACCTGCAATAATATACATATGCTCCTCCTATCGGATATGGTTAATGATCCTTTTTGATTCTGGACTGATACAGCCGGATGTATGCTCTGAGATAAGAGCAAAATGCAATCAAAAGGAATAGAGATACAAGGCAAATCAGGAAAATTACCACTGATTGTGGAAGATCTGTAAAACAGATGAATATCAGCATCGTTGTATCGAATACAACGGTACATGCCTTGCCAGCCCAGTTTGAACCATTCAAATTATATCCTTTGTGATAAATCAATAATCCGATGGCAAGAAGGATAATTTCTTTTAATGCGTATTCTATAATCAAAATTAAAAACAAAGGCTGGTTCAGTATAATTACAAACAGCATGGCAAATTGCATCAGCTTATCAGCCACGGGATCAATAAATTTTCCCCAGTCGGTAACCAGATGAAAATGTCTTGCAATATATCCATCAGCAATATCTGTCAGGGCAGCAAGAATCACTACCAGAGCAGATAATAAATAATTATCATTAAGATAAAGATAAACAAATAATGGAACCATCAGCATTCTTATATAACAAAGAATGTTTGGTAAGGTAAACAAATCTTCTTTTCTGGCACGGCCTCTCATAAATTATTCCTCCATCATTATTCTTTAGGCATCCTGATTCCTGCAAGCTCATGTGGGCTCAGACCTTTCGACTCTTGTATCATTATATTGGAAATAATGGGAAAAGTCAAGAAATGTAAAAGTGCACAAAGAAAGATACAAGTAAATAGGAAAATATAACAAAAAATCAAGAACTCTGAAAAATTATATGTGAATGTTATGTGAAAAATTATAGTAAATTAGATGAAAAACAAGGCTGAAACTTTACAAAAGAGAGAAAAAATGGTATACTCAAAAAAGTGTTTCGGGGAGTGACGAAACGAGAGGCGAGAAAATGAGAAGAATAACTAAGTATGGCAGAAGGATTGGAATGTTGTTTGCCGGAGCCGCATTGGTAACAGGGATAGCGATTATGGCTTTGGTTCCCTGGGGAAAAGGATTGGCAAGAACTGATGAGAACTATTATACTGTCATTTTAAATGGAAATGAAATCGGAAATGTATCAGATGTAGCGATAGCAGAGAATGCTTATGCACAGGCCCGTATCAGACTGGAAGAAGAGTGGAAAGATGGGGTGTATGTGGATGGCACGTTATCTCTTGTGGAGAACCATGCATGGCGTGGGGCTGCTACAGAACAGAATATATTAGAGGACAAGATTTATCAGGAATTAAGTAAATCCGTGGTGGATGTACAGCAGACAGTGTATACCCTGAGTGTGGGAGATGTGTCTGTGGTGCTTTCTTCATTGGAAGAAGTAGCTGAAGTGGTAGATTCTGTGAAAGATATTTATGAGGCTGGAGACGATTATCAGACGGTAATTACTGAATCGGATTCCGAACGGTTTGGTACTGCCACTTGTGAGTTGGTACAGGCGAGTATTGAGCCGGAAAACAGACCGATGGTTATGGCTTCAGGGGATGGAACTGTAGATGAGAGTGGAAATGCAGAGACAGACGTAGTTAGCTTTGGAAATGATATAGAGATTGTAGAGACATATGCGGAGGAAACGGTTTCCGTAGAAGAAGCTGTGAGCATGATAAAAGATGCATTGCAGGTAGTGTCGGTGAAAGAGGAGACTTATACAGAGGAAATTGCTTATTCTGTAGAATATGTATATGATGATTCGATGTACTCGGATTCGTCGGAGATTGTACAGGAAGGACAGGCTGGCAGCCGGGAAGTGACGGCAGAGGTTACTTATCAAAACGGAGTAGAGATTCAGAGGAATGTTTTGGATAGTGTGGTGACAGCAGAACCTGTATCACAGATTATTAAAGTAGGAACAGAGTCAAG
Source organism: Lachnospiraceae bacterium (assembly GCA_034172985.1). Taxonomy (GTDB): domain Bacteria; phylum Bacillota; class Clostridia; order Lachnospirales; family Lachnospiraceae; genus CAG-303. The sequence goes on from JAXFDY010000181.1 coordinate 2,393, forward strand.
ACCGGAGTTTGCATTTCCTTTATCAAATCCAAGGATTTCTGATGTATATGGTCCAAGATGGGGAAGAATGCATTGGGGGATGGATTTTTCATGTAGCATTGGCACGGATGTGATGGCATCTGCCGGAGGTACTGTAGTGGAAGCTGCTTATCGCAGTGATTATGGTTATACTGTGGTGATTGCACATGATAACGGTATGGAAACAAGATATGCCCATATGAGTTGCCTGCTGGTTTCCGAAGGGAATGCAGTCAGTCAGGGGGATGTCATTGGCCTGAGCGGAAATACCGGTGACAGTACAGGACCCCACCTTCATTTTGAAATAATAGACAGTGCGGGAAACAGAATCAATCCTGCAGATTACCTTTATAAGTAACTTTTATTAAAAATTGAAAAACGAACTTTACAAAAACGTTCTTTGTGTTATAATCAATATGCTATGCACAGACGCAGGAAGTGTCTGTGCAATAATATTGATTATTTTTTTTCTTCAATTAAATTAGGAATAATAAGTGAGAAAATGACATATATATATCAGACAGAGAGGTTCTTTGTCTGTGCAGAATTGATATAGAGGTGTATAATGGATAGATACATTATTAAAGGCGGAAATCCTTTAGAGGGTGAAGTAGAAATCAGTGGAGCAAAAAATGCAGCTCTGGGTATTCTTGCAGCTGCCATAATGACAGATGAAACAGTGACGATAGAAAATCTTCCGGATGTGAAGGATATCAATGTGCTGATTGATGCAATTGCAGGCATAGGTGCCATGGTAGAACGTGTAAACAGACATTGTGTGAAAATAAATGGTGGAACGATTACTTCTGTTCATGCAGATAATGAGTATATTAAGAAAATCAGGGCATCTTATTATCTGCTTGGTGCGCTGCTTGGAAGGTTTGATAAGGCAGAGGTTACACTTCCGGGAGGATGCAATATCGGCAGCAGACCGATAGATCAGCATATTAAGGGATTTTCTATGCTGGGGGCAGATGTAAAGATTGAGTACGGTATGATTGTTGCTGAGGCAGAACGGCTGACAGGTGCTCATATTTTCTTTGATGTAGTGACAGTAGGTGCTACGATTAATGTCATGCTGGCGGCTGCATTGGCAGAGGGAAATACGATTATTGAGAACGCAGCAAAAGAGCCGCATATCGTAGATGTGGCAAATATGTTAAATAGTATGGGAGCGAATATCAAAGGTGCAGGAACAGATGTGATTCGCATTAAAGGTGTGGAGAAACTGCACGGAACAGAATATTCGGTTATTCCGGACCAGATAGAAGCGGGAACTTTTATGTTTGCGGCAGCGGCTACAAGAGGAAATATTCTGGTGAAAAACGTCATACCAAAACATTTGGAAGCATTGACTGCCAAATTATACGAGGTTGGATGCAGTGTGGAAGAATATGATGACGCAGTCCGGGTTATTGGTAATCCTGTGCAGAAGAGCTCCCAGGTAAAGACATTACCATATCCGGGATTCCCTACAGATATGCAGCCCCAGATTACAGTTGTGTTTGCATTGGCTCAGGGAACAAGTACTGTGACAGAAAGTATCTTTGAGAATCGTTTTAAATATGTAGATGAATTGACCAGAATGGGTGCAAAGATCCGGGTAGAGGGAAATGTTGCCGTGATAGAAGGTGTAGATGGTTTGACGGGAGCAAATGTGAATGCGTTAGATCTTCGGGCAGGAGCTGCACTTGTGCTTGCAGGCCTGTGTGCTGACGGATACACTACCGTAGATGACATTCATTATATTCAGCGCGGATATGAAAATTTTGATGAAAAACTGAGAAGTCTCGGTGCATCCATCAAGATTGTGGAAGATGAAAAAGATGAGCAGAGATTTAAGCTACAGGTAGTATAAAATTTGCATAAACCTATTGACAGAATAGATTTATGCAAGTAAGATTATATAAGATAAAGTTCATAAACACATTTCTTTCTTATTCAGAGTGGTGGAGATACAAGGATCTGTGAAGCCCGGCAACCCCGCGAGGAAGGTGCCAACCTGAGCGAGACATGCAAGATGCAGTTCGAACAATAAGAGGATTTTGATTACCTTGAAGTCAGGTCCGCATGAGTATGTGGACTTTTTCTTTTGGAAATTCAGTGGAATTTCCGGTGAAACTATAGACAAAATCATATTAGATAAGGAGAGATACGATGGAAAAGAGATTATTTACATCTGAATCAGTAACAGAAGGACATCCTGATAAAGTCTGTGATGCCATCTCAGACGCAGTGTTAGATGCGATTATGGAACAGGATCCAAATGGACGTGTGGCTTGTGAGACATGTACAAATACAGGTTTTGTCCTTGTTATGGGTGAAATCACAACGACAGCTAATATCGATATACCGGCTATCGTCAGAAAGACCGTTTCAGAAATCGGGTATACTGATGCGGCATATGGATTTGATGCAAATACATGTGCAGTAATGGTATCACTGGATAAGCAGTCTGCAGATATTGCCATGGGTGTTGACAAGGCATTGGAAGCAAAAGAAAATACAATGTCTGAGTCTGAAATCGATGCAATTGGTGCCGGTGATCAGGGTATGATGTTTGGATATGCAACAAACGAGACAGAAGAATATATGCCTTATCCGATCGCATTAGCACATAAGCTGGCAAGAAAACTTACAGAAGTAAGAAAAGATGGTACGTTGAAGTATCTTCGTCCGGATGGAAAGACACAGGTGACTGTAGAGTATGATGAAGCCGGTAAGCCGGTTCATTTAAATGCAGTTGTATTATCTACACAGCATGATCCTGATGTGACCCAGGAACAGATTCATGAGGATATCAAAAAGTATGTCTTTGATGCTGTGCTGCCACAGGAATTAATTACAGAGGAAACTAAATTCTTCATTAATCCTACGGGACGTTTCGTGGTAGGTGGACCAAATGGTGATAGTGGACTGACCGGCCGTAAGATTATTGTAGATACCTATGGCGGATATGCCCGTCATGGCGGTGGTGCTTTTTCCGGTAAGGATTGCACAAAGGTAGACCGTTCTGCAGCGTACGCAGCGAGATATGTAGCAAAGAATATTGTGGCAGCAGGATTAGCTGATAAGTGCGAAATTCAGCTTTCTTATGCCATCGGTGTTGCGCATCCAACGTCTGTAATGGTAGATTCTTTTGGTACAGGAAAAGTATCAGATGAAAAGCTTGTTGAAATCATCAGAGAAAACTTTGATTTAAGACCGGCAGGAATCATCAAGATGCTTGACCTGAGAAGACCGATTTATCGCCAGACAGCAGCATATGGTCATTTTGGACGTGTGGATCTGAATCTTCCATGGGAACAGCTGGATAAGGTAGAAACATTAAAAAAATATTTAGGATAAAGTTATAAAAGAAAAAGAGCAGCCTGCTTATGTGGACTGTTCTTTTTCTTTTTTTGGGGTTCACAATAATATAAAAATATGTTAATATAGAAGTTGTCAAAATGCGTGATTATAAATTGAATATGGGAGGAATGGGGAATGCGATATAAGATATTACTGACAGGGAAAAACCAGGCGATTTTGGATGATTTCTTTTATTCACTGAGTGAGGATTTTGAATGTCAGAGCACATCATTGCGGAGTGAGGATATTCTTTCTCAC
>JAXFDY010000187.1:0-17546 GCA_034172985.1 Lachnospiraceae bacterium
TACCCGACAAATGAGCCTGATGTCGATTTTTTCGTGCTTTGCACTCTCAAAATCGACGCAAACATTCGAAATTCGCTCATTTTTCTGCGAAAAATGGCTACTTTCTCATGTTTGGCGGGACCCATAGACATAAAAATACATGCAAGCAAGTATTTTATGTCCATTTGTCCCTTGGCTCATCCTATAATAGCACAAAAAGGGTTTGAGCCGGAATAGTAGGGAACTATTCCGGCTCAAAGAAACGAAAATGATTTACGGGGGGTGCCTGAAACTACGTTTCAGGCTTGAGTATGAAAAACGGTATATTCAATAGATAGGGTACATTGAATATACAAGTACCAATTGCTTGGTACAATGGTTAATATAAAGGGTATTTGTGACAAAAATATGAACACAAAGAAAAAAATATATGAAAATACAAAAGATTAATTTTGAAGAAGAAAAATAAAAAAAGTTCTTTCATATTTCGGAGATATTGTATATAATGGTAGGTGGTGGAAATATCTTCAAATAAGAAGTTGTTATAGAAATACATTCATATTGATTTGGAAGGAGACAGAGATGTTAGAAACAGATATCGGAATTGATTTAGGAACAGCAAGTATTCTTGTTTATATAAAAGGAAAAGGTGTAGTGTTAAAAGAACCATCTGTTGTTGCATTCGACAGAGACACCAATAAGATTAAAGCCATTGGTGAAGAGGCAAGATTGATGATTGGTCGAACCCCTGGTAATATTGTGGCAGTCAGACCATTAAGACAGGGTGTTATTTCGGATTATACTGTTACGGAAAAGATGATTAAGCACTTTATCCAAAAAGCAATCGGAAAGAGAACATTCAAGAAGCCAAGAATTGCAGTCTGTGTGCCAAGTGGAGTAACAGAAGTTGAGAAAAAGGCTGTTGAGGATGCTACATGGCAGGCAGGTGCCAGATCTGTAGATATTATTGAAGAACCGATTGCAGCAGCCATTGGCGCAGGGATTGACATTGCAAAACCATGTGGAAACATGATTGTAGATATCGGCGGTGGTACGACAGATATTGCGGTTATTTCATTGGGAGGAGCAGTAGTCAGCACATCCATAAAGATTGCAGGAGATGATTTTGATGAGGCTATTGTGAGATTCATGAGAAAGAAACATAATCTCCTTATCGGTGAACGTACTGCTGAGGAAATCAAGATTAAGATTGGATGTGCATACCCAAGAAAAGAAGTTGTGACCATGGATGTAAGAGGAAGGAATCTCGTTACAGGTCTTCCAAAGACAATTACCGTCACATCAGAAGAGACGGAAGAAGCGTTAAGAGAAGCTACCTCTCAGATAGTGGAAGCAGTTCACAGCGTATTGGAAAAGACTCCACCTGAGCTTGCTTCTGATATTGCGGAAAGAGGTATCGTCCTTACAGGCGGTGGTGCATTGCTTCAGGGACTGGAAGAATTAATCGAAAGTAAGACAGGTATCAATACTATGACAGCAGAAGACCCGATGACGGCAGTCGCTATCGGAACAGGAAAGTTTATTGAATGTCTCAGCGAAAACGGAAATGACTAATGAAGAGATAGGAGGCACATATGGTAAGAGGACTATATACAGCCTATACCGGCATGATAAATCAACAGAAAAGAATGGATACTGTGACGAATAATCTTGCAAATGCATCTACTACAGGATACAAGAGAGAAGGAGTAACATCCAAGTCTTTTAAGGAAGTTCTGGGTGTGAAGATAAAAGATTTATCGGTTCCTTATCTAAACGAAGGCATCGGCTATATGAGCCTTGGTGTTAAAATAGGAGAAAATTACACGGATTATTCCCAGGGCTCATTCAAAGAGACGGGAAATACTTATGATCTGGGTCTGGACGGACAAGGCTTTTTTGCTATTTCATTTACAGATAAGAACGGAAATGAGTCTGTAAAATATACCAGAGACGGACAGTTCACTACAGATGTGGATGGATATCTTAGAACGCTTGAGGGAGATTATGTGCAGGGAGATGCCGGTAATATCATGATTCCTACAGATGCACAGCAGGTGTCTATCAATCAGCAGGGAGAAATCTATGCAGATGGTGAATATGTAGATACCATACAGATTGTTGATTTTGAGGACTATAATTATATAAAAAAATATGGCGAGAATCTTTATGATATCGTAGACGGGGCTACAGAGATAGAATCAGATGCAAAAATACGTCAGGGTTATCTTGAAATGTCGAATATCAATGTAGTAAATGAGATGGTTGAGATGATTACCATATCCAGAGCATATGAAAGTAATCAGAAACTGATACAGACAACTGATTCAATGTTGGAAAAATCCGTAAATGAAGTAGGAAAAGTATAGGAGGATTAGCATATGATGAGATCACTTTGGACGGCAGCTTCGGGAATGACCTCCCAGCAGACTGCTGTTGACGTAATAGCAAACAATCTGGCAAATGTCAATACTACCGGATATAAGACACAGACCGCTCAGTTTAAGACATTGTTATACCAGACCTCCCAGGCAGTCACAACGAGCGCAAATGGTGAAACAAAACCGGTAGGAGCACAGGTGGGGCTTGGCGTAAGAAATTCAGCAATCGCCACAATCTTTACTCAGGGTGCCTTGAATTCCACAGGGTTAAATACTGATTTTGCCATTGATGGAAACGGCTTTTTCCAGATTATGGACGGAGATGGAAACACTTATTATACACGAAACGGTTCGTTTACCTGGTCGCCGATGCAGGACGGAAGTATGATGCTTTGTGACAGCGAGGGATATCAGGTATTGGATAGTACAGGTTCGGCTATTATATTGGAATCGGGATATGATATGAGCAAGGTACAGATCGACTCAAAAGGTAATGTGTGCTATCCGGATGAAAACAATCAGATGGTGTCAGTGGGGATTCAGATTGGATTAGTACAGTTTTCTAATCCGGGTGGACTCACGAAAGTATCTGATAGTATGTATATGGCCAGTGAGGCATCCGGCGAAGCGATTTTTGAAGCTGATGGAGGCATCACAAAGACATCTACTTTGAGACAGGGATACCTGGAAGCATCAAACGTAAATGTAGCAGATGAAATGGTAAATCTGATTGTGGCACAGCGTGCATATGAAATGAATTCAAAAGCAATCACAGCATCAGATGAAATGCTTCAGCAGGCAAATCAGCTGAAGAGATAACATAGGAGGATAACAAATGAATACGATAACATCTTATTATAACGATCTTTATTCTGATTCTTCCTCAACTTCAGCATCAAAGCTTCAGAATACTCTTGAGACAAAAGATTATGCAAATTCAGATGAAGATGAACTGATGGAGGTGTGTCAGGAGTTTGAAGCATATCTGGTAGAACAGGTGATCAAACAGATGGAAAAGATGATTCCGGAAAGCGATGAGGATTCTACTGTCAGTAAATACATGGATTACTTTGGTGATACAATGACACAGGAGCTGGCGAAAGAAGTGACACAGAGCAATCATGGAAATGGTCTTGGAATCGCACAGATGCTTTACGAGCAGATGAAGCGTAATTACGGATTAGAATAGTACAGTAACAGGAGAAATATGAGTTCATTAAGCGGTTATGTAGAAAAAATTGTATACAGAAATAGCGATAATGGATATACGGTGCTTACGGTGGCGGATAAAAATGATGAAACCACATGCGTAGGCACTTTTCAGTATATAAGTGAAGGCGAGTATGTGGAAATGGAAGGAGATTATGTGACGCATCCTTCTTATGGAGAACAGCTTTCCGTTCGGACTTATGAGATCAAAGAGCCGGAAGATGAAAAGGCAATTGTAAGATATCTCGGCTCCGGAGCCATAAAAGGGATTGGTCCTGCTCTGGCAGACAGAATCGTAAGACACTTTAAGGAAGATACCTTCAGAATTATCGAGGAAGAACCGGAGCGTCTGCAGGAAGTCAAAGGGATCAGCAAGCGAATAGCTATGGATATAGCCAGCCAGCTTGAAGAAAAGAAAGATATGCGGAAAGCCATGATTTTTCTGCAGCAATATGGTATGTCCATGAATCTTGCGGTAAAAATTTATCATACATATGGGCCGGAGATGTATAACATTATCAAAAAAAATCCATATAAATTGGCAGACGACATAGAAGGCGTAGGGTTTAAGATTGCGGATGAAATAGCCATGAAAGCAGGGATTAGTGAAAATTCCGACTTTCGTATCAAAAGCGGTATTTCGTATGTGTTATCTTTAGCTGGAGTGAATGGGCATGTTTATCTGCCGGAAGAGGAATTGCTGCGTGAGACAGGTGCAATGCTTGGCATCGGCAACATAGATGACATAGAAAAATATCTTATGGATATGGTAATCGACAAAAAGATTGTAGTCAAGAAAACGCCACAGGGAAATCGCGTCTATTCATCCACCTATTATTATGCGGAGTTAAATATAGCAGCAAAGCTAAAAGAGCTGGATATCAGCGAATCGGTTCCGGAGGAAAAACTGGTTAAAAAAATAGCTGCAATTGAAAAAGAAAATGGTATTATGCTGGATGAATTGCAGAGACAGGCTGTAATGGAAGCTGCAAATTGTGGTATCTTAGTTGTGACGGGGGGACCGGGAACCGGAAAAACCACCACGATTAATACGATTATTCATTATTTTGAATCACAGGGAATGGAAATACTTTTGGCAGCACCAACCGGTCGTGCCGCTAAACGAATGACAGATGCCACCGGACATGAAGCACAGACGGTGCATAGAATGTTGGAAATTATGGGTGTACCGGAGGAAGACACAAAGGGGACGGAACATATCGGAATGCATTTTGAAAAAAATGAAATGAATCCGTTAGAGGCGGATGTAGTGATTATTGATGAAATGTCTATGGTAGATATGTTTTTGATGAATTCTCTGTTAAGAGCTGTTACGCCCGGTACAAAACTGATTCTGGTAGGAGATTCCAACCAGCTGCCAAGTGTGGGTCCGGGAAATGTTCTGAAAGATATTATCAATTCAGAACGTTATCATGTGGTGAGACTGACTAAAATCTTCCGTCAGGCCACACAGAGCGATATCGTAGTCAATGCCCATAAGATTAACCATGGAGAGCAGGTCAGCCTTGATAATCATAGCAAAGATTTTCTGTTTATCCGCAGGTCAGAAGTCAATCAAATCATCAATGCAACCATTACCCTGGTCAGGGAAAAACTCCCCAAATATGTAAATGCAGAAATACAGGACATTCAGGTGCTGACTCCCATGCGAAAAGGTGCATTGGGAGTAGAACGGCTGAATGAAATCCTGCAGCATTATCTGAATCCTGCTGACGATCATAAACGGGAAAAAGAAAGTGGTTCCGGTGTATTCCGGGAAGGTGACAAAGTGATGCAGGTAAAGAATAATTATCAGACCACATGGGAAAAACGAGGGTATCACGGTGTTGTTCTGGAGGAAGGCATGGGAGTATTTAATGGAGATATGGGTATCATCCGGAAAATAAATTTATATGCAGAAAATCTGGAAGTAGAGTTTGAAGATGGAAAATTTGTCACATATCCTTTTAAACAGCTGGATGAGCTGGAACTGGCATATGCAGTCACGATTCACAAATCACAGGGAAGTGAATATCCTGCAGTAGTATTACCGCTGCTTACCGGACCGAGGATGTTAATGACAAGGAATCTTTTATATACAGGTGTCACAAGGGCGAAACAATGCGTATGTATCGTAGGTATGGAAAATGCTGTACAGGAGATGATTGCCAATGAAAGCGAGCAAAAGAGATATTCCTCTTTAGATGAAAGAATTCGGGAGAGTTAATGAGAAAAACAATATTAAATATTTTTTTTCCGAAGACCTGTCCGGTATGCGGAGAAGTTCTGGGGAAAAACGAGGAAATATGTGAAACATGCAGGAAGAAACTTCTGTATGTACAGGAACCGAAATGTAAAAAATGCGGGAAGCCCTTTGATGGGAGAGATGAAGATGCACAATACAGAGAATACTGTAGAGATTGCATGAAAGGGAAACATATTTATGATACCGGTATGGCTGTTTTCCAATACAATGAAGAAATAAAGGAATCTATTTACAGGTTTAAATACCATAATCAGAGAACCTATGCAGATTTTTATGGAAAAGCAATGGCTGAAAAATATGGGGAAGCCATCAAAGAGATGGGGATCGAAGTATTGATTCCTGTTCCGATTAGCGAAAAGAAACGCGTTAAGAGAGGGTATAACCAGGCAGAACTCATCGCAGATGTATTGGGAGAATGTCTGTCTATTCCTGTACAGAAAGAAAAATTGATGCGAATCAGAGATACTGTACCGCAAAAAGAATTATCTTATGAAGAGCGTCGCAACAATTTAAAAAGTGCTTTTAAAATAAGAAAAAATATAGTAGAATATAAGAAAGTTTTAGTTGTGGATGATATATATACAACGGGCAGCACGATAGATGCCTGTGCAAAAGCCCTAAAAGAGGCAGGGGCAAAGCAGGTTTGTTTTATCAGTCTGGCTATTGGCGCAGGAATTTAAATGTGCCGGGAAAGGAGCAGAAGATATGGAAGTAATGAATTGCAGAGGATGTGGAAGGTTATTTAATTATATTGGTGGTCAGCAGCTTTGTCCTGCCTGTAAGGATGAACTGGAGAAAAAATTTATGGAAGTAAAAGAATATATCAGGGAACATCCGGAGAAAAATATATCCCAGGTTTCGGAAGATATGGATGTGTCCATACGTCAGCTGAAGAACTGGGTGCGTCAGGAAAGGTTGATTTTTTCGGAAGAATCTAAAGTCATGATAGAATGTGAGCAATGTGGGGCATCTATCAGAACAGGAAGATTCTGTGAGAAGTGTAAGAAAAATATGGCGGATAATTTGAGTAAACTCTATCAGGCAGACCCACAGAGCATGAAGAGACAACATGATGGAGACCGACTCAGATACTTAAAATAAGAAAAGAAGAAAAATCAGGGCGTAAAAGCCCTGATTTTTTAATCTAAAGTTATGATACAAAAAGGCCGATAAAGATATTGAGCAGATAATTCACAGAGCAAGGAGGCGTATTTATATGAGAATAGATGCTTTAAATAAGATTGGCCAGGTATATGGAGCCAATGGCAGATTAAAGGTGAACCATACAGCAAAGACAAGCAGCAGTGATAAAGTTGAGATATCTACATTTGGCAAGGATTTGCAGGTGGCAAGACAGGCAGTATCGAATGCACCGGATGTGAGAGAGGACAAAGTGGCAGAGTACAAAAGCCGTATACAGGCAGGAACATATGATGTATCATCAGAAAGCTTTGCAGATAAGATGTTGGAAGAATACAGATAATATGTAACGAAAGTGTGTAAGGAGATTACAGGTGGCTAGTTTAATCGATGAATTAATAAGTGTATTGGAACAGGAAAATGATGAATATAAGCAGTTGATAGATATTTCTTCAAAGAAAACCAGGATCATTGTGAAAAATGATCTGGATACTTTACGCGCTATTACGGCAGAAGAACAGAAACATCTCGGTACCCTTATTAATTTGGAAAAAAAGAGAGAAGATGTCACAAGCGACATTGCCTTGGTCATGAACAGAAAGAAGGAAGATATGACAGTCAAGAGTATTATTCCTATTCTGGAAGGACAAAAGGAGGTACAAAGCCGACTGGTTACAGTTCATGAAGAAATCAGAAAGACACTGAAAGATTTCAATAGAATTAACGAGATTAATAAAAGTCTGATTCAGGAGTCTTTGGAGTTGATTGATTTCAATCTGAATTTTGTCAAGGGTATGTATCAGGCACCGGAGGTTGCAAATTATTCAAAGGATGCATCAAATACATCCCCTACATTGGATATTGGCGTATTCGACGCAAAACAATAAAAAGAAAGTTGGTGGAAAAAAATGCCGTTAATGACAAATCTTTATACTGGTGTGTCGGGATTGACAAGTAGCCAGAATGCGATAAACATAACAGCACATAATTTAGCAAACGTAAACACGAAAGGGTATGTGAGACAGCAGGCTCAGTTTGCAGATACCTCTTATACCACTTATGGATATTCCAAAGTCAACACCATGCAGATAGGATATGGTGTTTATTCTTCGAAAACCCAGCATTACAGAGATATTCTGCTGGACATGGCTTACAGGCAGCAGTTGGGCAGAGAAGGATATTATACCGCACAGTATGACGCTATCTCAGAGATAGAAACGATAACAGGAGAGTTAAATGAACAGCCGTTTCAGAATTCACTGTCAGATCTCTGGTCTGCGATTAATGAGGTGGCAAAAACACCGGACAGTACCGTGGCAAGATCTTCTCTTGTCATGTATGCAGAGACTTTTATTACCAGAGCGAAAGAAGTTTATGATGATATGGTTAATTATCAGGAACGTCTGGACGTAAAAATCAAGTCTGATGTAGACAGAATCAATGAAATCGGAGACAGAATCCATAGCCTGAATCTTTTGATTCAGAGTGTAGAAGCTCCGGATGTGGAACAGGCCATGGACTATAGAGATGAAAGAGACAATCTGATTGATGAATTGGGAGGCCTTATCTCTATTACATACGAGGAAGATGAAAACGGCTATGTACGTATTCGTGCAGAGGGCGAAGAATTCGTGACAAAAGGCGGCTGCTTTCACATGGACGTGGCACAGTTAAATGCACAGGATAGTTCCACATTCTATACGCCGGTATGGCCTCAGGACGGAGGCAAGCCGGTATTTAATCTCGGAGTGGAAATAGATTCTTCCCATAACAATGATATCGGCGAACTGAAAGGACTGGTTCAGGCAAGAGGCGGATATAGCGCTACTTATAAGGATATTCCCCATATAACGAAACCTTCTGAGGAGGATTTCGAGGATGCAGAAGCATATCAGACAGCCATTGACAAATATTGGAACGAAGATTACCCTGCATATGAAGATGCAGTATTTGATTACAATACAACGGTAGGAAACTCACCAATCATGAAAGCACAGGCGATGTTTGATCAGTTAGTGCATACAGTTGTGACAACAGTGAACGACATATTATGTCCGAATCATTCCGATACCGTCATTCAGGCAGGCACAACACTGACTCTGCCGGCAGGAACGGTATATAATCAGTTGGACGATGGAATTAAAAATGCTTTATCGGAAGCAGGTATTACGAAAGAAAATTCATTTCATGCAAATGGTGTGGCAGAACAGGAAATTACATTTACATTGCTGAACGATGCAAAGGTAACTGCACTTGATTTAGACAAAGCATCTTATGGTATGGATGACGAGGCTACACCGGGTACGGAATTATTTTCCAGAACAGATACCATAGGCAGGTATACTGTGGCAGAAGATGGAGATGGAAATAAAATATATCTTTACAACCCATATAATCAGTTTGGCACATCCGGTGATTATACAGTCAGCAATCTGGAAGTAAACAAGACTGTGCTGGACGATTATTCTTATATCCCTCTCAGCACAAAAGATGAAAAGGTCAATATGCAGGTAGGACAGGATCTTTTGGACGCATGGGATAAGGCACAGATTAATCTGGATCCAGCCAACATGACACCGAAAGATATCAACGATTACTATAGTGCAATGACAAGTGTACTGGCGAATGATGGATATGTCTACAAGGTGATTGCGGAAAATCAGAATTCCGTAGTAGCTACATTAGATGAATCAAGGACATCGTTTACAGGGGTATCGTCGAATGATGAGTTGACAAATCTCATTAAATTCCAGAATGCTTACAATGCAAATTCAAGATATATCAATGTTGTTTCAGAGATGCTGGATGTTCTGATTAATAAAGTCGGAGTATAGGAAAGAAAAGAGAGGTAAGAGTATGCCAAGTACATTTTTTGGATTAAACATATCGACATCAGGTTTATATGCCGCTTCCGTAAACCTGAATGTCACGGCAAATAATGTTGCAAATGTAGAAACTAAGGGGTATTCCCGCCAGGAAGCAACACAAGAGGCAAAAGAAGCTTTGCGTGTATATCAGAAATATGGCATGATTGGTGCCGGGGTAGATGTGACAGATATCAGCAGAGTAAGAGATTCCTTTTATGACAGCAAATACTGGACAAATCAGAGCAAGCTTGGTTCGGCGGAATCAAAAAAATACTATATGCAGCAGGTAGAAAACCACCTGAATGAATTTGAAGTAGACGGATTTACAAAAGAGTATTCAAACTTTTTCTCCAGTCTGGAAGAACTGCAGAAGAATCCCTCCAGTCTGTCGGCGAGAACATCCGTTTTGAATTATGGAGACAGCATGATGGAGTTCTTTGAGCAGGTGAAAACAGATCTGCGGCTGGAACAGGAAGATATCAATGCGGAAATCAGTGATTATGTAGATAAAATAAATACTTTGGCAACGGATATTGCAGCATTAAATAAACAGATTAATATTGTAGAATTGACGGGAGCCAGAGCAAATGAGCTGAGAGATAAAAGAGACCTGGCACTGGATGAACTGACGGAAATCTGTGAAGTTCAGGTATCAGAAAAAACATATGCGAACGGAAAATCGGAATATGTTGTAAAACTGGGAAGTAATACTCTGGTAGATAATTATAATACGTTCCAGCTGAAGGTAGAAAGCCGCAGTGAAAAACTGGATGATGATGATGTAGTAGGATTGTATGACATTTATTGGGATTATGGTGAAAAATTTGATCCTGTACAAAATGGTCTGGAAGGCTGCTTAAAAGGAGCACTGGAAGTACGTGACGGCAATAATAACATAAAAAGTGAGGAAAATGAGAATTCTGAGCCGATCAATTATAAAGGCATCGTATATTATATCAATGAGATTAACAAGTTCCAAAAAGCATTTGCAGATAAGGTGAATGAAATTCACTGCAAAGGCGAGAATCTGTATGGCGAAAAGACGGAAGATATCCCGATTTTTGTTGAAAAAGAGGGAAATGTATTTGCCATAAATGAAGACTTACTTGAAGACCCATCTAAGATGGCTACCAGTTATCATTACAATGATGGTGTGGAAAAATCAGATCTGGCACAGGATCTTTTGGAATTAAAGGATGCAAAGCTACTGGAAAATGCCGGCAGTGAAGAGTTTTTACAGTCACTTGTGACAGAAATAGCGGTAGACGTTATGAAACAGAGTTCGTTAGAAGAAAATTATGCCAACTTCCAGACGGTGATTCAGAATCAGAGACTGTCCATTATGGGTGTTGATAAAGATGAAGAAGCGATGAATCTGATTAAATATCAGGAAGCCTTTGATCTGAATTCAAAGGTAATCAGTGTAATGCAGGAAATATATGAGAAACTGATAAATGAAACAGGCGTATAAAAGCCGGAGAGAGGTTGAAAATATATGAGAATTACCAATGCGATTATGATTAATAATTCCATAAGCAACATCAATAAGAATAAGGTGCTTATGGATAAACTGAATACACAGATAGAGACAACAAAAAAGATTCAGAGGCCATCGGATGACCCGATTGCTGCCATTCGGGCACTGCGTCTTCGCTCTATGGAATCAGAGATAAACCAGTATCTGAAAAAGAATGTTGAAGATGCCCAGGCATGGATGGAAGTTACCGATGCAGCTCTGGACAGCCTGAGCAGTGTGGTAACAGAAATTACAGCATATTACAATCAGGGAGTCAGTGAATATCAGACTACCGATGACAGAGATAAAATCATTACCACGTTAAAACAGTACCGTGAACAGCTCTATGCAGATGGGGATGCAGATAATGCAGGAAGAACCATATTTACAGGTTATCGCACAGATAGTACGCTGACTTTTCAGGAGGACAGCGATGAAGAATACCAGATCGTGGAAAACCTTTCCTTGTATGATGTCAGGGAGATGAATAAAATCATCGGCGTGGATACCACCAGTGGAATTACCTATAGAGAATCGGATGTGAGAAATGATAATCATCATATTGTTATGCTGGCATATACCAATTTGGATATAGAGGCAGGACTGAGTATTTCTTCTACGACAAACAGTGTGTTAAATGGAGCATCTGTGCAGACCCGGAGCCTTGGTGTGCTGGGAGATACAGTATATAATGTGCAGGATGATGAAATCGTTTATGTACCGGAAACCGGGGAATTGATTTTTGGGGACAGCTATTATGAATTGATGACTCCGGATGATAAGTTTTCTGTGACTTATACAAAAAAGGAATTTGAGCAGGGTGATTTAAGACCTGAAAATTATTATTATTGTACAAATGTGACAAAAGGTATTACTTATGGCAAAGAGGATGAGATAACCGGGGAGAAATATTGTGAGGATCAGGATATTGAATACAATATTAATTTTAACCAGAAGATCACCATCAATGTGCAGGGAAAGGATGTGCTGAAGGCTTCTCTGGGAAGAGATCTGGATATGGCTATTGCAGCGGCAGAGACGGCACTGGCTGCGCACAATAAAGTAACAGCTATCGAAAAGAAAATTTCAGCGGCAACAAATGCAGGAGATGAGACAGAGGTGGAACGACTGACAGCTATGAAAGAGGCAGCCGAGCTGGAAGTGTCTTATGCAGAAGATAATCTGACTCAGGCATTTAAAAATGGAATTACATTGTATCAGAATCACCAGTCGGAAATCAGCAAGCAGATGTCAGATATTGGTTCCCGTATGACAAGACTTTCATTAAATCAGGAGCGACTGGAGTCCCAGAGTCTGACGGTAGCTGAATTGAAAAGCAGTAATGAAGATACAAATATGACAGAAGCGGCAGTCCAGCTTACGGAGGCATCCTCCGTCTATGACGCCTCTCTTTTAGCTGCTGCAAGAGTAGTGCAGAAATCGTTACTGGATTTTATCTGATAGTAACAATATAACAGGAGGAAAGATATGGGTATTCAGACAAAATTATTTGGGGAAATAGAAGTAAACGAAGAGAAAAAGATTTGTTTTCCGGGAGGTATTATCGGCTTTCCGGATTTGCAGAATTTTCTTTTGATTCATGATGCAGAGAAGGAAAATAACAGTATTTCATGGCTTCAGTCTGTGGAAGAACCGGCATTTGCCATGCCGGTCATCGACCCGCTTGTACTGATTTCAGATTATAATCCCATGGTAGAAGATGAAATGATGGGTATTTTAGGCGAACTGTCACCGGAGAATCTTCTGGTACTGGTTACGATGACGATTCCGGCAGATATCACAAAGATGACGGCGAATCTGAAGGCGCCTATTGTAATCAATGCGGGAAATAACAAGGCATGCCAGCTAATCGTGGAGGATGAACACTATGAGGTGAAGCATCCTATCTATGATATCCTGAAGAGTAAAAAGGAGGGCTAAGTTATGTTGGCGTTATCGAGAAAGAAGGATGAAGCAATCATTATCAATAACAACATCGAAATTACCATTATAGAGGTAAAGGGAGATCAGGTAAAAATCGGTATTAACGCACCAAAATCAGTACCTGTGCATCGGAAAGAGGTATATGTACAGATTCAGGAGGCGAACCGGGCAGCAGCAGAAGAAACAGCAAATGCAATGGAAGCATTAAAAAAACTGTAAATTTTCGGGAAAATAGTTATCTTTTTAGTAAATTTTCCGATAAACATAGTAGAATCAAAGTTACATGGATGTAAGGATGAGATTACAGATTAGGAATAACATTTGGGCCAACGGATAGGCAGAATGGAGGAATCATATGGCAGCAGTCAGCGGAGTCGCAAGCATTTCAAATGCTTCAACAGCATCATATCAGGTAAAACAGACACCACAGGTAAATTCAGTGGAGGCAGTAAATGAGTCGGCAGCACAGAATGCAGGCTCGGATATAGCATCTCAGGTGGTGACAGTACAGGAAAAAGATTCAAATAACAACAGGGAAAACAGCAAGGATGAGCAGAGCGAAGCTACAAATGAACAGATTAAGAGAGCAGTGGAGGATCTGAATAAAAAGATGAAACACACCTCCTGCGAATTTGGCATTCATGAATCTACAAATCGCGTCACAATTAAGATTGTGGACAATGATACAAAAGAAGTAATCAAAGAATTCCCTCCGGAGGAGACCTTGGACATGATAGCTAAGGTATGGGAAGTTGCAGGCTTGATGGTGGATGAAAAGCTATAAGTGATAGTGTGTAAGAGAACGGAGGTATATTATGGCAAGAATATCAGGTATGGTTTCAGGTCTTGATACAGATTCTTTGATACAGGAACTGGTATCGGCTTATGAGACAAAAAAAGAATCCTATGTAAAAAAACAGACGAAGCTTGAGTGGACTCAGACCACATGGAAGGATTTGAATAAGAAAGTTTACAGCTTCTATACAGGGGCATTAAATACAGCAAGATTTTCCAGTGCATATACTGCAAAAAAAGCAGTTGTTTCAGATACCACAAAGGCAACAGTCAGTGCGTCGAATTCTGCGGTAACAGGAACACAGACATTAAAAATTACATCTCTTGCAAAAACAGCATATCTCACCGGTGCAGTCGTGGAGTCAGCAGATGCGGATACAAAACTGACCAGCAAGAGCAAACTCAGTGAATTGGCAGGCTTCACAGACGGAGGAAATGGTTCGATTGATATTACTGTAGATGGCAAAACAACGACGGTAAGTGTAAATGGAGATACCACCATTAACCAGTTTGTGACAAAATTAAAAGAAGCAGGATTGGATGCTAACTACGATGAGAATAATCAGAGATTTTTTATCAGTGCAAAACAGAGTGGTGCAGAACACAGCTTTTCTGTGACTGCAGGTAACACGGCAGGTATGAAGGCACTTGGCGCCATGGGACTGAGCACTGCATCCGAGTCGGATGTAAATGCTTACATAAGTGCGGCCAAGGCTTATGGATATGATCCGGCAAATCCGGCTACTTATAATTCGGCAGCATCAAATGCCATCGTGCAAAAAAATGCTGAGAATGAATATGTGGCATATGTATTGGAGAAGAGAAATACAGACCTTTCTACACAGGTTTCAAATCTGACAAAAGAGCAGACGGAACTTAAGGATAAATTAGATTTTGCAAACTTAAGTGGAGAGAAACAGACAGAAAAACTGGACTCCATGCAGAAGAGTATAGATGAAATCAAAAAAGCTTTTCCAGAGAGTATTGCGCTGACTTTGACTGATGGTAAGTATACATATAGTAGCAGTGAAAGTTTGAGCGATGAGGACAAAGCAAAATATGATGAAAAATTGCAAAGCCTCAATGATGCCCAGGCAAAATATGATGAGTATAAGAGTATTCAGGAGCAGGTATATACGATAAGTACTGATGACGATGGGAATAAGACTTATACAAAAGTAAGTGATGATGATTTCACTGCAGTTGTAAATCACTATCAGAACGCGATTAACGCAAAAAGTGCGGAGATAGAGAATTTAAACAAAGAAATCACCTTAAACAAAGAGTTAATCGCAAAAGCAGGTCAGGATGATAATTTTGACTTTTCCGTCAGTGATAAGTCAGCAGTTGCTTATACTCAGACGATTACTACGAAGGATTCGGATGGAAATGAAACCACCACTACCAACACAGTAACCTATAATGATTTGATTTCTAAGGTGAATCAGTATGCAGTAGAGTATGGCTTAGCCGAGACTACAAACAGTAGTACCACTGCAAATGGTTTTTTACAGGGTACAGGATATGATTCTGAACTGGCAGCCAGTACGGACGCAAGGGATAAGACCAAGGAGTTAGCGGATGCAGCTTATCTGTATTCTACTACGGAGAATGAAGCGGTTAAGGAAGCACAGGCAGCTATTTTGAATATCAAGACTGGTGCAAAAGGTGCTGTTAAAATCGAAGGACAGGATGCAACCATCGAGTTAAATGGAGCGACCTTTACATCTACTACAAACGATTTCTCAATCAATGGATTAGTTATCACTGCCACCGGCCTGACAGAGGGCGATGGAATCAGTATCAATACCACAAGTGATATCGATGGTATCTATGATTCGATTAAGAAATTTATCAGCGGATATAACGAAATCATGAAAGAGATGAGTACCCTTTATTATGCGGATTCCGCTAAGGGATATGAACCGTTGACAGATGAAGAGAAAGATGCCATGACAGACACGGAGATTGAGAAATGGGAGACAAAGATAAAAGAATCCCTGCTTCGAAGAGATGATACTCTCAGCAGTATCATGACAGCTATGCAGAATGATATGGCGAGATCTATTACTATCAATGGAAAGAGTTACTCTATGTCGACTTTCGGCATCTCGACAGGCAGCTATTTCTCCGTATCAAAAGAAGAAAGAGGTGTCTACCATATCGATGGCGATCCGGATGATAGTTCTACTTCCGGTAATGAAGATAAGTTAAAGGCAGCTCTGGCCAGTGACCCGGATGCGGTTATAAATTTCTTTACAGATATGTCAAATCAGTTGTATAATACATTGACAAAAAAGATGAAGAGTACTTCTCTTAGCAGTGCCTATACGATATATAATGATAAGCAGCTGCAGAAACAGTATGAGGAGTATAAAGATACCATTGATGAATGGGATGAGAAAATAGAGAACTATACAGAAAGATATGTAAAACAGTTTTCAGCTATGGAGACAGCACTGTCAAAACTGCAATCAAGTACATCATCCCTGACAGGATTATTGGGGTCATAAAAAATAGATAAAACAGTATGATGACAGTCCGATTCCTAAGTTGGACTGTCATATAGGAGGTACATATGGCATTACCAAATGCATATCAGGCATATGCGAACAGCAAGCTTATGACGGCTACACCGGCGCAGCTGACGCTTATGCTTTATGATGGGGCAATCAAGTTTACAAATATTGCGATACAGGCAGTAGAAGAGAATGATTATGGAAAGGCAAATACTTATATACAGAAGACGGAACGGATCATCGAAGAGTTCCGCAATACACTGGATTTTAAATACCCTGTGGCACAGGAGTTTGAAAATGTATATAAGATGATAGCAGAAAAGCTTCTGTATGCAAATATGAAAAAAGATGCAGAAGTGTTGCAGGAGGTTTTGAAATATTTACGGATCATGCGTGATACATGGGAAGAGGTAATGAAGCTTGCAAAGAGATAATAAAAATTATTTGGAAATATTAAGAGATAGTCTGGTAAAAAAAATATCTATTCTGGATAAAATCTCCCTGCAGAATGAAATACAGCTAAAGCTTGCGAAACAGGAGACCTTTGACTATGACCGGTTCGGACAGACACTGGACGAAAAGGATCAGCTGATTGCTGAGCTGAATCGTTTGGACGATGGATTTCAGTCAGTATACGACAGGATAAAAGAAGTTCTCACATCAGAGCCGGAAAGATATCGGGAAGAAATCGGACAAATGCAAACATTGATTTCTACAATCACGGAAAAATCCATGGATGTCATGGCAGAAGAGAACCGGAACAGAGATGTTATCATGAATCGGAAAGATAACCTCAAAAAAGAAATCGGTATGGCAAGAGCCAGTAATAAGGTGGCGGCTGGATATTATAAAACTATGTCGAAAATCAATGTTATGGACTCCCAGTTTATTGATGCAAAAAAATGAAATTTTTTTAGAAAAGTGCTAAAG
>JAXFDY010000188.1:0-8110 GCA_034172985.1 Lachnospiraceae bacterium
TACCCGACAAATGAGCCTGATGTCGATTTTTTCGTGCTTTGCACTCTCAAAATCGACGCAAACATTCGAAATTCGCTCATTTTTCTGCGAAAAATGGCTACTTTCTCATGTTTGGCGGGACCCATAGACATAAAAATACATACAAGCATGTATTTTATGTCCACTTGTCCCTTGGCTCATTTATATAATAGATAGTAGAAAATACGGGGAATGAGGAGGGATTTCTATGATTGGAAACATAGCACCATATGATACAGGATTTGGTTACCAGAACACGGAAACGGAATGTCAGACTTGTAAAAACCGCAAATATCAGGATGGCTCTAATGAAAACGTATCTTTTAAATCAGCGTCGCATATATCTCCGTTGGCATCAGGCTCCGCAGTCCGGGCACATGAGGGCGAGCATGTATCAAATGCATATAGTAAGGCAGAAGAAAAGGATGGAAAAGTGGTACGGGCCTCTGTGCGGATCCAGACATCGGTATGTCCTGAGTGTGGAAGGACTTATGTATCCGGAGGTGTAACTGATACTGTCATCAAATATAGTAATGAAGAAAACCCATATATGAAAAATTTTAAAGCACAACAGGAAACTATATTAAAGGGACAGAATATAGATTTCAAGGTTGAGCAATACTATAATTAATGGTCTATTTTTTGTAAGATAGATATTTGGGTAGTTTACAGAAGGGGCAAATAAATATGACAGAATATATAAAAAAATCTCATGATGGAGGCTTACTTTCGGCTGATCAGAACTTTGCTGGTCAGCCTTCTCTTGTCATTACAAATGCAGATGAGTTTCGTGAAGAAAAGGGAAATTATATTCATTATAAAGAACTTTTGCATAGTCTTGGTTCGATACGTTATTGCAAGGCGGAGATGTATCGCGATTGTATTTGGGGAACATTGCGGATTCCCCAGAAGAGTAAACAACGGGAACCGCTGCTTTCATTTGGATTTTATATGACGGAACATATACTCTTTTTTATTGAGGATACCGGGGATCTGAAAAAATGGGTGGAAAAACAGATAGACAGGATTCAGGGTTTTCAATCCCCAGACCAGCTTCTTTTACAGTTTATGGAGTTAATGGTTGAAAATGATATTCTCTATCTGTCTCATTTGGAAAAGGAAATGGGAGCTATGGAGGATGCATTAAATCATAGGATTCCAAAAGATTTTTTTGCAGAGGTCACAAAGTACCGGCAAAAACTTTCAGAGCTGAATGCATACTATGAGCAGTTGTCAGCAATGGGCGATTTGATACAGGCACATGACAGCACGTCTCTGATAAAAAGTGTTGAACTATGGAACAGGTATACACTCCGTACAGAGCGGCTTCAAAATCATGTTCATCTTTTACGGGAAAATATTCTTCAGTTGCGTGAATTATATCAGTCACAGCAGGATGCACAGCAGAATAAGATTATGTGTATTCTGACGGTTGTGACTACATTATTTCTTCCCCTTACTCTCCTGACAGGCTGGTATGGCATGAATTTTGCCTATATGCCGGAGTTGCATTGGAAATATGGCTATCTTACAGTTATCATTGCGGCAGTGGTAATCGTAATTGCAGAAATTCTTTACTTTAAAAAGAAAAAGTTCTTTTGATTTTTCATGTTTTCTGTAAGGATGTATTTACCGGTAAACGTTCGGAAATAGTGGAATCGTAGAGCGTTTTCATAAGTTATATGTTAAGGAATTACAGTATTCTGTGTTATCTTTCTTCTTTTTTGCAGTACTTCTCAAAAAGAGAAAGATAACGTTGCTCCACTATTTCAAAAGGAAGTACCGCATAAGAAAACTTTGTTTTCATGACAGGTTCCGGCCCATCAGATGTTTCGCTTAACAGTACGGATAAGTCATAATACAGCATATCGTTATCAATTTGCCTGACAAGCTGTTGTTCTTCGCTGGTAAGGGTGGAACCAAGATATTTTTCGTAAATTACGTCTAATATTTTTTCCTCGAATACATGATATTGGTCCAGATACTGCTTGAATGGTCGTGGCACATCGGATAGGTAAGCTTCGCTGGCATCATGCAGGAGACAGGCAAGGACAACTCTGGAAGAATATTCTCTGGCTTCTGCTTCCAAGGCACAGTGGATACAATGCTGTCCCACAGAGAAAAAAGTTTTTACATGGCCATTTCCGCGGCAGATCAGGGAAAGGGCATGGGCAATATCGGTGATGTTTATGGCATTTATATCCGGTTTAGTTGGAATAAAGTGAATACCACTATAGGTAGTAATATAGTCAGACATGATAGTTATACCTCCGTAATCGTTTCTGAAAAATCGTAACATTATAGATAGCATAAAACAGAAATACATAAAAATCAATTCTTAAAATAAATGAATTGAGAAATTTAGAAGAATATTATAATAAAAATAATTCTTGTGTCATCACATGACAAACTTTTTTTGGATGAGATGTCAGATTTGTGCATTTCAGTTGTTTCTGGTGGTATTTTATAAAAAATGATACAGCGGGTTATAAAATTTTGTTATAACCCGCTGTAATTTTTTTCAATTAGTATACTATTAAAATCCGTGCTATACTTTGGAGCAAAAGATGTAAGGAGAGATAGGTATGAGACAAATTTTATGCTTTGGAGATTCAAATACATACGGGTTAATTCCGGGAACATTTTCTGGAAAAGGAGGAAGAAGGTACAGCAGGGGAATACGGTGGACCAGTATTTTGGCTGAGACATTGAGAGAAAAAGACTGCCATGTGATTGAGGAAGGATTATGCGGAAGGACTACGGTATTTGAAGATCCCTTGAGAGATGGAAGGAAAGGAACAGATATGCTTCCGCTGCTGTTGGAGACCCATGCACCCCTTGACCTTGTTATTCTGATGCTGGGGACAAATGATTGTAAAGTGATTAACGATGCCTCGGCAGAGGTGATTGGCATGGGAATAGAGAGGTTATTGGAACAGATTCGGACGCAAAGTCCGGATAGCAAAGTCCTTTTAGTGTCACCGATTGCATTGGGTGACAGAGTGTGGGAGGATGGATATGATCCGGAATTTAATGCAGTCTCGGTGGAAACATCAAAGAGACTGCCGTTAATATATGAACAAATCGCTGAAAAATGGAAAATTTCATTTTTGGCAGCTTCTGAATATGCAAAACCAAATGAAATCGACAGAGAGCATATGGATGAGGAAGGACATCGTAAACTTGCAGAGGCGGTTTATCAGATTGTAGTCCGTGAGGTTATATAATTTACTTATAACCCGCAGTAATTTTTTTCTATTGGTACAATTTTCTGATTCATGCTATACTGCATACGAACAAATCATTTGAATAAGGAGGCCGCAGATGTCAGAAAAAAATCTTGATTTTGATACAGTAATCGACAGAAAAAATACAAATTGTCTGAAATATGATTTTGCAAAACGTCGGGGATTACCTGAAAACGTTCTTCCGTTATGGGTAGCGGATATGGATTTTAAAATATCATCTTATATTCAGGAGGCGATTCAAAAACAGGTAGAACATGGGATTTTCGGCTATAGTGAAGTACAGGGGGAATATTTTCATATATTACAGTCATGGATGAAGAGACATTACGGATGGAACGTTGAGGAAAAGTGGCTGATAAAAACACCGGGTATTGTGTTTGCACTGGCTATGGCAGTCAGGGCATTTACAGAAAAAGGGGATGCAGTTCTGATACAGCAGCCGGTTTATTATCCGTTTAGTGAGGTAATCCTGGATAATGAAAGGAAACTGGTAGATAGTACTTTGATTCAGGATGAAACCGGCAGATATCATATTGATTTTATTGATTTCGAAGAAAAAATTGTAAATGAGAAGGTAAAGCTTTTCTTTTTGAGTAATCCGCATAATCCTGTTGGAAGAGTGTGGAGCAAAGAGGAGTTGGAAAAAATCGGGGATATCTGTTTTAAACATCATGTTATTGTGGTAAGTGATGAGATTCATGCAGATTTTATTTTTAGCGGTACACACCATGTATTTGCCAATGTAAAAGAGGAGTATAAGGATATTACAGTTACCTGTACTTCTCCTACAAAGACCTTTAATATTGCTGGATTGCAGATTTCGAATATCTTTATTCCAAATCCGGAATTAAAAAGAAAGTTTCGTAAACAGATTGATGCGGCTGGTTACAGTCAGTTAAATGCAGTTGGACTGACCGCCTGTGCGGCGGCATATGAGCATGGAGACGAATGGCTTTCGGCTGTGTTGAAATATATTAAGGAAAATATAGATTTTACAAAACAATTTTTCGAGGAACAACTTCCAGAGATAAAGATGAATAAACCTGAGGGAACTTATCTTGTATGGCTGGATTGCAGGGACTTACATTTATCTAATGAGGAACTGGAAAATCTGGTGATTCACAAAGCAGGCCTGTGGCTGGACAGCGGAGCAGTATTTGGTGAAGCGGGAAAAGGCTTTCAGAGGATTAATGTGGCATGTCCGCGTTCGATTCTGGAGCAGGCGTTGACAAAACTGAAGGATGCGGTTAGAGGTAAATAGATATGAGAGCACATATTTCGCGAGAAGATGCGTTTACATTATTAAAAAAATATAATAAGGAATCTTTCCATATTCAGCATGCACTCACTGTGGAGGGAGTCATGAAATGGTTTGCAAGGGAACTTGGATATCAGGAAGATGAAGCGTACTGGGGGATTGTGGGATTGCTGCATGATATTGATTTTGAGCAGTACCCGGAACAGCATTGTATTAAAGCACCGGAATTGTTGAGAGAGGCCGGTGTAGGAGAGGATATCATTCATGCAGTATGCAGTCATGGATATGAACTCACTGTGGATGTGAAACCGGAGCATGAGATGGAAAAAGTATTATATGCAGTAGATGAGCTGACTGGTCTGATTGGAGCCGTAGCCCTTGTGCGCCCATCAAAAAGTGTGCAGGATATGGAAGTAAAATCTGTTAAGAAAAAATTTAAGACAGAGAATTTTGCTGCAGGATGTTACAGGGAAGTCATCAAAAAAGGAGCAGATATGCTGGGGTATGAATTGACCGAATTAATTCAGAAAACCATAGATGCAATGCGTTCCTGTGAAAAATCGGTGGAGGAAGAATTGAATAATAACCATGTAACAAAAAACTAAAAAACAATTTACAACCATTATTATTCGTCTTATAATATGCCCGATAAATATATCATATCATTCCTATCAATGTAATAGGTGTTTGTTGATTGCAAGGAAAGGAGCATAATGTCATGAAAAAATTATATGAAGTAAAAGCAGTTAATTTTAATATTTGTTGCTGTCAGGCTGTATGTATGAATACAGTTTATTTTTCCATGCATTATGAGATCAGATAGCAAACAGCTTTTGTTTTGTATTAATGAGCAGGTGCCATAATGGTATCTGCTTTTTTAATTCAAAATAAAAAATAAAAATATAACTGACTGGTCAACCGGAGGTTTTGGATTTTGAGAATCAAGATTCAGGAAACAGTTCTAAAGGATCCTCCGATGTGCAGAAGATTATTGTCGGTTCAGGAGTAAATTATAATCCATACTGCTATCTTGATGAAGACGCCCATGTTTGTCAATACGGGAATGAATCATCTGAATATTTTACTGAATTTCCTTTTCATTTATGATTGCAGAACAGCAATCATCGGTGGTAGGAGCTCAGACAGCAGTTACGACACTGGCGGGAAATGCGAAGGGGGAAGGAAGTTAGATGCTTTTGCTAGAGAATACAAGAAGGTTCAGAGCGGAGAACTACGTCCATTTCAGTTAATGAAGCAGTTGGGAATGAGTAAGACTACATTTTATAGATACCTTAACAAAATAAATTCTAAGGAATAAGATTTTAATGCCATAATTATTATCAGAATAGATAAATGAGGCAGGTAATGATGTAAAAAAACATCCTACCTCTAATGTTGTCGCATTGCGTCTAAAAATGTGATATGATATTTAAAGTAACTTAATTTATGATGAACCTTGACAATTGAATATGCCTACAAAATTATAGGTGAATATGGATGTGGAAAGGAGTGAATGCTTGTGGCAGCCAGAGAACTAAAGCAGATAGAAAGACAGCTTATTTTGTACGATATTTTCCAGCAGAATGATGAGGATACCAGATTGTCTACAATAATGTTTCATCTTCCTGGAATGAACGTGAGAACATTGCAACGCGATATTAAAGATTTGAAGGATGCAGGTTTGCTTCAAGTTTATTTCTCAAGAGATAAAAATGCGTATATTAACTATGATGAATATCGTGATATTAGTTGTTATTCGGAAGGCATTCAAAAACGAATAACTAAAAAAAGAAAGATAGCAGGAGAAAATGAAGATGTATCTCCGAAAAAGAGGGAGCATTTGGAACGGTTGAAACGATTGACGAAACTCATGAGTTGTGAAGTTTATGAGAAAGCTGTCGAATTATATTTTGAATTGTTTCCAGATGCAACAGAGAGAATGCGAAAGCGTGATTTTGAAGTTTTAAGACACATTGGATTCTATGCGGGATTTGATAGTGAGCAAAACGCATATGTAATATACAGAGATGAAGCATATGGCATTGATAATGATTATGGTATCTTTAAAAGTAAGAAAACGGGGAAAATGATGTACCGTGTATAAGAAGAGAGATAGGAGGATACGTAAATGCGTGAACTTATGGGAATACATGTAGGAAATATTGTAGAAGGGAAAGAAGAAGTATTTCTTTGCTTTGATTGGGAACAGCATGATGAAAAAGGAGCGAGTCATATTAAAGTTCGCTATGGTAATAGAAAGTTTTTTACCACATTATTTAAAACCAAAGATGCAGGCAGTATTATGTTGCTTCGTTGGAAGAATGATATAAATGGGCACTGCTATGAGATGAAAAAACCTGAAATCAGTCGTAATGGTGATTTAATCAGAGTCGATTTGACAAAAGAATTTGCTGCAATGGGAATGAAATTGAGGGAAGATAACGAATCAAATCAAAAAGCCCAAAGAGGTGGAGGAAGTAGCCATTTCTATGCAGAAAGTATGTGGATACATATAGGAGAGCAGGGATATTATTATGCAGAACGTGCTAGAGGTGAAAACTCCAGAGACTATCTGAACTTTTGTTTTGCATATCCGGGAGTAAAAATAGGAAATAGTTTGGTAAGTAAAATAGAAATTGATACATTTGACAGTATTAGAAATGAAAATATGGACCCGCTTTATGATTTCATGAACACTGTAATGGATGAAATGTCAGCGGTCAGCAGATATACAGAGAGAGAAGTTGCAGAGCTTTTTACAAAACATTTTCCGATAACTGTGCATATAGACATTTGGTGCAATGATAAGTTACTTAGAGCTAGTATCGACCATTTAGGAATTCCACAAAGGTGGTTTACTAGGCAAGATATTGTGGATGGGGTAAGAGATTGTAATTCAAGGATAATTGAGTCAAAAAGCCCATTAGATATGATTGTAAAAGAACTTGGTTTATAAGAAAATAGGATATACCCTAACCTTGTCGTTTGAGATGCTTCTTGGATGTTATCGTATAGGTGTAGCACAAGATTTATTTCAAATGACAAGGAGTAGTGTGGTATGATGAATAATTATGATACGACTAAGATAAACGATGTAGTTGAAAAAGAAACACTGGAAAAAATGTATGCTTGGAGTAAAGGATTTCGAAAATTTGTGTGTTATCCGTTGTCTGCATGTTTTTTACAGGATAGAACAACTAAGGAAATTATGCGATTTTATGGGAATGCAAATAAGGAAAAGTTGGCAAAGGCATTTATATTATATCCGTCTGACGTAAGGGAAAAGGTATTATGGTGTTTGGACAATGAGGACCAGAGAGCTATTTTAGAGCCAATGTATCAATTTGCACATGCTAATGCATTTTCTCTAAATGAGTGTGTAGAGGCAGAAAAATCAATGCAGGATACGTTGGAGACATTATGGACAGGTAGTTTTAATGAATATAAAGAGACAATATGAAGTGACCTCACAATTGTAGATTCGTGGATTTACCTGTATGATATTAGTTGATGAAAACAATATCAGGTAACAGGGATTACCGCATACAATAGGAGGTCACATATGAATAGTATAGTTTATGTAGGA
>JAXFDY010000029.1:0-2451 GCA_034172985.1 Lachnospiraceae bacterium
TCTAGACAATCTACGTTATCGCACAAGTATTACCCATAACATATATACTCCGTTCTACGCTGCCCCTGAACTGGTAAGATCAGTTTCTGCAAACAGCATAGAATCAGATTGTTTTTCATTTGCTATTATTGCTTATGAAATACTAACGTTCAATCATCCTCTCATCGGAGATTATGTAACTGATGGTGAACCAGAATTAGAGGAACAAGCTTTGTCAGGAAAACTTCCATGGGTTGATCATTCTACAGATGAGTTGAATCGTCGTTCGAGCGGAATCCCTTCGTCTTTCTTCATTACAGATAGTCTTCGAGATCTTTTTAAGCGAACATTTGAGGAAGGACTAAATGAACCAATCAAAAGACCGACAATCTCAGAATGGTGTAATGGATTTAATAAAGCCTTGAATGAGGTAATCAAATGCCCAGACTGTGGCATTCATTATCCTCACACCATATCTGGAGAATGTCCTTTTTGTGGAAAATCTTCTGATAGTATTATCAAAATACAGATGAAGCGATGGGAACGTCTTTCACGTTATGATAAGACAACCAATACAATGCAGGAGCCATTTGGTCTTGCACCGATGGTTTTTGAAGAGATAATTATTGATAAATACACTACCAAATATATTAAAAACTCACATTTCTTGCTGCCAGGGAATCCAAATCATCCTGTAATGCAAATCAAAGTGCTTGAATCGGATGGAGATGAAAAACTGGTAGAACTGATACCGAAAGACATTACTTACTATGTGGCTGTTGACGGACAAGAAGTGTTCTATACAGATAAACCTAAAAAAATTCGTGTAACAGGCAGAAAACATCGTGAGTTAGTCATCGGAATAACAAAACTAGATACTCCACAACGAGTCCTAACCATTGAATAAACATGGCAAAAATAGACGAATTGTTCGATAAATACTCAGAAGAATTTATCGGAAATAGCATAAAAGGAAAAGTCCGGGCGCAAGATGTTCAAGACATCAGTGCCTTATTACCATTGGATATTGAGCTCATAGCAATAGACAATGATGGTTTATTGTTCCAAACAATAGTTGGAACAAAAACTCCTACGTTACGCATAACACCCGAGACCATTATAGATACTTCTTCTTTTGAAGTTGTTCCCTATATTAGCGGGTTATTCCGTTTGATGTCTTATGACAAAGAAACTGAGACAGGTAGTATTAACTATCTGCCATGTGGACGTGGCCAAGGATTTAAGGAAGATATTACAATTGGATATAGTCCGAATTATATTGTTTCAAGACGAGCAAAGAGTATTGACAGACTTCCAGATGAGTTATATAAGTCACTTGTTTTCGAGAGTAATCTTGGATGTTATCTGTTGGAGGAAATCTATCCCGACAAAGCAGATAACAAAACTTTGCATGGTTTGAAGTTTGCTGCAGACCTTATAATCAAAGATCAGAAATACATATTGGACAAATCTCGTAGAAAGAACATAGGTTCTATTGATGATTTTTGTCGTTACCGTCTCATTCGTTACCCAAGCATTGACTTTGTTGAAGAGAATAATGCGAAGGCAATCATGGAGCGCATCCAGGACAAAGCAACTCAGGGAAAGGCCTTGCTTAATATATGGACAGAATACAGTAACAAAGAATTAGAAAAAGCAGAACAACTTTCTGGGTTGTTCGGCGAGATACATTATACAGATGGTAAGGACATGACAAACCATGTCAAACTTTTGAAATTGAATTTCAGCAAAGATCAGATGACAGCTCTTAAAGAGCATGAGAACGATTTCAAAAATTCATCATTTGAAAAGGCAGAGACTGCAGGATTAAGCGGAAGTGAAACTTACAAGATTCGTTCAATAAAGAAAAAATATAACTTTTATTATGCGGAAGTTATAGATGAGAACGATACTTTAAGTTCATCAGGAACTCTTGTCCTTTCAGTAAAAGGTGATGTTCATGTCAATCAACGTAGAGAGATAGCTTTTCAGCATTTAGGTGGAGGTCGTATAACTCCAATTCTGCGCAATTTGTTGTTCGCCATTGAGGATGAAGCTGCCGAAATGATAAATCTTTATCGAGATGGGCACAAAAAAGCGCTGACTGAACGAACAAGAGCATTTCTACAAAAGCGTTTTGGTATTTCAGACCTTACTGATAACCAAAAGAAAGCTGTGGAAATTGCGCTTAACACACCAGACATTGCCGTCATCCAAGGACCTCCAGGCACTGGTAAATCAACAGTGATTGCTGTCATTTGTGACAGATTGTTTGAGGAAGCCGAAAAAGAAGCAAAGAAGAATAAGCACAAGGATCATTATGATTCATCAAAGCTTATTCTGGCATCCGCATTTCAAAACGATACTGTTGAGCATATTGCAAGCAAGATAGAAGACAAAGGATTGCCTACTGTTAAAATTGGCAAGGATGCAACAACTATCTCGGCAGAGCAGATTGTGGCTAATAACATG
>JAXFDY010000067.1:0-2298 GCA_034172985.1 Lachnospiraceae bacterium
GTATAGCGAATTATTTCACAATTCTCCTTTGGGCATGATATTTCAGGCACTTGGGTATCTTTCTGTGGGAATGTTTTTCTTCTACACTGGCTATGGAATGATGTGTTCTAAGAATAAAGAGGGATACGTAAAGACGATTGGCAAGAAAAGGATTCTTCCATTATACATATTTTATGTTTTTCTTATCTTGCTTTACTCATTATGGCAGATGGTACTTCAATATCAATTAACACCATCTCGTTTCTTTCAATCGTTTTTCTTTGGAAATACAATAGTACCATTGGGGTGGTACCTGCAAGTCACTTTTGTAATGTACCTTATTTTATGGGTAGTATTTTCTTCGGTGAAGAGCGATAAACAATGTTCGCTCGTCACAGGGATTGCTCTATTAGTTTATTGCTTCATCTGCAAATTTATAGGACTTTCTACTACCTGGTATGAAAGCATTTTTTGTGTTTTGCTTGGAATGACCTGGGCGGTATATAAAGATTCGATTGACAGGAATATTATTAAGAATAAGTGGATGGTTTTTATCATCACGGGTTTCACATTTGTTGTGTTTCTTGCAGGCGCAAAAGTGTCACCAATTTTACAAACTGAAGTAAAGATGATTTCGGCAGTAGCTTTTGCTGTATTTGTCACCGTTGCAACCATTGTGCTTCCGAGAGTGCTTTATAATAATTCAGTCACAAAGATATTAGGAAAGTATTCGCTAGAAATATATGTTTGTCAGGGGTTCTTTTTGCTGCTGAGGAAAGAAGGAAGAATCTATATTGATAATCCATATATTTTTATTGGAATAGTAATTGTTGGGACGGCAATTCTGGCGGTACTTATGAAGCCGGTATATGGTAAGATTGCTGAAACGGTAAAAAGTATAGTTGCAGAATAAATATAAAGACACATGAAAAATAGGTGGAGAAGAGGATAGAAAGATGAGTGTTGAGCATAATTTTAAATGGAAGAATAATGGCAGAACTAAGGTAATGATTGGCTGCGGAACCCGCCCAGAGATTATACGCCTTGCCGCGGTAATCAAAAGATGTAGAGAGTATTTTGATACTTGCGTTATTTACTATAACCAGAACTATGATAGAAACCTTTCTACTGTCTTTTGGGAGGATTTTGAATTAAGGAATGAGAAGGGAGAATTTGGCCCTGATATTTTGGTTCCCGTCGTTGGCGAGAACCTGGGCGTCACTTGTGGCAATATCCTCGGAAGGTCTTATGAGCTTCTTTCTGTGCTTCAGCCTGATGGGTATCTGGTGTTGGGGGATACCAACTCATGCCTGAGCGCCATCAGTGCAAAGCGCCTTCACATCCCACTTTTCCACATGGAAGCAGGTAACCGCTGCAAAGATGAGTGCCTACCAGAGGAGACTAATCGTCGTATTGTCGATGTGATTTCCGATGTCAACCTCTGCTATTCTGAATTTGCTCGAAAATACCTGGCCGACACAGGTCTACCGAAGGAAAGAACATACATGACTGGTTCTCCGATGGCAGAAGTGCTGAGGATGAATCTTGAGAAGATCGAAAAGAGCGATGTGCTTGAGAGGTTAGGACTAGAGCCTAACAAATATATATTGTTAAGCGCACACAGAGAAGAAAATATAGATACAGAAAAAAACTTCATTTCTCTTTTCACTGCTATTAATGCATTGGCTGAAAAGTACGATATGCCAATCCTTTATTCATGCCATCCACGCTCAAAAAAGAGATTGGAAGCAACAGGATTCAAGCTCGATCCACGTGTTCGAGTAAATGAACCTCTTGGCTTTAATGATTATAACAAGTTGCAGATGAATGCTCTGGCTATCGTATCGGATTCTGGTACTTTACCAGAGGAAAGTTCATTTTATCTCTCCATCGGACATCCGATTGCTGCGGTTTGTATTAGGACTAGTACAGAACGTCCTGAAGCTCTTGAGGCCGGTGATTTCATTCTTGCTGGTATTACAACCAATGAACTCCTCAATGCCACAGACATGGCTATCGAAATGAAACAGAAGGGTGTACTTGGTAAACCATGCCCTGACTATGTGGATGAAACTGTGTCCATGAAAGTGGTACGAATCATCCAGGGATATGTGAATGTCGTAAACAAGATGGTGTGGAGAAAAGATCAGAAATAGTGAAAGAGGGCAAATGATGAAGATATTGGTTACCGGAGCAAAGGGTATGGTGGGAACAGCTCTTTGCAATAACCTTAAAAATATAAGAGATGGGAAGAACAGGACAAGACCGGGTATTGTGATTGACGAGATTTATGAGTATGACCTGGATTCCACAGCTGAG
>JAXFDY010000078.1:0-2203 GCA_034172985.1 Lachnospiraceae bacterium
GGAAAGGCTTGTAACAGAATAGTTCGTGCTTTGAATGGAGAAGATATAGATAGATATGACGTTTTAGTCTAACTAACGAAGTTGATCCGAATTAATGTACAAGATAACTAGTTTTGGTATTAGTTTATCTATTTGATATAGTTCCGTCTTGTGTTACTTTTATTTTTTTACGACGAGCTATGGTCAATTATTGAGAGACGTTCTAATAATTATGTACGAATCGAACGAAATATTAGAGCTCGTTCAAACTAGTGAGACATGGATGATAACGAATTAAAAAATAAAACCATTACAGGATCTTTTTGGAGTCTTATAGAAAGGTTTGGTTACCTTTCTTGCCAATTTTTATCTAATTTAGTCTTGGCAAGGCTTCTTATGCCAGATGATTTTGGAACTATAGGGTTGCTGATGGTTTTTGTGACTTTGTCCAATGTATTAATAGATAGTGGCTTAACGGCATCTGTTATTCAAAAGGAAAAAGTTACTGAAACTGATAAGGCGACAGTTTTTATAACAAATATTGTTCTAGCAATTTCTGTTTATCTTATTATTTTCTTTGCAGCACCTTTTATTGCTAGTTATTTTAAGTCACCAGATTTGACATTATTTCTAAGGTGCTTGGAATTAATTGTAATCATTGATGCTCTATGCGCGATTCAGAATTCTCTCTTGATGAGAGATATGGATTTTAAAATTCTAACTAAGATTAAACTCATATCTATTGTTATTTCTGCTGGAATTGCAATTGCATTAGCTTATTATGGCCTAGGTATATGGGCGCTTATTATACAGTACATTTTATTTAGTACTATTCGTACGCTACTAACATGGTTTGTTACTAAATGGCACCCGTCTTTCGATTTTAGCATAAAATCTTTTAAATCTCTTTTTTCTTATGGATCTAAGCTCTTGGTTTCAACTTTTGTAGCGGAACTTTATGTAAATCTACAGCAATTGTTGATAGGTCGTTTTTATACATCTGCTGACTTAGGATATTATTCTCAAGCCCGGTTATTCCAAAACATACCAACGGGTACCGTTTCCCAAGTGATAAATTCTGTCGCTTTTCCTGCATATGCAAAGCTTCAAAGCGAAAGGCAAAAGTTGTTAGAAATGTTTAGGCAAAACATCCGTTTTGTGGCATTCGTTAATACCCCATTGATGGTTTTGTTGGCTGTGGTAGCATACCCTCTTTTTGTTTTTCTATATTCTGAAAAATGGATAGGAGCAGTAGGGTACTTTCAGTTCCTATGTATATTCTTTGGAATCTTCCTGGCCATT
Organism: Lachnospiraceae bacterium; assembly: GCA_034172985.1. Classification (GTDB taxonomy): domain Bacteria; phylum Bacillota; class Clostridia; order Lachnospirales; family Lachnospiraceae; genus CAG-303. The sequence goes on from JAXFDY010000078.1 coordinate 1,282, forward strand.
CATCAGTGCTCCTTGTCATTACTAAAGGCTATAGGACGTAGTGATTATGTTTTGCATTTAGAGATTATAAAAAAAATTCTAGGTATCGCCTTCATTTTCATTGGTATGAAAATATGGGGTATATGGGGCATTTTATATGCTTTGGGCTTAAACTCATTCATAGAAATATTCCTTAATGGCTTTTATGTTAAAAAAGAATTGGGATATGGGGGGGTAAATGTTTTAATTGATATTGCTCCATCTTTATTAGTTTCGCTTATATCGGGTTGCTTGGCATATTTGGCTCTTAGATATTTTTTTACCTTTGACAGTTATTTCTTACAAACAGTACTGGCATCTTTACTATTTGTCTTAACTTATGTAATAATAGCGTGGGTCTTTGGTATGTATGGATTTAAGATAGTATGTAAATTGGTGGCAAGGTTTATTCATGGTCGCAAATAAAGGCTCCGTTTTACCAATTCTAACCCTGTGGTTTATTGTATCACCGGTTCTGTCTCTTGAGGAAACGGCTGATCCAGGTGTTGTATATATTACATTGTTGTCTGTTCCTATCCTATATTGTGGACTGAAATATAGACTATTTAACATAAAGCCATATCATGCATCTGCCCTATTAATGTTTTTATTCGGTCTATTCTCAACCATTGTAGGACCTTATGGTAATCTTGACTTAAGTTATTTATGCAAATATTTATTGTTTGTAATTGTTTTTATTGCCCTTACCAACTATAAGTATAGTGATGTAGAGATTTGTAGAATAACAAAAATATACATATACATATCGATTGCTATCGCAATTTTAATTTTTCTCAGTTTTTTAGGGGGATATCAACATTTGGATCGAGACGTTGTCGATGGAACCACGCAATTCCTTGGCCGTTATTCTGTCGGTATAACAGGTGTATATAAGAATCCTAAT
>JAXFDY010000114.1:0-5381 GCA_034172985.1 Lachnospiraceae bacterium
GGGTGAGCGTCAGGTACAGAAATATCTCAAGAAAGTCGTGGATTATCTCGGATATGAGGAGCCTATCGGCTCCCATTCCTTCAGGAAGTATTTTGCTACCGAGATATATAAGCAAAATAATTATGATATTGTGCTTGTGCAGAAGCTCCTGCAGCATAGCAGTGTTGCCACTACACAACGGTACATTGACGTGGATCAGAGAATAGACAAAGCTCTCATTGAGCAGTGTACATTGTTTTAAGCCAACTCATAAAACAGTTTATTTTTATATAAGCTTTAAGTATATAAGTTGAGCTGTTTATAAACATAAGATTTTTTTCCTACTGAGAGATATCTGAATATACTATGAAAATATAAATTCGGAAGGGAGAGAAAATATGTTGGCAATTGCAATTTCAGCATTTATTGTTCCATTTATATGCACATACATATCTTGTATAGCATGGACAATATATTACGCTTAAAAAAAGAGGAGGATGTATATCCTCCTTCATTTTTTTCAATTTAACTATAGTTATTTTATAAAACATATTTTTAAACTGTTATTTTGACACTTATTTGTTGCCTTTGGCTCTGTTATGAGTTTTGCAGAGCATTTGGCAATTTGATATATCAGTTGAGCCGCCTTTGCTCCATGCTGTTACATGGTCAGCATCCATCTCTTTAAATGCCCATATTTTATTAGCATTAGCAGTATGTCCTACTGCGCAAAGAGGACAGTTAGAAATATTCTTCTGTTTTGCGACTGCAGTTTGTGTATTATATACACTTCTTTTAACAGTATCGTCAAATATTCTAATATCAAGCCATTCTGTGTGCTGCTCTCCGTTTAATATATATTCAAAGATATTTTTTGGACTATTTACAGAATGGTCTGCTAGGAGTTCAGTTACTCGTTTATTTACGGCAGAACGGTTGTAAGCATTATTATGGTATAGATTATAATATTTGCCCCAAGGCAGTCCACGAACTTCTTTTCCAGTATAATCGAATAGACCACTTACCCAGTCTATTACAGATTCAAAGTGATTTTGCAGTTCAGTTATATTTGTGTCGTTCCTATGTTGGCTCATATAGCCTTGTATGTTTCCGTCAGATACCCAGTCGAGAGCTGCTTCTAATATTTCCTGTCTTTTGGGGTCTCCTTTAATATAAGTGAGCCATTTTTTCATATTAGCATTGCCTGAATTTGAAAACACTTTACGAGCCTCTGTAACAAATGTTCCATGATATGAAGCATTTAGACGCTCTTGGTTGTTAAGAGGAACCCCTGAAATGTTTATGGTCTGAAACCATTTATCAATTTCGGATGCAGAGCCTTCACAAACATACACAGTTAGAGGTGTATTCAGAATTTTATCTTGTAAATCTTTGTCTAAGCTATCAAAGTATCGTGGGTTTCCGTCTGCGTCTGGTACAGAGAATGGATAGGTAGTATTTACGAATCTTCCAAATGACGTGATACGCTGCTGTCCGTCTAATACTTCGTATTCATCTTCTCCAGTCTTTACAAAATATAATAAGCCAAGTGGATAGCCTGCTATTAGGGACTTAATTACATCTACATCTTTTCCACCTTTATCATAGATGTAATTTCGCTGATATTCTGGTTGGATTGTTAGTTTTCCATCAAGTCCGAATAGTCCTTTTTGTTCTGACTTGCTGTATACAAATCCCTTGCATAAATCATCAACAGTCCAAGTTGTTATTAGTGTAGTTTTCATTCGTTATTTACACCTCTTTTCCTTATGAGCATTCTTGCATATTGAGGACTTCCATTTATAGCACTATCTTTATCTTTTACAAGACCGTGCTTTTTATATGGTGTTTTACTATTCTTTCGATAGTCATTAGCATCCAATATTTCAAACTGTTCTGGACAATATTTGTCCAAGAAGCTGATAGGTACGCCCATTACACCATCATAATCTGAAGGGATAGCTTCAGTCAAAGGAACATCTAATGCATCATAATTATCATAATGATAATATTGACTGCTATCTCCAAATTTTTTTTCTAATTTCTTACACAAAGATTTATTATATTTTAAGTTATCACTCATAGTCATAAGCTTTAGTGGTTCGTGTCTTTTACCGTGGTCTAAGTTAGTGTACCATAGGCAGTTATTGGTAGATATTATTTTTTTTCCTTTTTCATTCATACGGGTTTCTGTTCCATATAGCTCATAATCATCAGGAACAATAAAGCCTGAAATCCACCGCCCCATTCCAGTTCCCACCCAGACTTCGCCGTTTCTGATTCTTGGGAATACATCAACAAATGTAATGGAATTGATACTCGCTATAAATAAGAATTTTTTTCCGCTTTCCATTACCCATTCAAAAAATTCATGAAACATAGTATTGAATGGGGGGTTGGTTATGATGATGTCGGCTTCGTCTCTTAGTTTTGTAATTTCTTCGCTTGTGAAATCGCCGTCTCCCTCTAGGTATTCCCATTCAATATCTTTTTGGTCTATTCTTCCAGAACCGTCTACATCTCGTTCCAAAACAAATTTTTTTCCATGTGCTTCGTGTTTGGTTTCATCATATTGAGGAGATTCTAATTCAAATAATGTTATTTGATGATAATTAGCCCATCCTCGAGCGTAGGAAGTTGAGATAAGCTTTTTTATTCCTAACCTTTCAAAATTTGCTGCAAAATATTTTGTAAAATTAGACCATTCAGGGTCGTCACATGGTAAGAGGATTACTTTATCTCTAAATACGTCTGGGTTATATTCGATATACGCATTTACTTCCTTTTCTATATCTTCGTATTGCGTATAAAATTCATTTTTATTTTGTGCTTTAGCTGTTGTTAGTACATCTTGTCTTGGCATTTCTATCACTCCAATCCTAATAATTTTCTTAAAGCAGCAGGCATTTCAGCTTTAAGTATACTTCTTCATATCCCATAATTGCGACAAATTCATCGTATCTCTTATCAAGCTTTGGCATCGGTATGATAATCTCTGGTACAAAGCAATCTTCTTTAAATCAGAATTGATTTCTGTTCCCTGTTGTCCTGCAGTCATAAAGCAAACCATATTATTTGTGAAATCAATTGCTATACTCTTCATGCGATCGCTCCTTTAGAATTTTTCATCGGAATCATTAAGTGAAAAATATGCTTCAAAAGTGCAGTCCAGTACCTTGGCAATTTCCACAAGCTCCTTTTCGCTAAAATTATCACGCTTCAATTTATTGTATAAATTACTGGTGCTCCAGTTTAGCTGGTCTGCTAACCATGCCTTGCTTTTATCTCTTTTCGCTAATACTAATCGAATCTTTTCTGACATCATAGCTGCTACTCTCCTTTATGTAATGGTATAATAATGGTTTTATAATGGTATAAAACCATTATTTTTTCTTACTTTTCTTTTCCTGCTTCGTTTTATACATATCCAGTATTTCAGGTGAAACCTGTATTGCAGATAGGTCAATGTTATGTTCTCTGCAGAATGATTTGATTGCTTCGTCAATCAGTCCTGAAAAATTCCCTCTTGTATGTTCTTCTGCAAGAATACGCAACTTCTCATACATTTCAGGGTGCATAGTAAGAGTGAACTGTTCATTTTTCAATCCATCTTTTTTAGGTCGTCCACCGAGATTCTTTTTCTCATTTGTGGCGGTCTTATGTGTTGATGGCTTTTCTATGGCCTGTGGTTTAGTAGACTTTTCATTTTTATCTGTATCCGCTTCTGAAGGTGGATTATCCGTAAAGAACCCTGCAGCAACTTCTACATTGCTTGCCAAGTCAACATCTTTGGGTAATTTCTTTTTTGCCATTGTATAATCCTTTCGTGATATTTTTGTATAATAATGGTTTTATAACCTTATAAAACCATTATTATACTATTTCAAACTGTTTGTGAGTTCTTTTGTAAATGCAAGATAATCTTTAACAGCGGAGCAAGAAGCATCCCATTCAATAATTGGCTCTTGTTGGCTCTGTGCTTCTTTTACCTTTACGGTTTCTCTGATTTTGCTGTCGAATACCTTTGTATTCAGTTTAACGGACATTTTTTCCAGTCCGCTTAGAACTGCATTATTGATATTGGCTCTTGAACTGTACTTGATTAAGAGAATACCTGCAATTTCAAGTTCTTTGTTTGAGTGTTTGCGTACACTTTCGATTGTGTTGGATAGCTGATCCAACCCAATCATGGCAAGGTAGCTACACTCTGTAGGAATTATTATTTTTGTACTCGCTGTGAGGCTCATGATATTCAATAGTCCGAGTGATGGCGGTGTATCAATCAATATCACATCATAATTTGCTTTTTCTATCCGTTCTTTTAAGAGATATTCTCTGCCGAGCTGATTAAATTCTGTATCAGCGTAGGCAAGCAGGAGCGAACCTGCAATGATGTCATAATATTTTGATTTTACGATACATTCATCAAGTGTGCTTTCTTCTTTCAGGAGAGTATATAAGTTGTGCTCCTGACATTCCATGAGGTTCACACCGGATACAGTTGTAAGGTTGCATTGTGGGTCAGTATCAATGCAGAGTACATTTTTTCCATATTCTCTGCTCAATATTTCGCCTAACATTTGTACTGTGGTGGTTTTTCCGCAACCACCTTTTGTAATGTTCACTGAAATAATTTCCAAAATTTTTACCTCCATGAAAATTAAGGTATTATACCATTATAATACCATTATAAAACATGTATAATACCATTATTTTAATGGTATTATACCCCTTTAATAAGGTTATTATATCACTTAAATTTGATAAACACAAGCATAAAAATATTAAAATGTAACTTTATAGTGATAAATTGTTCTTGATTTTAAAACGGGAATTTTGTAAAATATAGAAAGTAAGAGCTGAGAGTAAAAAAAGAAGCTATTGGCGTAGCTCCTTTTTTAATAATTTGTTTAATTTCAGCTTTTTCAAGAGAATTGGCGTTCTCTTAAATATTGACTCAACCACGAATCACAATCATAAAGCTGTTGCAGCCTATCAGACTGCTACTTCCGTATTCAAAATACTTGATACTTCTGTGTCTTTATTATATGTGTTTTTTGTATCTGTGTCAACCCACTAGATATAGGAAATACAAGGGTTTCAAGCCAAAATAAGGCGTTTTTCCCTAGGAAATATGGAAGTATGTGTGTGATTGCGGAAGTCATATACATACTTTTTTTAATGCCAATCCGGCTCCTTGGAGATAGGAGAGGGCGTTATATCGGCTGACACTAATTCGCTTGTATAATCGCTATCTGCAAAGCCTAGGCAGTATAAATATAGATGGGAGTGTTGCGAGCTTAACAAGAAAATCGCAGGGTTACATTCTATAACCAAGTTTCCATAGGATGTATGACCATAGGGGAAAAAAGCCGTTTCATATCCTCATTGGAGCAGGGATG
>JAXFDY010000136.1:0-8719 GCA_034172985.1 Lachnospiraceae bacterium
ATAACGAAAGTATAACATAAACCACCACTTTTGGCTACCTTAACCCACCGTCTAAAGCCAGTGGGATTGCGGTAGCCTTATTTCAACCAGTCCGCATCCTGATATATGCCTTTTAGAAGTTTCTGTCGATTATCATTCTTCTCCGTCATGTCCATTAACATTTCCGCAGATCCCATAATCCCAGAAAGAGGTGTTCGCAAATCATGAGAAATTGCTCTGAGAAGATTTGCCCTCTCCCTTTCTCGTTCCATCCGCTGTCTATCTCTTACTCTTTCAATGGTAATCTCAATACGTTCCAATGCAAGAGAAATATTTTCAATCATGGAATGAATCAGTTTCTTATTCGAGGAAAGTTGTTCTTCTGATACTTTTCTGTCAATCATAATAACTGCCAAAAGTCTGTTCTGTCCGTTGACCGGAAATGTCCAGCTTTCCTCATTGTCCAGATATTCTGTTCGTAGATTTGTAAATTTTCTACGGATTTCATCAACGTCTGTAACACTTCTATGGAACTGCTCTTTTTCAAGCTGCTAAATATAGATTGGTTCTGCCTGCTCTCCATACCTTTTCTGGTAGCTTCCATAGTCATCAACTTTTCCTTTGTCGTAAGTGCACTGGTAATCAGTGCTGTAACCAACATGATACAAAAGGTTATCATGTAGCTCGGATCATTGACAGCCAGTGTATGATAAGGTGCTGTAAAAAAAAAATTAAAACATAAAAGACACACGCCTGAGGACAGAATACCATAAAAATATCCTTTTGTAAAACGTGCCACTAAAAGTACCGCAAAGATATAGATTACAACAATGTTTGTTTCGGGAAATCCCGACTTTACAAACAATATTCCAAGCAGGGTTGCCCCACAAACGACTGCTATTAATTTTGCTATATCAATAACCCACAGTACATATTTCTTGTTATTATCCAAAAAAACACCTCGTTTCATTTGCAATAAACCTTTTATAGTATACCATAATTCTTTTCTACTTTGTACTGAAAATTCGCTATTTATCATATTACTTCTAGCAACAAAGGGCTGATTAGATAAATCGCTAATCAGCCCAAGCAGAAAATTTGCTTAAATTACTCTATACACAGAAATTGCCTTTAACACCTCTTCCATTTTCGTTTTCTCAACATCAATTCTTAACACAACCGGCTTAGATAAGTCGATGCTAAACACCCCCAAAATTGATTTTGCATCTACAATATATTTTCCACTTATCAATTCAAAATTACCATCAAACATTGTAATCGTTTGAATAAATTGCTTTACATCATCAATTGAGCTTAATGAAATCTGTACATCCTGCACGTTCGTCACCCCTTTCCATCCTTCATAACTGCAATGATTTCCTGTTTCTGCGGCATTACCTTCAAAGCGCCCTTACGAGTCGTAATAATAGATGAAGCGGCATTGGCAAATTCCAGCATTTCCAGCAAATCATCCTCTGTCAATGCCCCCAATCCTTTGTCTAAAACTGTATTTAATACACATGCCATGAAAGTATCACCAGCTCCAGTTGTTTCAATCGTATCCTCCCTCAAAAACGGTGTACAGAAAACACTTTTTCCATTGTAATAAGCCTTACTTCCATGCTTACCCATTGTTGCACAAATCAGAGCAGGACTAAACTTCTCCAATATTTCTGCGACACCTGCATCAATATCCGTTGTATCCGTCAAAAAAGCAATTTCATCATCAGATATTTTTAGAATGTCACAGTGACTAATCCCATACCACATCTGATATTTTGCATCTTCCAGATTCTTCCACAAAGGCGGACGCAGATTCGGATCAAAGGAAATAATAGCCCCATCTTTTTTCGCCTTTTGCACTGCCTTTTTTGTTGTATTCGCAATCTGCTCATCTGTCATTGACAATGTGCCAAAATGAAATATTTTCGTATCCCCAAGCAATTCCTCATGAATCTCGTTCCACCGCAGCATCATATCCGCACCCGGATTACGATAGAAGGAAAAGCTGCGATCACCATCCTTTTCTGTATGAACAAATGCCAGTGTTGTAGGTACTGCTTCATCGACCAATAAATTATCTGTATTGATTCCCTGCTCCCTAACCACATCTATCAGCATCTTGCCAAATGCATCCTGACCTACTTTACCAATAAAGGCGGTCTTTTTTCCCAGCCTTTGCAACATAGACAGTACATTACAGGGTGCCCCACCCGGATTCGCCTCCAATATAGGATTTCCCTGTTCACTTATTCCGTTTTCTGTAAAATCTACCAGCAATTCTCCCATTGCTACCACATCAAATTTCTTCATAGGAGCCTCCTAACCAACAGAAATTGTATATTTCTGAATTGTCGTTACCGCTGTTCCATCACATTCAAAACTGATTTCTTCTGCTTCCAGTGGGGTATAGAATGTTGTACTAAGAACCTGCTCACCATCATTTACAAACACTTCTGCTGAATACTTATCTAAAATCAGTCGAAGTTTCAGCCTTTCTTTAGGTTTCTTAATCTTCACTCTCCGAAGACCAATCGTATCACGAACCATACCGGAATATGTCCGCTCAAGTTCTAACATGTTCGTTTCCCTGTAGTAAGTCAGGCTTGTATTGAAATGTTCGTTTTGTGCGAAGCGGATGGTAAACTCCCTGTAATCACCGTGTAAAATCTCTACAGTCAAATCCAGAACACGGCCTTTTACTTCCGGCAGCTGACATTTTCCTGTAATCTCTTTATTATCATAACGAATCGCATTGGTGTAATAATTCTCTATTTCACGTACAGGTCTCTGCAAAATCCTTCCGTTCACTATTTTCAGCTCTCTTGGCAGTGTCATCATACATGACCATTTTTGCCCAACCGGACGGATATTGGAATCCCATGACTGCATCCATGCAATCATTATGCGTCTTCCATCCGGTGCCAGCATGGTCTGTGGCGCATAAAAATCCAGACCATCATCTAATGAATATACATGCTGATAATCAAACTCATGTTTGTTCCGGTCATATTCACCCAAAAAGTACACTGCATTATTTCCATTGTGAAATTCCTCGTCTGCACACATATCCTGTGGAGATGCAATCAGCACATATTTTCCGTCCAGGTAGAAAAAGTCAGGACATTCCCACATAGATCCAAGTTTTCCCTCTCTGTCCCTTGCCAATACAGACACATAATGCCACTCCCGCAAATCGCCAGAATGAAATAATACCACCTGTGGAATTCCATCCTCCGTCTTATTGCCGACCACCATATAATATCCATCCGCCTCTTTCCAAATTTTTGGATCTCTGAAATGTTCCCTGCTGAAATTTGCAGGCAACATACCTCCAGTAACCACAGGATTCTGTTCTACCTTTGTGTAGCTTACACCATTGCCAGTTGCAAGACACTGATTTTGATAAGTTCTTTTCACACCATTATGTTCTTCTTCCCTGACTCCGGTGTAAACTAACAAATGTCCCTCATTTGTTTCTATTCCTGATCCAGAAAAACATCCTGCTGCATCATAAGGCTGATCCGGTGCTAATGCAATCGGCATATCTTCCCATTTCACAAAATCTTCGGTTACGCAATGCCCCCAGTGCATTGGTCCCCAAACTTCACTATAAGGATGGTGTTGATAGAACAAGTGTACCTTATCCTGATAAACAGAAAATCCATTGGGATCATTCATCCAGCCGCATAACGGTGCAACGTGAAAAACTGGTATTTCTTCTTTTGTTACACGATTTTCCATGATATACTCATTTGCCTTTTCCAGCTTATCCATAAAATGCTCCTTTCTACAACACAATAGCTTCTTCCGTCTCACTGTCAAAAAAATGCATTCTATGTAGGATAAAAACAAAATCGATTTCGTCTCCTACTTTACACACCTCATATTTGGAAACTCTCGCTACAGCTGTTGTTCCACCAAATTCAAAGTAAAGATTATTCTCATTCCCCATAATTTCTGTGTTATCAATTACCGCCTGTAGCCTGTTTTCCTTAAAAACATCCAGATTCTGAGGATCAGATTTAATATCCTCTCCCCGTATTCCAAGTATCATTTTATGGTTGTGATTTTTTAGTTTCTCTGCCATTTCATCTGTAATCTTTATTCTATTGCCATCTGAGAATATAATCTGGTTTCCGTCCACTGTGACATCAAAGAAATTCATTTGAGGTGAGCCAATAAAACCTGCCACAAACTTATTGACCGGATGTTCATATAAATCCATTGGCTTGCCAATCTGCTGCACAATACCATCCTTCATAATTACAATACGGTCAGCCATCGTCATAGCCTCCACCTGATCATGGGTTACATAAATCGTCGTACTGCCCAGACTGCGATGAAGCTTACTAATCTCGTTTCTCATGCTGACACGAAGCTTTGCATCCAAGTTAGAAAGAGGTTCATCCATAAGAAATACCTTCTGGTTCTTTACAATAGCACGTCCTAATGCCACCCTCTGTCTTTGTCCACCAGATAAGTTCTTAGGCTTTCGGTAACGGTATTCAGATAATCCTAAAATATCTATTGCCCAATCCACTTTTTTCTTAATTTCATCGGCCGGAACCTTCATATTTTTAAGTCCATAACCGATATTTTTTTCTACTGTCATATGTGGATATAAAGTAACTTTCAATGACATCGCAAAATATACCAATTTTTCAAAGACCACAATTTCACGATATTTTAACAATCCCGATTCTCTTACCTTAAAAAATCAGGAAATTATTGCACAGGCACTTATAGATTTAAACTATCAGGAAAATAAACTTGCCAAAGTTTTGGCAAATGGTAAAAGTGAATTTGTCGGCATTTTACTTCCAAACTTATTTTTACACTATTATTCTGAAATGTTAAATCAACTTTTGGTAACTTATGAAACTTTTGGCTATAAATTTCTCGTTTTTGTTGGAACAGGAACTGAAGAAACAGAGCGAAAATATCTTCAGGAATTACTTGCCTATAAAATAGAGGGACTCATTGTCTTAAGCCATACTATTTCGTCAAAAGAATTAGCTTCTTTTAACGTACCAGTTGTCACCATCGAACGCGAAGATAAATATGTAAACAGCATTAATACAGACAACTATATGGGAGCAGTCCAAGCCACAAGTCTCTTAATTAAAAATAGTTGTGATATCCTAATCCATGTTAATTCAAATGTTCCGGAAGATGTTCCTGCATATGGTCGAATTAAAGGTTTTTGTGATATCTGCAATCAGCACAATATTCATCACGAACTGATCCTTACAGACCTTGGGAACAGTTATAATGAAACAAAAGAACGAATAAAAGATGTATTTTTCTCTATCAAAAAGAAATACCCCCATATGCGAAAAGGAATTTTTATGGCAAATGACACCCACGCAAACATTCTTATCAATCTTCTCATGCGTGAATATGGTTCCTTTCCTGATGAATACCGTATTGTAGGATTTGATGATTCGCCAATTGCATCAGAATCAATTATTCCAATAAGTACTATAGGACAGCAAATTGACAAAATCGCGTATAAAGCTATGGATCTTCTTGTATCACAAATGAACGAACGAAAAAAGAGAAGACCAACACCACAAACAGAAATTATTCATAAAAAAATCACTCCTATTTTGGTTCGAAGAGATACTACCAAATAACACAAATTCATCGTCAATTTATATAAATAATCTCTGTAATCAAGTTATTTCTGTTCGTCTACAGGAGGTACCATTTCGATAAAGTAACTTTACTGTCCCCCAGGCACTACAGCACAATTCTTAGAATAAAATATTTCTCATCCACTGTAAACTGGCAGTGTCCTTTCAGCTTTCTGGTAATATAACGGATACTTTGTGTACCCAGACCATGACCATATTCCTTTGCCTTAGGCAAACCATCTACCATCTCCGGCTTTTCTGCAAAAGTATTTTTTATACATATCAGCATCTTTCCATCATACATATGCATGTCCAGTTCAATCCTTCGTCTTTCCTGTTCAAGGGAAGATACGGCGTAAATAGCATTTTCCAGTCCATTAGAAAGAATTGATGAAATATCACAGTCTGATAAGCCAAGTTCCTCTGGAATTTGAACAACATAATGAAAAGCAATCCCATAGTTCTGAATTCTTTTTTCATATGAAGTCAAAATCATATTTACAATTTTATTACTGCAATATTTCTTTGCGACAGTTTTGTCCGTAGAAGCAATAATCTCCCCTATATACTTCTGGGCCCGTTCATTTTCCCCGTTTTCAATAAACCCTGCTATATCATTTAAAAAATGACGCATATCATGACGCAGAATAGAAATAGCATATTCTGAATCTTTCATCATTTCCAATTCTTTTTCTGATTTAATGCGCTGCATCTCCATTAATTGATTACGTATTTCAACTTCTCTCTTTTCTTCGTACTGCTTAAAATATATGAGCACAAAGAAAACATAAAAAACGCAAAGCATAAAACTCAGTAATTCAGTAATGACCTGGTCTCCCGAATAAAAAAGTGTAGTATAAACTGTCATGATATAATCATACAGATAATAGACAAAGGGCATCAGACCAAATAATATAATATCTTGCTTTTTTTTCTGCAAAAGCTCTGTCACAGCCGGGGTCAAAAAGCGATGCAACAAAATAAAAACAACTATATTAGTAAAAATTCTGACAATATAACCTACCCACTCCAAATGAGTAATACTTAAAAATAGCAATCCCATCCAATTACTAATCTGGCAACATAAATATGCAATAAACACAGATATTACAGCAGGAATTACTGGATATTTATAGAAAAATCTGAACCACAAAATCAAGGGCAAATGGATAATCAATGGATAAATCTGCTCTGTAAATGTGAAACCAAACAAAGTAAAACAAATGATATTTATCACCCCTACAACTGCGGAAAAAACAAATAATATCAGAACATTTCGACGTCCCATCTGAATCCCAAGAAAAACAGCTGAGAGATAGATGCCGAAAACCAAAATGATGCCGTAGTTCAAAAACTGGAGAACACTTTGATACAATACTTTATCCCCCTTCCATTAATCTTGAAACATGTAATTGAAATATGCTTCCTTGAATGCTTTCCCATATCCCCTTGCTATAGGAATACGACAGCCGGATTTTGTGGTAATTTCTGTTAAATTAAAATTTTCAACATTTGGAATATAAACAAGATAGCTGCGGTGACACTTAAAGAATCCTTCACTGTTATTTAACTTACTCTCAAAAGAGCGCAGTGTTTCCGCCGTCTTAATGATTTTTCCATTACGCATATAAAATAAGATCACCTTGTTTTGTGCCTCAATATATTCGATATCCCGATAATACAGCTTTTGATACCCAAACTCCGTTTTTAAAACAAGATTTTTGGGCTCTACATCAAAACCGTGACTGCAGTCATCGAGCAATTCCTTCCATTTATCATAAGATACCGGTTTTAAAAGATAACCTCGCGCTTTCACTTCATAGGATTCTAATGCAAACTCTGGTGACGAGGTTAGAAAAATAATGTTAACCGCGGTATCTGCTTTCCGAATTTCCTTTGCTGTTTCCATACCGTTGAGTAATGGCATAATGATATCCAAAAAAATAATATCCATGCGGCAAACCTCATTTTTGGTAATTAAATCGTCTCCATTATCAAAAGAAAAAATTTCAACAGCTATTCCACTTTGCTCTGACCACTTTTTAATAATAGAAACTGCATTTTCCAAAAATGAGGTGTTGTCATCACAGACGGAAATACGTATCATATTAACCTCCTTATTCCCCGTATCTTTTTCTCTATTATACTAAAAATATGATTATTTGCAACCATTGAAAGCTGCTGCCTTTTCAATGATTTTTTCCCGTAGTTCCTGCAAGGATAAATCCGGCTCTTTTATCAAGAAATCAGCTGCCACAGCCGAAACAAAACCCGTTGCATAAGAAGTTCCACGAGCACCATATGTCTTACCATTTTTGGAAGCAAGCCAGATATCCTCTCCCATGGCAAGCACATCCGAACCGCTTTGGGAAAATTCGGATTCCTGCCCATTTTCATCGCAGGAACCTACCGCCAACACCGTATCATAAGCGGCAGGATAGTATGGATTCCCCTTTGCTCCTCCGTTCCCTACGGCAGACACTACCAGAACCCCCTTTTCCTCGGCATATACTATCGCTTGGAAAAGTGAAGGTTCATCTTTCTCAATCCCAAGACTAATATTGATAATATCGGCACCATAGATATCCACACTGTCCCGAACCGCCTTTGCCAGAATTTCCGGCGAAACACTGACCGCCTCACCGTCCTGTTTTGTCACCACCACAAGCGGAACAATATAAGCATCCTGTGCTGCAGCCTTTACCCCGGCACTCTCACATCCCAGAATGACACTTGCTACCGCCGTTCCATGATTCATCATATCCTCTGTTTCGTCAGAATTTGTCACATAATTATAACCCGAAAGCAGATGATCACTTGTAATAGCAGCTTTTGCTACCCCGGTATCTAAAAGGGCAATCACCACTCTGTCTGCCTGTGTTGCAATGTCCTGTTGTATCTTGTCATCAGATGGTTGTGTAATTTCTGATTGAACACCAGCCTCTTTAACACCCGTTGTGCTGCCTGCATAACAGACAAGTATGAAAATTAACAATACTAGTATCTTTTTCATATGAAACCATATTTCCTCTCAAGAATCGGTATACTGCTTACTCAACTGTATTGACTGTCACATCAAACTCTGTAATCTGTACAACATC
>JAXFDY010000174.1:0-11948 GCA_034172985.1 Lachnospiraceae bacterium
CCCCGACCTTGGCAAGGTCGTGCTCCACCAACTGAGCCACTCG
The DNA here is from genome assembly GCA_034172985.1 of Lachnospiraceae bacterium. GTDB lineage: Bacteria > Bacillota > Clostridia > Lachnospirales > Lachnospiraceae > CAG-303. Next base: position 44 of record JAXFDY010000174.1, read on the forward strand.
CGCATAGGCTACATAAATATCTTTACTTATGTAATGCCCAGTTCCGGAATCGAACCAGAGACACGAGGATTTTCAGTCCTCTGCTCTACCAACTGAGCTAACTGGGCAAATCGGCATCCGCCGAAACACAAGCAATATTTTACCAGTATTTTTCACTTTTGTCAACAATTTTTTTCATCTCTGTTTTATTTTTATACATCATCAAATCTGCCCTTCCCCTGGTATCCCTGAGAGTTTCATCACAGGATTCGTCAAAAGATGCATGACCCGTGGCAATTCCCATTATATTTTTTCCATGGGTTCTGTTATATTCCTCCACTTTTGCATACATGGTTTTGTAACATTGCTTTATATCCTGCTCCTCCACATCTTTGGCAATCACGCAAAATTCATCTCCACCGATGCGATAACATTCCCCCAATGTTTCAAAAGACTCCTTGATAATTCTGGCACTTTCCATAATATATTCATCACCACAGTTATGGCCATAAGTATCATTACATTTTTTCAGATTGTTCAAGTCATACATAAAGACTGTATAAATATGTTCTTTCAGATCTGCCTTCTGCACGAAGCTGTTATATGCAGTTCTGCTGTATAATCCAGTCAATTCATCCGTATATGCCAGCTCCTCAAATTTCTGTGCTTCTTTTCCTTTCATCATTAATCTCTTTGTTTCAACAATACTATGCATCAACAGACTGACGATATAAATCAGAAAAGCTGTTTTAGTTATGTTATATTCTCTCTCATACGAATCATTCAGATAAAAAATAACTATATCTGCCAGCACTCCCGCCGCCGTAAGAATGGCACAGCAGATATTTATTTTGCTTACGTTGTTTAATCCCTGTAATTTCACATCAATGATTGCATTCAGAATCGTTCCTGCTATAGCCACCATAATCGCACCATGAGTGATAAACAGACTCTGCTTCATATCATATATACCAAACAGCTGAAGCAGAACACACAAAATCTGTGATGCTATCACGAAGATACACAGAAAGTTCCAGCTGCGATGTAATTTTCTATCCATAATGCTTTTCTCAAACAGCATAAAAGGCACTGAAACCGAGCCAAGTATCAGATAGGAAAGATAGTTCAATTGAATCCCATCAGGAAACAGCATCAAGATAATTTTGGTATTTATCGTAAACCAGATTCCCACTAATGTGGCAAAAATCCCAAGATATATAAAACTTAGATTGTTTTCTTTATTTTTCCCGCTAAACAGACTATAACCTATCATAAACACACCGGCTATCATAATCAGGAATGATAAAGTAAGCCCTCCCACACTTTCTTCCACCACTTTCTCAATAATATCCGTCTCATCACCGAATAGAAATTTCGGTTCCTGATCTAATACTGATTGATACGGGGTTTCAAAGAGTATCATAATCTTTTCACCCTGATATTCCTTTGTGATTACAAACTGATTCCATGTATCACTATAGAGTACCGGAAAAAAAGAAGAATCCCGATTGACACTGGTACTATAAATTTTCTTTCCACCTGCATATGCCGATACATTTGAATGATAGGAAAAGAAGGTTAAAGTTTCTCCTCCATTATGAATCCACGGAATGCAAAACTCATACTTTGCAGTATAGTTACCATTTTCATCCGGCACATCACTTTTTGTAACGTTCCAGTCGGTAATTTCCCTTACCCCTGCATCTTCCGTTTTTGTATAAAAGATACTCACTGCTGAATGAGCACCTATCATTATAATAATTATCGAAGCAAGTAATACAGACAACCATACTGCTAATATTTTCTTATTCATGACAACTTCCTTACTGGATATACCTTTATATTTAATTGTATACGTTCGTTTATCGCTATAAGATTACTATTTCTTTCCAAAAATGTCAAGAAAAAACGGGCAAAACCCGTTTTTCTCTTACTGATACTTACTGGTAGCTTTCAATCTGGCCATAGCCCTGGCAAGGCTTGCCTTTGAATGCAGATATTCTTTTCTGCTGGTTTGATGGCGAAGTTGCTCTTCTGCTCTCTCTTTTGCCTCTCTGGCACGAATCGCATCGATATCTTCCGGCCGTTCTGCTGTATCCACAAGAAGTACTACTTCATTTGCTGATACCATGACAAATCCATTTCCACAGACTGCTTCCGTCCAGTCAGTATCATCCTTGGAAAAACGTGCCATTCCCGGCACTACCGCCAAAACAGCCGGTTCATGATTTGCCAGAATCTCCAGTTGTCCGTCCGGTGCATTCACAATCAGTTTCACGCATTCTCCATCATAGAATGTTTTATTTGTGGCCACTACCTTTAATTTAAATCCATTCATAAGCATGCTCCCTTCTAAGCCTGCTTTGCTTTTTCAATCACATCTTCAATCGTTCCTACATTAAAGAACGCCCATTCCGGATATTCATCCATCTCACCGTCCACGATGGCTTTAAATCCTCTGATAGTCTCTTTAAGCGGAACATATTTGCCCGGAACACCGGTAAAGTTCTCAGCTACATGGAACGGCTGCGAAAGGAATTTTTGTACCTTTCTTGCTCTGTATACCGTCAATTTATCTTCATCTGACAGTTCTTCCATACCAAGAATCGCAATAATATCCTGCAGCTCTTTATATTTCTGCAAAATTTCCTGAACTCTTCTGGCGATTGTATAATGTTCTTCCCCCACCACATCAGGTTCAAGAATACGGGATGTTGATTCCAGCGGATCTACTGCAGGATAAATACCCTGTTCCACTATCTTTCTGGAAAGAACAGTTGTCGCATCCAAATGTGCGAATGTAGTTGCCGGTGCCGGGTCTGTCAAATCATCCGCCGGTACATAAACCGCCTGGACAGATGTAACAGAACCGTTCTTTGTAGATGCGATTCTTTCCTGAAGCGCACCCATTTCATTTGCCAGTGTCGGCTGATAACCCACCGCCGAAGGCATACGTCCCAACAAGGCAGACACCTCAGAACCAGCCTGAACAAAACGGAAAATATTATCAATAAACAGAAGCACATTCTGATGTTCCACATCTCTAAAGTATTCTGCCATTGTCAGTCCTGTTTCGGCAACTCTCATACGGGCTCCAGGTGGTTCGTTCATCTGTCCAAACACTAATGCTGTTTTCTCGATAACACCTGACTCTGTCATTTCCGTCCAAAGGTCATTTCCCTCTCTGGAACGCTCTCCAACTCCGGTAAAAATAGAATATCCACCATGCTCTGTGGCAATATTTCTAATCAGCTCCTGAATCAGTACAGTTTTACCTACGCCGGCACCACCGAACAAACCAATCTTACCACCTTTTGCATAAGGAGCAAGAAGGTCTATAACCTTGATACCTGTTTCCAGAACTTCCACAACCGGACTCTGTTCTTCAAAAGACGGAGCATCCCGATGGATTTCCCAATGCTCCTCTTTATCTAATTTTTCACCACCATCAATGGTTTCGCCCAGTACATTAAAAAGACGACCCAGTGTTTTATCGCCAACAGGTACTTTGATTCCTGACCCGGTAGCGGTAACTTCCATGTCCTTACACAGACCTTCACTGGCAGAAAGCATGATACATCTGACCACATTATTCCCCAGATGCTGGGCAACCTCCATGACGCATCTCTTTCCATTGTTTTCCACTTCCAGGGCATCCTTAATATATGGAATATTATTATCTGCAAATTCCACATCTACGACAGGTCCTGAGACCTGAACTATTTTTCCTTTTACCATAGCATTATCATCTCACTCTAGTGAGGAATCCTCCTCTCTATTAACTTCTTTTATTTTTCTGTGCCTTGGCACCGCTGATTACCTCAGTAATTTCCTGTGTAATCGCCGCCTGTCTCACGCGGTTATAGATTATATTTAACTCACGCAGCATCTCATTTGCATTGTCTGTAGATGACTGCATGGCCATCATACGGGCATTCTGCTCACTGCAGTAAGATTCAACCAAAGCACCATAGATTAATCCGGATATCCAGTTTGGCACAATTGCCTTAAACACAGATTCTGCTGAAGGGATAAATACAAAATCTTCATCCTTTTCGTCTTCCTCTGCCTCTTTTGTACTGAAATCACCTTTTTCAAGTGGCAATAATTTCAGCATCTCCGCCTCACTTGCCATTGAATTAATCATCTTTGTATAGATAATATACACTTCGTCTATTTCATCCTTCATAAATAAATCCAGCATTGTCTCCGCTATACGTCTTGCTCTGCTGATGCTGGGATTCTGAATCGAATACTTAAAAGACGGATCAAACTCTATCTTCTGATGTTCAAAAAAATGAATTCCAACCTGCCCCACGATATACAGCTTATGATTCGGATGCTGAAGCATCTGCTCCTGAGCGATCTTTATCACATTATGATTGTATGCACCTGCCAGACCTTTGTCAGCAGTTACTACAATATAGCCGATTTTACGTTCTTCCTTAGGCTTTGTCATTCCCTCCTCAAAATATTTCTGATGAGAAGAAATGGTATCATCATCTTTAAGAATTCTGGCTATTTCCGACTGAAGAGTATAAAAATACGGTTCCGTATTGATCAGTGCATTTTTTGCTTTTTTCAGTTTCGAAGAGGAAATCAAATACATGGCACTTGTTATTTTCTTTGTGTCATTTATGCTTTTTATTCTGTCCTGAATTTCTCTTGTACTAGCCATAAAAGACCTTCCTTTCTTATCTGTCTGCAAATTCCTTTGCAGCATCCAGAATCTTTGTCACCAGCTCATCATCAAGGACTTTCTTTTCTTCTATTTCCTTTCCTATCTCAGCATGCTCCGTATCAAAATAAGACAGCATATCAAGCTGATACTGCTTTGTTTCTTTTGTCGGAACATCTACAAACATTTTATGTGTTGCAGTTACAAGTGTAATCACCTGTTCATGCAGACTGAGCGGATGATTTAACGGCTGTTTTAACAGTTCCATCAAACCTTTTCCGTATTGTAATTGTGCCTTTGTTCCCTCATCCAGATCGGAGCTGAACTGGGTAAACACTTCCATTTCCCTGTACTGGGCCAGATCAATACGGATACTTCCTGCAGCCTTTTTCATTGCTTTCGTCTGTGCAGCACCGCCCACACGGGATACAGAAAGACCTACATTGACCGCCGGTCTCTGTCCTGAGAAAAACAAATCACTTTCCAGGAAAATCTGTCCGTCTGTAATAGAAATGACATTGGTAGGAATGTAGGCTGATACATCTCCGGCCTGAGTCTCTATAATCGGAAGTGCAGTAATCGAACCGCCGCCTAATTCATCTTTTAATCTTGCCGAACGCTCCAGCAATCTTGAATGAAGATAGAATACATCCCCCGGATAAGCCTCTCGTCCCGGAGAACGTTCTAACAGCAATGATAACGCACGATATGCCACTGCATGCTTTGACAAATCATCATATACAATCAGCACATCTTTTCCATTATGCATAAAATACTCTGCGATAGCAGTTCCTGAATATGGTGCAATATACTGTAAAGATGCCGAATCACTTGCCGTTGCTGCAACGACAATGGTATAATCCATCGCATCATTTTTCTCAAGAGTATTCACAATTTTGGCAATTGTAGATGCTTTCTGTCCAATTGCTACATAAACGCAGATTACATCTTTTCCTCTCTGGTTAATAATGGCATCTGTGGCTATGGAAGTCTTACCTGTCTGACGGTCTCCGATAATCAACTCTCTCTGTCCCCGTCCAATTGGGAACATAGAATCAATCGTCAGGATACCTGTCTCTAATGGCTGATTTACCGATTTTCTCTCCACAATACTCGGTGCCTCATTTTCAATCGGGCGATAATCGTCCTCTTCAATAGAGCCCTTGCCATCGATCGGTGCTCCCAAAGCATCCACGACTCTTCCAATAAAAGCATTTCCTACAGGAACGCCTGCTTTTTTCTTTGTTCTGGATACCTTAGACCCTTCTTTTAATCCTGTATCCTTTCCCAGAAGAATGATACCGATTTCATTTCGTTTAATATCCTGTACCATTCCCTTTACGCCAGTTTCAAATACAACAATCTCACCATACATTGCATGGTCCAGACCATATGCGGTAACGATCCCATCACCAATCCATATGATAGTACCTGTTTCCTGGCCCTTTGTCTCTAATTCATAATTCTCTATTTCACTTTTTAATACTGAAATGATTTCTTCTGAACTGATAGAACCCAACTAGCTCACCTCCAGGTCAATTTTTGTTTTAATTGCGTTAAACGTCCTCTCATACTGTAATCAAATTCAGTATTATTCACGTTTATCAGGAATCCGCCTATCAGGCTGGAATCCTTCTCAAATATTATTTCAGCTTCTTTTGCATGATACTTTTTGCAAAGATATGCTTTGATTTTTTCTATCTGTGCATCATCCGGCATGGTTACATAGTAAAACCTTGCAACAACAATACCATTCTCTTCATTATAACATAGCTTATAGCTTTCCAGGATATCAACAATATCAGCCATTCTGTGATTTTCACATACCTGTTTTAAGAAATTTACAAAAATCTTTGGAAATCCCTTGAAGAGTTTGTCAATGATATTTAATTTGCTTTTTACCTGGACTACCGGACTTGTAAGTACCTTTCGAAGTTCCTCTGAGCTTTGGAATATCTCCAAAGCATCCTGTATAACTTCCCTTTCTACGCCAAGATTGTATAAAACCCTGCCGTAATTCTTCGTAGTCTGAGTCATCTCTACCTCCAAGCTTTTGCACCTGCTCTATAATCACTAATCATCCTGATTCTCTGCATCAGCAAGGAACTTTTCGATAAGCTCTTTGTCTGACTCTGCGGTAACCTTTGTTTCTGCTATTTTACCCGCTGCAAGTGCGATAAGATCTCCAAGTTCTGATTTCACTTCTTTTAATGTCTGATCTTTTTCCATTTCTGCCTGAGAACGTGCTTTTGTGACGATATTTTTTGCCTTGTCATCTGCCTCGTTTACGATTCTGTCATACTCAGCCTGTGCACTTATCTTTGCACGATCAATAATCGCCTGGGATTCTTCGTGAGCACCTTTCAGACTGTCCTCATATTTTGCTTTTAAATCATTTGCATCTGATTCAGTATCTCTTGCTTTCTGAAATTGAGACTGAATCAATTCCTCTCTTTTCTGCATTACATTCATCAGCGGTTTAAAAAGGAATTTCTGCATTAACAGAAAAAGTACCAGAATATTAATTACGGTAGCGAGTATATTAAAAAAGTTTATACTAATCACTCTTACCACCTACCTTTCGTTATTCTGCATTATTTCTATGACATAATTATCAACAATAAGCCAATAACGAAACCGTAAATAGCTGTTGCCTCTGCCAGGGCACATCCCAAAAGAAGGTTCTTTGTGATTTTTTTATCTGCTTCCGGCTGTCTTGCTACTGATTCTACAGCTTTTGCTGTAGCGATACCGATACCAATACCTGCTCCTATACCTGTAAATACTGCGATTCCTGCTCCAATTGCTGCCATCATAATATTAATCTCCTTTAAATTCTTTTTTGAAATTTTATCTGTCTATTCTTCCAGACCTTCACTCATAAAGAGAGACGTCAGGAATACAAATACATATGCCTGAATTAATCCATCAAAGATGTCAAAATACAGACAAAACGGTACCGGTAAAAGCACCGGACAGATATACTTTAACAGTTCCATAATAACAAATGCACCTAGTACGTTACCAAAAAGTCGCATACACAACGACAGTGGACGTATGACTAACTCCAGAACGTTAATCGGTGCTACTATCGCGATAGGCTCTGCGAAGCTTTTCAGGAACTTCTTTCCGCCTTTATATTTAAGTGCGGATCCTTCAATCAGTATAATACTCATCAAAGCTAATGCGATAGTGACATTCAAATCTTTTGTGGGTGACTTAAATCCGAATATTCCCATAATATTGGCAAAACCGATATATAAAATAACCGTCATAAGATATCCTATGTACTGTTTTCCGTTTTCGCCAAGAATATCATAGAAAAAATTGTAGCCAGCACTAAAGACCGACTCCAGAAAGAGTTGAACCTTTCCGGGGTTTTCAACTTTTAGATTCCTTGTCAACAAGATACATGCAATAATGATCACTGCCATAATAATCCATGTCACTACTACTGACTCATAGACCGGCAGACCAAAAATCGTAAATACCGTCTCGACGTCTAATTCTTTTGACAAATGTTCACCTAAACTACCCGTATGTTCCACTTCCTTTCTCCAAATATTCGTGAAAATCTATTCACGGGTGATATTATAGTACTATGTGAAAAATATGTCAATCTTTTCACCAGCATTTTTATAATCTATTTTACTGTAAAGAAAAAGAACATAAGCATGCCCTTACGTTCTCTTCTACTTAATTTATGATTACTGTTCCGGCGTTTCCGCAGGCTGGCTATAGTCAAAGCAATTCATTTCTATGCTTGTGGGAACCCATTCTCCGCCCCGCGGGATAAATCTTACTACAGCTTCCCCTATGGCAGTTGCCTGATAAGCCTCTCTGACTCCTGTCATTTCCGTTCTGCTTCCTTTCGCACTGAACGTTGTATTAAATACAAATTTTATACCAAAGGACTGCCCACTGACATAATCAATCACGCTCGTATCATAGCTGTCAAAAGTCATGGTAATCAGAATACTGCCATCCTCTTTGCTTACCTGAGACATCAGTGCTGCATAAACCGCATCCACTGCTGCTTTTTCTTCATCAGTAGAAAAATATTCTTTGACCGCATCACATCCGGCATTTGTCAATGCTCCTGTATACATAGCTACAACAATGTCAATCGCTTTATCCGAACATAATGTGGTAGTTGTATTGTTTAATGGAAATTCCGTAGACTGAACCCTGTAGGAAGATCTGCTCGAATCCCACAAAAAAGTTTCCGTTACTGTGTTACTGCCGATCAGTCTCATTCCCACACTATGGGTACCCGGAAGCGTCTCTCCGATTTGATACGTCCTTTCTCCTGTCTCTTCATTATCTGTATATTCACAGTCTGCCAGACTCACACCATCGAATGTGATACTTACATTAGAAGGTGCTGTAATGGTACAATTTTGAATAATTTCATCTGTCATGCATACCTGCCACTGATCTAAAATAAAAAGTGACTTTTCGTCCATCTTTTTCATACGCAATGTCATGGTTCTTTCCACATCACTTCCGGTTTCCTGATATACAACATCAATCAGATGATAAGTGCCATCTGTCCCTCTATCTACAAACTTGTACTTATCTGAACCACGGCTTGGAACAATATGTTTCATCATCTCACCGAACGTATCTTCATTTATGTATTTACTATTTTCCAGATCTGTTGCCTTATACATCAGACTCCAGCTATGTGTCATGAAGTATTTAAAATAGTTTTTTGCATATGTCATGGAGGAACCTTCCGTCTGGGCATATGCAGCAAAAACCCCGATTCCCCCGGCCACGGTCAATATCAGCAAAGAACTGACTATCTGCCATAAATAGGCGCCGAACTTTGTCTTTAAGAATTTTTGAAGCTTTATTTTAATTTTCATAAAGTAAATTTCAATTCGATCCTTTTTCTTATTATACTCGTTCATCTCTAACCTTTCGTCTTCCACAAATTATCGATTATATTATACATCAATCTCTTTACATATACAAAGAATTTTTTCTAAAACTTGTTTTTTTCTGTTTTTCTATGTATACTAGAGAAAATCAAGGCGAATGCCTAAAATAAAACAAAGTAAACGTTTGCGAAACTCTTCGGGGAGTGGACGATATGTCTATTCTCACTCCGTTGTTTCGGAAAAATCAGTTTAATTGTTCTTCTTTGACGTAAACTAAAACTGATTTGTCCGCCCAAAGTCGCAATACATAGACATATCGTCCACTCCCCGAAGAGTTTCACAAACGTCTACTAAAAAAAAAAAAATTGATATGAGGTGACGCATTATGAATTCAGGCGATACAAAAAAAGAATTTAACAAAGCACTTGCAGAACTGGTTGAATTTGCTACTGTTTCCGGCAATCACATCACAAAAGAAGTTGTACACGATTATTTCCATGAACTGATTACAGACGAGAAAATGTATGACTATGTCTATAAATATCTGGCAGATGCAAAAATTACAGTAGAAGGCTACGATGCCTCACCAATTTCCATAAAAGAAGCAAAGGATTCTAACGAAGCCCTTGCTTTTTATGAAATGTATCTGGATGAGATGAATGCCCTGACAGAGATTTCAAAAACAAATATTCCTAATCTTCTGAAATCTCTTGTCGAGGGAGACACCACTATAGCCGGCAAACTTTCCGAAGCCTACCTTCCTCTCGTCATTGAGATTTCAGAAGATTTCAAAAGTCACGGACTTCCGCATAGCGAACTGGTGGCAGAAGGAAATCTTGCTCTATTTGAAGCTATTTTAGCTTACCCTCAGATACATGGAACCACTATAAATCAAAATACATTTGAAGCACATCTTCGCACTCAGATAACTGAGGCCTTAAAATCTGCAATCAATCAGGAAATTGGAAGCAGCCGTATCTCCAATCATCTGGCCGACCAGGTCAATGCACTGAACGATATCAGCACAGAACTCGCAAAAGAGCTGGGACGTGAAGCCACTTTAGAGGAGTTATGCGAAAAGCTTTCGTTGGATGAAGATGAAGTGAAAGAACTGATGAAAATCTCCATCAATGCACTTACCGTAGTAGACGTCGGCGAAGACGGGCTAAACCACGAATAGAAACTTATTATCTTACGAAGCGTTTTCAAACTGTGAATTATACAATTCTGCATAAAAACCGTTTTTCTGAAGGAGTTCTTCATGAGTTCCCTGTTCCACGATGTCACCTTCTTTCATGACCAGAATCAGGTCTGCATTGCGAATTGTTGACAATCTGTGGGCAATGATAAAGCTTGTTCTGCCTTCCATAAGGTTATCCATGGCTTTCTGGATCAGAATTTCTGTACGGGTGTCCACAGACGATGTGGCCTCATCAAGAATCAGCACACGATTATCTGCCAATATAGCTCTTGCAATAGTAAGGAGCTGTTTTTGACCTTGAGAGATATTCGTTGCATCTTCATTTAATTCCATCTGGTATCCCTCAGGAAGTGACATAATAAAGTTATGTGCATGAGCCGCCTTCGCTGCTTCCATCACTTCCTCATCCGTGGCATCCAAACGACCATAACGGATGTTTTCCATAATGCTTCCTTTAAATAACCAGGTATCCTGAAGTACCATGCCAAATGCATCTCTCAGCTCCCGCCGGTTAAAATCCTTGATATTATGTCCATCCAGCAAAATGGAACCGGAATTCACATCATAAAAACGCATCAGCAGTTTCACCATCGTTGTCTTACCGGCACCTGTAGGTCCCACAATAGCTATTTTCTGACCTTGTTTTACACTTGCACTAAAATCTCTGATTACTATCTGATCCGTTTTATATCCAAACTGTACATGAGAAAATTCCACATCTCCGCGAATTCCTTCCATTAAAACAGGATTTTCCACTATCTGGCTTTCTTCCTCTTCTCCCAGAAATTCAAACACCCTTTCTGCTGCTGCAGCCATAGACTGCACCTGATTTGCCACCTGGGCAATCTGCTGAATCGGCTGGGTAAAATTCTTCACATACTGAATAAACGCCTGAATATCACCGATCGTTATTACATTTTTTATTGCCAGAAGGCCGCCGGATACTGCCACTGCCACATAACCAAGATTACCCACAAAACTCATAACTGGCTGCATCAATCCTGACAGAAACTGGGATTTCCATGCAGAATCATATAACACATCATTTGTCTTGTTAAATTCATCCAGCACGGATTCCTCTTTATTGTATGCCTTAACCACAAGATGTCCGCCAACTGTTTCTTCTACCTGTCCGTTTATATGTCCCAGATATTCCTGCTG
>JAXFDY010000059.1:0-3208 GCA_034172985.1 Lachnospiraceae bacterium
AAGGAAAAGGCATTTGCCTTACTTCGTGCAAAGCTGTACGATATGGAGACACAGAAGGCTCATGACGCAGAAGCTGACGCAAGGAGAAGCCAGATTGGTACAGGTGACCGTTCTGAGAAGATAAGAACCTATAACTTCCCACAGGGGCGTGTAACAGACCACAGAATTGGACTTACTCTTTACAAGATTGACAAGGTTATGGATGGAGATATCCAGGAGTTAATTGATGGCTGTACAACCGCAGACCAGGCTGCGAAGCTGGCAAAGATGAATGAATAATAGCACCAACTCGACAAATATTAAAAATGGAGGACGCAAATTTATTTGTGGTCGTCCATTTTTGGTATCTGGCATGTGAGGCAAAGGAACACCGAGATGGAGTAACTTTTATAGTAATTTACTAAACATTATCTGCCTAAGCTGTCGAATTTGATTAATTTGGACAGAAAAAATTGGTGAAAAAAGGCAAATGTGACGATGTTTTCTATCCAAACAAGAGGTTTTGAATTGATTTGGGCAGAAGAATTTGGCGATAAAAAGCTTAAACTACGATATTTTCTCTACCTAAGAAGGCGTTATGCATTGGTATGGGCAGAAATTCCCTGAGAAAAAGACATGATTGTCCATATTTTGTCTGCCCAAAGTCACCTTTTTATACCTGGCAAGGCAGATGCCAGAGGTATTGTGCGGTATTTTGGCTTTCTGGTTGACTGAGCAATGCTAATAGGAACATTCATATTATATTGGTTGAACGTATAGAAGGTGAAATTGCTACGTTCTGATGTATAATAGAGGAAGAAAGTATGTAAGATAATACGCAAGTAAATGGAGTTTTTGGTGTATAATATAATATATATAATATATTTGTAAAATGCATATAATTATGTTAGAATAATGTACAAAGAAAGCGAGGTGTACTTTATGCCACAGATTAGACCAATTACAGATTTGAGAAATACAAATGATATATCAGATGCATGTCATGCAGTTAAAGAGCCTATTTTTATTACAAAAAATGGATATGGTGATTTAGTTGTTATGAGTATAGAAACCTATGAACAGATAGTTGAAACTCAGACTATTGATAATGCAATTTCAGAAGCTGAAGAGGAGTATGAAGCAACAGGTATTTTACGTGATGCAAGAGAAACATTAGCCTCGTTGAGGAGGAAACATTTTGGTTAAATACACAATAAAAATGTTGCAGAGGGCATCGGATGACCTTGACACTATTTATAATCATATAGCAGATGATTTAAAGGAAATAGGTAGTGCTGAGAAGATGGCAGATTCTTTGGAGGATGCTATTTTGAGTTTAGATGAAAAGCCCTATCGTGGTTCCATTAGAAGAACAGGCGCCTTTGCTAATCGGGGATATCGGCAGATTTTTGTGAAGAATTTTACAATAGTGTATCGTATTGATGAAGCAAAGAAGATGGTTGTGATTGTGACAGTCAGGTATACACCGAGTAGTTTCTGACACACAATAGGAATAATTATCTTAGAAGAGCAAGAGGAACATTTATATTTAAAGTAATTCTAATTCTCCCGATTTCGGGGGAATTTAAATTTGAGAATATAAGTTGATAAATTTGTAAAAGAAAAGGTAGAGAACTGTCATGTATATCGAAAAGTAGCATTTAATACGGAGTCGATACAGATGAATTTACTAATAAAGCAATTGAGATATTCTTTAGGAAATAAAGGGAAAACTTATTGTGATATAACTGTTCTCTTTGCTATAATGTAGCGAGAAAAGGTAAACGCCAGAAACAGTATTAACATGCCAAAGAAGTTTATGAATTGGAGAACAGCTTATGACATTAAAATATAATATTAGTTATGAAGTAGCATCTACTATATTTTTGGTTATCCTGCTTTGTTTTTTTAAATTGCAGTACGATGCAAAATCCAGACTGAATAATGAGTTTAGAAAACTTATATGGTTTGGATTAATTGCAACGGTATTGGACGTGACAACAGCTATTACTATAAGCTATGCAAGTGTGGTTCCGGTAGTAGTGAATACCATACTGAATACCGTGTATTTTATGTCAGTTGCCATATTAGGATATCAGCTTGCATACTATAATTATCTTTATGTGTACAAATAAACCAGGACAAGTAAACTTATCCGGTTTAATAAGATTGTAATTGTTGTATTTGCTGTGTTTCTTGCTTTTAACGCATTTAGTGGAATCTCATTCTCTTTTAGAGCGGATGGGGGTATGTGAAGGGACCGGCACATATGGCTGTCTATATTTCTGCAGCTTATTTTGTCCTTTGTTCTTCAATAATCGTAATCTGCAACTTGCGAAAATTTCGTATATGGCAGAGGATTTCTCTCTCGCTCTTTGCGTTTTTCCAGGTTTTCGGTATGATTCTTCAGATGGTGTTTTTCCCGGATACACTTCTGGCACTTTTTATGAGTGCCCTGGGAGTTATGATGATACTCTTTACGGTAGAAACTCCTGATTATCAGAAGCTTGTAATTACAATTGATGAATTGAGCGCAACGAAAAAAGTTGCAGAGAAGGCGAAAGAGGAAGCAGAAAGGGCTAAGGAAATTGCACAGCAGGCGAATCGCGCAAAGTCTGATTTTCTGGCTAATATGAGCCATGAAATCCGGACACCGATTAATGCGGTGCTGGGCATGGATGAGATGATCTTAAGAGAAAGCACCAATTCAAAAATATTGGAGTATGCTTCGGATATAAAACAGGCAGGAAGTATGCTGCTTTCTCTGATTAATGATATACTGGATTTTTCTAAAATAGAGAGCGGCAAGATGGATATTATTCCGGTTGACTATGATTTGGGAATTTTACTGGGTGATACCATAGACATGATTCGTTCCAGAGCTGAAGAGAAAAAATTGCAGCTTGAATTAAAAATTGAATCGACTACTCCTGTGCATCTGCATGGAGATGAAGTAAGGCTCAGACAGATTATTACCAATATCCTTACAAATGCTGTCAAGTATACACCTGAGGGAAAAGTTACACTTACGGTATCAGGAAAGAAAGTGTCGGAAGAAGCGGTGCAGTTGTATATATCAGTTAAAGATACAGGTATCGGAATTAAGGAAGAAGATATGGGACGGTTGTTTGATTCATTTCAGCGTGTGGATGAAAGCAGAAACCGAAATATTGAAGGTACCGGTCTTGGACTTTCTATTACCATGCGTCTGCTGAATTTGATGGGCAGT
>JAXFDY010000070.1:0-2610 GCA_034172985.1 Lachnospiraceae bacterium
TTAACATAAAAAGATATTAATTATGAAGAATTTAAAAATAATATTGGTAGTCCTTGAAGTTATTGTTTCTGCAGGCAACGTTATGGCTCAGTCAAAAAAGGAGTTAGAACTTGAGAATGAAAATCTTAGATTGCAGCTTGAACTGATGAAGATGAAAGCTAATCAATCTAATAATGCTCAGCAGCAGCAGTCTATTCAACAACCCGAAAATGCGTCGTTCGATGGCCGTATAGTTCAAAAACTATCAAGACTTCAAGAACTTCAATTTAAAGATCCGAGGAAACTGAGAGCAGTTGGTGAAAGTTCTGACGAGGATGCTCAGGATGCAAGAAATTTCGCCGAACTTGAAGCAAGAGCCCAGCTGCAACGTACCATTGAGAATATGATTAAGGATGCATTAGATAGATATTCAAGAAAAACTCAAATGAATGGCGCAAAGAACAAACAATCAAAGAAAGAGCAAATTACTACATTGGTTTCAAAAAGAATTAATAATGGATGTAAGATTATTGATTATGAAAGATATTATAATCCATCAACAGAAGAATATACTTATGAAGTTCTTGTAGAATATGACAAACAGGGGGTCATCGGATTAATAGAAGAGCAGGATCAGACAATAATGCGCAATCGTGCCGAATTTGCGAAAACTATGCAAGAAGTTTTTGATGAGTATGAAATGGAGAAAACAGGCTCTACATACTCTATGCGTAAGGCAGCTGCGGAAAATGCTATGCAGCAAGATAATCTTGATCGACAGGCAAGCCGGGATGCTCAGGTTCGTCAACAGGAGGCTGACAATGCTTACAGAAAGATGGAATCGCAACAAAATTACAAGCTCAAGAGTCAGCAGCAACTAAATAATGTAGTTAAGGATCTTCAAGAGAAGAATATTGACTATGAGATAATAAATGGCACAAACAATAATAGATAATAATGAGAGGGTTATATAAACTGCTGGTGGCATTCGCAATGTTTGCCATCAGCACTGCAACTTACGCACAACTATCCGACGAGGAAAGATATGAGTTGATGAGTAAAGTTAAGGCAGAATACGAAATGTCAAATATTGATGGTACTAAGATACTAAAAGTGAAAAATAAATATGTATTAGTGGATTTAGAAATTATGCAATCTACAATGAAAGAGGCTTATCAAGCACGTGCAGCAAAAATTAAAGCGACACGTACTATGGGTGAGTTTCTCAATGGTGCAAAGAATGAATCGGAGAGTGCATATGAAACTAGAAATAAAGAGGGGGAGATATTTGACAAAAAACAAACGGATAATCAAAGCATGAAAGGAGCATTTGTTGAATCGGAGACATCCTCTTCAATAAAAGAGGGGAACATCTCCTCTTCAATCGAAGAGTTTAGTGATAAAGATATCCAGAAGGCTAAATCCAAATTAGGTGAAATACAGTCGCTAATGAAGTTCAAAGGTCCAGAAGGAGAAACGGTTTATTGCTATTTCCTGCTGTTGGCCAAATCAAAGGTAAAGAAGAAATACTGACTAGGCATCTTCTTTGTATATATGATATCCACAAAATTTCAAGAATGGTTATAAGCATTTGGAGATGGTTAAATGCACTGCTCAACAATGGGGCTACATTTACAAAACAGGCAGTGTGACAATACCAATGAAATATCAAAAAAGAATAGAATTATGAAAATTTTTAAAATTACATGTATATTCCTTGCGCTTGTCATTTGTGCAGGAGAAATTATGGCTCAGTCAAAAAATCAATTGAAAGAGATAAACGAGTTTCTAAAGGAGGAGACAGAATTCTTGAAAAAGTTAGTAGATCAGAAGCAAGAACAAAAGCAGTTGGAAAAAGCAATATGTGAACAAGAAGAAATAGTAGAAGCCACCCGGATAGAAAGATTGTTTGTAAACAATAAATTCAACAATCCGGAAAAATTGCAAGCTATTGGTAATGCATCTGCTAATAACTATATGGACGCTTTAAAATATGCGGTTAATGATGCAACTAGTACTTTTAACATGAGTTTTTCAAATTTTTGTAGTGTAGCTTCTGCTATTTGTCAAAAGAGTAAGCAGGTAAATGGTGATAATGACAATAAAGATATATCAGGTTCTCTTTTTTCTAAATTATTCGGGAATTCCCTTATTTTACCTACTAACAAGACTAAGATTGTTGATTCTGTGAAAAGTTATAATGATTCGACCGGTGAATATTCTGTTCAAGTATTAGTGGAATATCATACTCCAGATGAGAATAATTTGGAAGCCTCACAAGAAGATTCTTTATACAAGGCTATATCTGAGAATAATATGGAAGCAGAAGTAGAAGATTATGAACTTGAGAAAAATGATTCTATTCAAATTGTTGAAACAGTTACTCCTGAAGTAGTTCGTGAGCAGAATGAACGTTATGAACGTTTATATAAGATGTTAGAGTATTCATCAGAAATGAAAAAGCGACTAGATAGTTTTGATATAGAAACAAAAGAACTGACAAAAAAACAACTGTTAGAGTACAACGAGGCTTTAAGGTGGCAGATTAAACATCTGAGACTCCAATATAATATGCCAGAACAAGGATATATTATATCAGAGCAAGGAAATGAAAGAGTGAGTTCAATAGAA
>JAXFDY010000072.1:0-2680 GCA_034172985.1 Lachnospiraceae bacterium
AAATCTGGATTACTACAATCTGATAATAGTTGCAGGAGATGAGTTAGACGGAACGGGTCACGTAATGGTTGATAAAGACAGAGCTATCACAGAGAGCACTTCAGAAGAATTGAAAAAACTATATGCTGCATTAACACCGGAGGCTATAGAAATAATAAAAACATTTCCTGCAATCATTGCAACTGAGAATCACGATTACGGAAAAACAGATGATAATCATTATGCTGATTACGGAATTATCACAGATGTGAAAGTGCAGGATAATGGAATCAAGGTTTATTACCAATTGCTAAATAAGATTCCACAGCAGAAATTGAATGAACTTCTATTTGAATTGGGTATACAGGGAAATTCAAATTTCAACGAGCTTAATCGTATGCATTGGGCTATAAAGAGAATAAATATGGTGGAGGTCTTAGGTGAAAACGGTATTCCACTATTTAGAATGTAAAATTAACACTCATTGAAAATATTCATGGAGGTAAGAAAGATGAGCGAAGAATATGAAAGCATGCAGGTAGAAAAATGGGTCAATCTTGAGGATGTCGCAGAGCATTTGAGTTTGAGTCAGGATACTGTAAGAACATGGATTAAAGAAGGAAAACTTCCTGTTTATAAGGCAGGTAAAAGATATAAGTTCAAAATCTCTGAAGTAGATGAATGGGTTAGAGAAGGAAAAATTAAAGAATAAGGAGGAGGTTTTATTATGAAGCCAAAGATGCAATCAGCTATTGAAAAAATAACACTAAATGACGCCACATTTACAGGTGAAGTAATAGAGCCGACATTCGTTAATTTTTTCTATGGTAAAAATGGTGCTGGTAAGTCTACCATAGCGAGAACAATAAAGTCAAATTCAGAGGTTGACTGGCAGAACGGAAAGTCTGCGTCAGATTATGATGTCTTGGTTTATGATACTGACTTTGTAAATGCTAACTTTGCAAACTATGATAATTTAGCAGGTGTATTTACAGTATGCGAAACCAATATTGAAGTACAAAAGAAATTAGAAGAATTAGCTGAGCAGAAAAAACAAAAGGGCGAAGAATACAAACAAGCCAAGGAAACCGCTGACAAGAAGCAAGGCGAAAAAGATACTGCGCTGATAGAATATCAAGAAGAGTGCTGGAAACAGACAGAAAAGATGCGAGTAGTATTTGATGCTGTTATCACCGGTAAAAAGAAGAAGGCATTATTCGCTGAAGAAATATTGGCCATAACCCCAGTTGACCATGATTTTTCTGAACTGGAATCAACGGTAAATACAATATTTCACGGTGATGATAAAAAATATGCAGTTTATGCGAAGGCTGGTAAGGCAACCTACGCGTCTCTTCCGGGATATGAGCTTATGGGTAAGGCAATTGCAAGCAGTAGTGAAACCCCATTTGCAAGTTTCATTAAAGCGTTAAATGCAACTGACTGGGTAAGACAAGGTCATTCACATTACGCTGGACAGACGGATGGCAAGTGTCCATACTGCCAGCAGAAGTTGCCAGAGGGTTTTGACCAAGATATAGCAGCTTGTTTTGATGCACAGTATCAGTCGGACATAGCGGAAATAACAAAATTCCAGTCTGTATATAAATCCGAGATGGATTCAATATTGAGAACCCTTCAGGGTAATCTCGGCGAGATTATGCCGGGATTAAACATTGAGCCGTATCAAACCAAATTAAAGATGTTGCAAGATGCAATCACTATTAACAATCAGCGCATTTCTGCAAAGATTAAAGAACCTACTACGATTGCATCACTTGAAGATATCGACAGTCTTCTTCTTGATATCGGTGCAATTATAGATAAGTTGAATGTTCAGATTACTGCTCGAAATAATATTGTTAGCGATATCAAGAACCAGAAGATAAAGTGCAAAAAAGAAGTGTGGGAATATCTTGCATTTGTACTTAAAGATGTTGTTAAGAATTATCGAGATACCATTAGCACAATTTCATCGGATATTTCTGCTTTAAATACACAGATGAAAGCATTAATTGCAGATGGGAACAAGCTGAATATGGAGATTTCTGACCTTAACAAGAAAGTTGTAAATACAGAAGCGGCTATCGAAGGAATCAATAGAATTATACGTACATCAGGATTCCAAGGGTTCAGCTTGAAAGCGAAAGATGGCGTTCAGAATACATATGAAGTAATTCGACCGGACGGAAGTGTTGCTGAAAAGCTATCTGAGGGAGAAAGAAACTTTATCGCATTCCTGTATTTCTATCATTTAGTAAAGGGTAGTTATAGTAGCGATGAGGTTAAAGATAAAATCGTTGTTATTGATGACCCGGTGTCAAGTATGGATAGTGGCGCGCTGTTCATTGTTAGCGCACTGGTCAGAGAAATGATTGAGGTTTGCTACAACAATACGGACTATAGAAGTCCAAAAGTTGATGGTGACTATATCAAACAGATTTTTATTCTTACTCACAACGTTTATTTTCATAAGGAAATTACGCATCATCAGGTGAAGCATTATAAGAGTGTGTCATTTTATATGATTCGCAAAACAGATAATGTTTCTAATGTTATTCATTGCGTAAGACAGAGCCAGACAAGGCCGACAGAACTGGAAAATTATAATCCAATTCAAAACTCATATGCAGCTCTATGGGATGAGTATAGAGAACTTAAGACAGTTAACACTCTGACAAATGTCATTCGCCGTATATTA
>JAXFDY010000096.1:0-2067 GCA_034172985.1 Lachnospiraceae bacterium
CCTTACTTAACATCTCGAACATATATTCTTTTTGCTTTTTTTGAAAGTTATCCACATTTGTTTTAGGTATACTTATTCCTCTTATGTGTAAATCCTGCAAAATTATTTTGTTTTTGTATCTTCCATTCAACCACCACCTGTGCTACAATTAACTTGCTATTCGAGATATATACTTGTATATCTTGTGATGTAATGTACATCTTCATCCGTTACTGTTTGTCTTCGAAAACTTTCCAGTAACATTGAAGATGTATTTTTTATGCTCTGTTTTATTTCTTTGACAAGCGGATTCCATACAAGATATATCTGCATCAGAATATCTGACATCTGTGTCAGAAGATAGTGGTTCTTCATTGCATTTGGATTCTTGCTGTTCAGATGTTCTATTCTGTATATCCCATTCTTCTGGTTATTAAAGCCTTCATTTTCTATTTTCCAGCGTCCACGTGCTGCCTTTATCATTTCTTCTGTATTCTTTTTATCCAAATCTATATTTGTTATCCATTGGAATGTTATCAGTTTCTGCTTCTTACTTTTTTCACTTCCACATGTATACTGATATTCCAAAATATTCATTTTCTGTTTTTTACCAGCTGTTTCTTCTACATGGTTGACATATCTGCCGGTTCCCTTTTCTTCACAGATTCCACTGACCTCTGTTGCCCCATTTCCCTCTTTTATCCATTCATACGCTTCACCGACCTGCTTCTGACGCGTATCCTTTTGCGTGAATATATATTTCCAGCCATTCTTTGCACACAGTTCCATCAGTGGTTCAGTCGCATACAGGGCATCTCCCTGTATGCATATGGGAAGTCTCGAATGCTCTTTCTTAATCCTTGACAACAGCCTTTTTGCTGCATTTGTTTCGCAGTCCTGTTTGCTTACATTTTCATCTTCGTTCTCTATGAATTCTGTCCCCAGACTTACTATTATCTTATCCCCGAATACGATTTTAGCTTCCAGTACCTTATGGTAATACAGTTTTACCTTTTTGCCATCTTCCATTATCTTTGTTGTACACAGGCAGTTTGGGCAGTGTTTTTCTCTAAAGCAGGCAAGACCCGTCCCGTCAAGTATCACTCTCCAGTATTTTCCAAGCAGCTTTTCCCTGTTAAAATATTTTCCTCTTATCAGATGGTTCACCATTTTCCCGCGCAGCTGGGAAAGACACTCAGGTGAGAGCTTTTCAAGATAATAATTCAGCGTATCATAATGTGGCATCTCCTCAAGACCTTTATGCCCTGAGAGGATGCGTAATGTATCAATACAGTTTTCCTCATTAAAGTTTTCTTCCATCTGTCTCATGCTGAACTGACCACATATATTTTTTAGTATACCCATGTATATAAGATCTGACTGAGTATATACTGTATAGCTCTGATGTCTAGGATCTTCCATTTCTTCAATCCACTGATTGATATTTTTGAAAAAATGCTGTGTTATCATCATGAAATCCACAATACCACGGTCTTTTCCCTTTTTAGTACGCTTTATCTTTTTTCTTACCCATTCTGTTGCCTTCTTCATTGTGCTAACTCCCTACTTTGAGAAAAATTTCTTTTTTCATAGTATCACATTTGAAGGCATAATGCAGAAAAACAGTATATTTATTAGTGCGAAAAGTTTTTATTCTTCAACGCTGACTCTTATTGAATTATTTTATCAATTATTGTTGGTTACAATTTTTAATTTACTATTTTTCAAACGCATGAATCCAATCTGCCTTTAAAAAATAAATCAGAAATATAACAGAACTGATTGACCATGTAAGTGGATATGCCCAGAAAATCACCTGAATCTTCGGAATAAAATGAACCGTAACTGAAATGTAGGTAATTCTAATCAGGCACCATGAAGCTAACATAGTAAACATTGGCACAGTGGATTTCCCTGCCCCACGCATAATTCCTGCAATACAGTGTGAAAAAGCAAGCAAGCAGTAAAATAATGACTCAACATGTGCCTGTTTTGTTGCGATTGCAACTACCTCAGGATTATTGTCAAACGCTGCTGCAAGATATGGAATTCCCAAAAATACAGTAAATCCGACCACTTCTGCCAACA
>JAXFDY010000117.1:0-5738 GCA_034172985.1 Lachnospiraceae bacterium
GAACTTTTCTAAAAACAATTCATCAATGGAACTGACTGCTTTGGTGTTTAAGACAGAACCTAAAAAATATTTTCTGTAATGTTGTTCATGTCTCTTGATTGTGTTCGGAGAATTTGTGATTACTTTCTTGTAATCCATCCATTCACAGTACAGATTATAAAATGTTTGTTTCTCTGCCTGTTCCTGTACTGAATACAGCTGAATTAACTTATTCCACAGTTCATCCTCTGTTTGTGCTTTTACATGCTTCTTTTTGCCATCTGTACTCTTGAAACACGTCTGCCATCGTTTATCTTTATCTGATGGTGGCGTAACAGAGTACGGATGTATCTTTTTTATTTTATCTTTTTTACTTATCATAATAGCATTTTGCACACTATCTACATCAATAATACCATTTACTTCGGCTTGGCACAAGTCCTTAATTAATTTGTCCATTATGACCCCCCTATTCTTTAAATGGTGTTGATTCTGAATCAGCAGATTTAAAGTCAGATGCAATACCTTCTGCACGATTTTTTATATCATCATAAGATATAAAATCTTTTGCATCCATTTCATAAGTATGATATTCTCCATCATCTGTTTTCCAGTGATACACATATTTTGTTATACGTCTTAATAACTGGTACTCACTGTCTTTTTCTCTGTTATTTATATCTACCATGCCTTCATATATATCATGTGGAGTAAAAATAGATGTGATATGTATTTCTTCCCACAGGCTGTAGACATTGCTATATCTGGCATGAACAGGTGTTCGATACCCTTGTAATAACTGTAGAAAATATCCAAAATTCAGACTTTTTTCCTTAACCTCGTCCAGAAACAATACTTTCTCTCCTTGGTAATTATCAAGTAGTGCAGTACAATTATTTGCATAATCACTGGCATAGAACACCTCATCTGCACCATATTTTTGACATAGATTTACATATTCGTATGACTTGCCAGAACCACTGGAACCAAGCTCCCAGACTACAGTTACTTCTCTAATTGGTGGTGTCTCTGCGAATCGTCTGGCAAAGAAGTGTTTACGTATCAATGATTCATACTGTCGTAACACTATTGATTGCGCCATAATTTGTTCTGGGCGTAATCCATCATCCAACATAGATTCTATCTGTTCAAGCATTGCAACCCTGTCATTTGACAGATAAACTTTTGGAATTTCCCCCTCCTCATAAAAGGTATCTGGGAAATTTGTTTCAGCCTTATCTGCATATTTAATACCATCTTTTCTTATGTAGGCTCTGCAATCCTGTGGCGTACCCATTACTTGTTGTTCTATATGGCTGTGATTAAAAGCACGCTGTACAGCCGACCAACGCTTTTTCTTAGAAAGCAGTATATAGATATGGGTATGATAACAGCTACCTTGTTCATCACACATACACCAGTAGACAACATTCTTGAATTTTGAATGGATTATCTCAATGATGTGTTCGTGAGTGTATCCGTAATCAAGTGGATTGTTAAGTGTTAAGAAGAATGACTTTGACTGTTTGTCATATGTTGTTTTGCTTTTTTCTGTTGAATCGCTCATAAAAAAGTCCTCCCATGAAAATTTATTTTATAAATATCCATGAAAGGACTAGGGTTTTGACGGTATTTTTATCAGATTTTTTTATTTTTTTATGGCTGTATGTGAGATGCCACAGTTATAATAACGTCTGATTCGTTGAAATGCTGTACAGACATTACATACAGACCAGATGACAGATAAGGGTACATATACTGGTATTCATCAATACCCACCATACACATATACTTATTTTGTGTATTATAAATATCCCTGTTCATATTGTCACGAACCTGTAGCAGAAGTGTATTTGCGATTTTTTCTGTGGTGGCTTTAGATAACAGGAATCTAAAACCATATGTACCATCTGTAAACTGCACATAATCATAAATTCTAACATCACTTATATCAGTTATTGTGTTAAGTAATGCGTAATGCCTTTTATAGAAGCATTCGCACAGTTCAAAGGCTATTCTGCACATCATCTGATAGATTGCTGTATTTAACCTGTTAAGCTGTTGTCTGTGTTCGACTTCAAGTTCTTTCTTGTATTTAAGATTGTAGTAATCATAAATTTTTTTCATGGTTTTAGATAACATTGTTCTGTATTTCATATTAAGTCATCCTCCATATATTTTTTTAGATTATCAATAGTTTCAAATCTGTCAGCAGTTGCAAAGTAGTGATTGTTGGATTCATTATGGAACAGTTTTAATCCAGACAGTTTTACAGCCACAAACGGACTGCCAAGTCTGAACTGACAGAGCATGGCATGATGCTCGGCAGTATCAAAGTTGTGTTCAGCAGGAATAAACACAGGAATTGAAAGTATCTGTGCATTTGCTTTAACAGGGTCTATTGCCACATTGAGTACCATTTTATCAGCCTTTAATGTGTCCTGATTACAAGACACACTAAATGTTGATACGACAGCTATATTGGCAGAGGGTATTACATTAATTGTTTCAAATGATATTTCTTTAATCATAATCCGTTTCCTCCTACACATAATTTGTAATTTTGAAGTCATATGCAATAAGCATAAGTTCGTAGCGGAACTTAGAACCTTGCACATAAAGATTTGGAAACTCAACATATACAGTGTCCTTGTTTCTTATCAGGAATCTAAGGTCAATGTACTTGTCATAAAGAATATCATTGTTTACGCATGGGATTGTTACATTGACGCCTCGGTTTGTGTTGGTAATTATCCTTAGTATGATAACTTGTCTGCCCATTGAGTTTTTACGTTTCATAGCATCTACGACATGAAATACACAATCATTATCACGACTTAGCGTTTCTGGTGCTATTTCAAGTGTACAGAGTGGAAGTCGCATATTTGTATATGCTGGTTTTTTTAATTTGGATGCTGTTGCATCATTAACATCTTTGGCATATGTATATCTGGTCGGGGTTATTTCATTGTTCATCATATTTTAATTCTCCAATCTTTTTAAATGTTGAGGGCGTTATGCACGCCCCCGTTGTTTTTTAGTATCTTTTACAGTTCAACTTCATCATCTGTGAAATCTTCAACTTCGTCCTCAATCTTGACAATGTTGATAGTATCAGCTGTACATGATATACCTGACATCAGTTGACCGTTACGTAGCATGGCATAACATTTACCACGAAGAGTTGATGGTATGCCAAAGTCAGCAGTTACAATTTGATTGTTTTTTAGTGCAGTAACTATTTTATCAATAGTTGCTTTAGTTTCTACAGGAAGTTTTACTGTCTGTAATTTCCCATGAACAGCGATAATATCCACGGAATATCCGTCGATTTCGTCAGTTCTAGTGTTGGTTTCTGGGTTGATTTTGTAGCGAGTGCGAGCCTCTGTAACTGTTACAGTTGGCTTGCGTTTTCCTGTAAGGGTTGTTTGGTTAAGAACAATGTCTCTTAAAAGTGGTGTAGCCATTTTTATGACCTCCTTAAATTTTTATTTTGTAAGTTGCCTTACATATAATTATGTTTTACAGAACATTTTGACGGTAATTTTTTAAAAAAAATGTAGGAAGATTTTTTCTTCCCACATTTTCGGCTTTTAATATATTTTTAAAGCAACTTTTTTAGTCGACCAATAGCATTATTAATGCAAGACTGAACAGAAGTGCGACCGATACCAAGTAAAGATGCTGTTTTTTCTTGTGTGTAGTTATTGAAATAATACAGCCACAATACTTCTTGCTGTTTCTTAGTAAGTTTTTTATATGCTTCTTTAAGTTTTTTATAAGTACACTCTTTTTCATACTTTTTTATTATATCATCAGCAATATCTGGAACAGACAAATTAATGTTATATTGTTCAAATTTAATTTCTTCTTCTACTGGCTTAACACTTCTTGCATAACTGTTTCTTGCTAATCTCATTTCACCAATCATTGCAAGTGCCAATATTGCATTATCGCAATATTCACTTTCTGGAACAGTAAAATGTGTACCATCTACGAACTTGTATTCAATTTTTAATGCATCCAGTGTGAATATTGTGTAGTATTTTTGATGCTCATACAGTATGTATCCATTTCTGTAGACTGTTAATGTATTGTCATTAACTGGAGTTTGGAATAATATGGAATAATTTTCATCTGCCAACAGTTTTCTTGTGATTTTGCGTTTACTGTCTATTTTGGGTGCTTCGTTTTCCTTTAAGAGATTTTTTAATTCTTTTATTGTTATGTTTTTGTAACTCATATACAAATATGAGGCTGAATTCAATTTCTAACATGTTACCGTTTCTCCTTTCTTTTTTTATTAGCGCTATGTCCTATCGACAAGATTATTATGCCATATCTTATAAATCAGTTGACAACATAGGAGAATCATGCCAAAATATAGATGAAATAGTAGTCGAAAAAGCATAGGAATTGGTGACTAAATGAACAATAAAACAAGAACACGAACATTTTCAATATCACATATTACTGTTGCATATCTTCAAGAAGTTGTTGATACTTTTAAAATAAGTAAAGCTACAATTATTAGAATGGCAATTTATCATGGAATCCGAAGATTAGAAAATGGTTATCGTCCAGTTAGGGATTTAGATAAAGAAGATAAGAAAGATAAGAAAAAAAAATCTAAACTTAAAATTCAATTACCAGAGAATCTTTGGGAATTATTTGAGAAAACAGTATATAGTATTGAATGGAACTATATAAATGATGGAGTATTAGGAAATGCTTTAGAACGAATACCAGATGGAGAACTAATTAATTTATTTATAGACATAGAATTACAGCCATATTTATCTGTAATTTATACGTATAATAGTTATAAAGTAAATCCAGATGATACGAATTATAATAAAAATGCAGAAAAACTTTCCATTGATGAAGTTGATGGTGTACGGAATTGTGATAAGAATAAAAACCAAAACACTATATACATTAATGCAGATTTAACTGATTATTTTTATAACGCATGCTTAGAAATGAAATCGGAAGTTGGACTTATTGAAAATCAATTATGGAGATATTTATTGACACAGGGATTAGCTAAAGAGTTTACTACTAAAGAAACAGCTTCCATATTTTCAGATTATGATATATTAAATGAAATTGATAAACTAAAGATACCAAGATTAAAAGCTTTTACATTAATCAGGTATTTAATAGAAAATGATATACTTGTATGGAGAAAATAATGGGCAAGAACAAGGGAAATGGGAATAAGGCAGCTCCCATTTTCATCCCCATAAAATAAGAGGTTGCAAGCATTTTGGGAAAAAGGGATAACCCACGAGGTAATAGTACCACTCGTGGGATATTCGCCCGTTGTGCTGTCGCAACGACACCCTTGCTTGATAGCTTCACTCCGTTACGCTTATCTACGCAAGAATGTCTGCGACCTACGCACAGTGGGCATAATAAAATGAACTGAAATTTGGTCTTTGCTTAAGTAGTATTCTTTTGCTGTCATTTGAAATTACCTCCTTCTAAGTTAGAAAGGCAACACCAGAGAAGGTGCTGCCTTTAAAGGATTTAACTGCTGTATTTATTTGTTACTGCTTATGGATTAATTTCCAACAACACCACCTACAGGTTCCCAGTCAGAACCCCAATCACCTGGGTCTTGCCCCAAGTCCGAAAATGGATCAAATTCGGTTTCTTCTTCTGTGGATGTGTTGTTTGAACTATTTGATGTATTTGAATTTTCTGAAGTGTTTGAATTTGATGATGTGCTTGAAGATGTTGTTGGTGTTTCTTCT
>JAXFDY010000186.1:0-5541 GCA_034172985.1 Lachnospiraceae bacterium
ACTAGTATAAATGTTTTTAATTAACTCGACTAAATAAGTATTCCATGATATAATCTTCATATAATTGTATAGGGAGGTCATATTCATGGGCAGAAAAGCAAACACAATAACATTAACAGAGGAGCAGCGTTCGTATCTTGAATTACAAACACGTGCCAGAACAATACAGGCACAAACCGTGTGTAGAGCAAGAATACTGTTGTTACGTGCTGATGGTGTTTCTATTAATGATATTGCTGATAAAGTAGGCATCAATAGATGCAGTGTAATGTTGTGCTTGAATAAATTCAAAGAGGGCGGTGTCGAAAACGCCTTGTTTGATGCTCCCGGTCGTGGCCGTAATGCTGAAATAACCGATGACGAAAAGGCGTGGATTATAAATATCGCATGTCAGAAGCCGGTTGATCTTGGCTATTCAGCAGAAGTATGGACACGTGCCCTTCTCACAAAACATATCAATAAGTTTGCAGAAGATGCAGGTCATACAAGGCTATCAACTATAAGTCAGTCAAAGGTTCGCACAATACTTGAAGAGGCAGATATTAAGCCTAACAAAATAACTTATTACTGCGAAAATCGTGATCCAGATTTTGACCAAAAGATGCACAATGTCCTTCTGGTATATAAACAGCTATCATTACAGTTCGATGAAAAGGGACAAGTTCTTCCATTTGGTGATGATCAGGTGGTGCATGTACTCTCTTATGATGAGAAACCTGGAATCCAGGCAATTGCCACCACGTCAGAAGATCTCCAGCCGGATAATAATCATAAGACCATAAGCCGAGATTATGAGTACAGGCGTCTTGGGACCATTTCACTGCTTGCCGGAATAGATTTACAAACAGGTGAGGCGATTCCACTCGTTAAGGAGTCCCATAACAGTAAGGACTACATTGAATTTCTTAAAAAACTTGATAATAAGTATCCAAAATCAGATAAGATTCGTCTGGTGTTGGATAACCTTAAAGTTCATTCTTCTGAGGAGACCAGAAAATACCTCGCAACCGTACCAGGAAGATTTGAATTTGTATTTACTCCAAAACACGGCTCATGGTTGAATCTTGTTGAGGGCTTCTTCAGTAAACTTACTCGTCAGATGCTTAAGGGCATTCGTGTAAAAACTAAGGATGAACTTGTGCAGCGTATATATAAATACTTTGATGAAGTAAATGAGGAACCTGTTATCTATCATTGGAAATACAAACTTGAAGAGATTAATTCAAATGAAGAAGTGGTGGTTGATACGTTGCCGGTCAAAAAGTCGAGTTAATTACTGACAGTTATACTAGATATGGGTTAGATGCAAGATACACGATTAAAATGTTGGAAGAAACAGAGTGGAATATATGGCGATTTAGAAGTTTCTTGAAAGCAGGAATGAGCCAAAGTGAAATCCGTATGAAACGTGAGGCAGCGAGAGAGTTTATTGCTGGCGAATGGAATGTTGTAGCGGAGTATAACGGACAAAGATGTCGTTTCCAAATGGTTCCAATGGAGGAGTTACAACTATTTTTGGAGCTTCTAAAGGGCGAATATTATGAAGAGGCAACAAGAGTGTTGGATAAGGTAATCAATACCAAGAGGCAGGCATCCTTTGTAAATGATGATTCTGCGGAAAATTTGATTGTTCAAGATGTAATAAAGAAAGATGAGAGGGGGATTAATCATAAAGCATCAAAAAGTTGAAATAAAAGAACGTGATGAATGGAGCAGCTTGGCAGAGTTCCTTGGGAACATAATAGCAAAATATGCAGAAACAATAGACCTGGATTCTCTACCAGAGCCTGATAAGTATCTTGCTCAGATGCGTATAAAGGGAATCTATAAGAAATATATGGAAATAAGCAAACTCCAAAGAAATGGTGTGAAATGGGTTGACTATCCAAATATATGGTGCTAATCTATTCGTAGATACGAGAAATATACAAGGAATTACAATACTCGTATATACGAGTAACGATAATGGAGAGATAATATGATCATCAGTGAAAGAATATTTAAAATTTTAAAAGATAAAAATATGTCACAGAATGCTTTTGCAAAACAGGTAGGATTAGCAAGTAGTACTATTAGTGATTGGAAGACGAAGAAGACCAATCCATCAGCAGATAAGATTATGGATATTTGTATGGCACTGGAAGTGACACCGGAACAGTTGCTAACTGGAAAAGGTATTGATGAGGATTATGTAGAATACAAGCCAAAGAAGGTTAAGGCAGAGCCGGAAATATCCAAGGCTGACATTCGTATCATAGAGGATATTCATGCTATGAAAGATGCACAGCGTAAAAGACTGATGAAATATATGGAGGCTTTGAAGCAGATAGAGGCATTGGAAGATATGGAGTAGACAAAAGATTGGAGAAGTACTATGGCAGAAGCTACAGAGTTGATGACAGTAGATAATATATGTAACCGAGTCTATGTAATAAGAGGGCAGCAGGTCATGCTTGATTATGATTTGGCTGAACTCTATGGATATGAAGTTAAAGCATTAAATCAGCAGGTGAAAAGAAATATTGATAGGTTTCCAGAGGATTTTATGTTTCAACTTAAAAAAGAAGAAATACCAGAAGAATTTTCAAAGTCACAAATTGTGACTTTGAATGAAAAGGGAGATAAAAGAGGTACCAATATAAAGAAAATGCCATACGCATTTACTGAACAAGGAATATATATGCTTGCTACTGTTTTGAAAGGGAAGCTTGCGGAACAACAGAGTATATTTATTATGCGTGCATTTCGAGAAATGCGCCATTACATAAAACAGAATCAGCAGTTTGTCACACAATCAGAAATGAGACTTGTAACAGCGAAAGTATCTGAGATATCGGTACAAGTTGCAGGAATTTCAGATTGGAAAAAGAAGACGCAAAATGATATTGAAGATATTCAAAAAAGTATCGACACACTTAATGAAAATTTTGTGTCAGATAAAGATTTCAAAAACTTTGTCATTTATAAAGGGCAGAAATTCGAAGCAGACGCAGCATACATAGATATTTATCAACAAGCAACATCATGTATTTATGTTGTGGACGATTATATGAATACAAAGACGTTACAGATGTTATCACAGAAGAAACAAGGTGTGGAAGTAATTTTATTTACAGAGAATGGGCATGGCAGAAAAGGATTTCTGACATCAGCAGTTGTAAGTGACTTTATCAATCAGTATCCACCACTTCGAATCAAATCCAATCCGGATTGTCATGACAGATTGATTGTTCTTGATTATGGTTTGCCGACAGAACAAGCATATCATTGTGGTGCCTCTAGTAAGGACGCAGGTAAGAAATTATGTGCTATTAATAAGATTGAGAACATCGCAATGATTCATCCTGTAATAGATAATTTGTTGTTAGGAGCAGATAAGGTTATTTAATTTTCAAGGTCGCAATTTGCGACCTTGATCCATATATACAGTGTGAAGGAGATTTTATGAGTAAAACAAAGGTTTACATATACACGAGAGTTTCCACATCCATGCAGATAGATGGTTATTCATTGGATGCACAGAAATCACGCATGAAAGCATTTTGTGATTATAATGATTATGAAATTGCTGGTGAATATGAGGATGCCGGTAAATCCGGAAAATCCATAGAGGGACGAGCTGCATTTAACAGAATGTTGGACGATATAAAATCTGGTAGGGACGAGGTATCCTTCGTCTTAGTGTTCAAATTATCAAGATTCGGACGTAATGCAGCGGATGTATTAGCGACGTTACAAACCATGCAGGATTTCGGAGTAAATCTCATCTGTGTTGAGGATGGGATTGATTCATCTAAGGAAGCGGGAAAACTTATGATTTCTGTATTGTCTGCGGTGGCGGAGATAGAGCGTGAAAATATTCGCATTCAGACAATGGAAGGTCGTATGCAGAAAGCTCGAGAAGGGAAGTGGAACGGTGGCTTTGCTCCTTATGGTTATAAATTAGTAGATGGCAAATTAGAGATAAATGAGGAAGAAGCAGAGGCGATTCGTATTATCTTTGAAGAGTATGTAAATACAGATATTGGTGCTAATGGACTTGCAAAATATCTTGAGAATCATGGCATTAGAAAAATGGCAAGACAGAATGGAAAGAATCCATTGTTTGATGCCGCTCTTATTCGAAGAATTATAAAGAACCCGGTATATTGCGGAAAGATTGCCTATGGCAGGCATAAAACAGAAAAGGTTCATGGTACAAGAAATGACTATCACCTTGTAGAGCAGGATGATTATTTGTTGGTAGATGGTTTACATGAAGCGATTATATCAGAAGATGTTTGGAATGCCGCACAAGAGAAGATTGAGCGATATGCCAAGAAATATGAACATGTAAATAAGCAGAAAAATGAGAAGATTCACATGTTGTCAGGAATTATCAAATGCCCAATATGTGGAGCTGGGATGTATGGCAACAAGAGTATCAAACGCAGAAAAGATGGAACCAGATATCGTGATTTCTTGGGTGCTTTTTTGCTAGAAAAATAACAGTTATTATGATATAATATTTTGTTGTATGAGCTAAAGTAAAGGCTCGCTAAAATTTGAATTTTACGCATTGCTGTATATTGATTATTTTTAAGGAGAGGTAAAAGATGAGTAAGGAAACGGAAATTGTACATGATTGGCTCTATGCAAAGTTTGGGAAGATGGTTATTTGCATAGAGTAATAAAACCGTCGGAAATTCCCACTTTGCCTATAAGAATATAAGATGAAAAAGGAGGAATTTATTTATGTCAATGATAAATGTATCAAACCTGACCTTTGCGTACGAAGGTAGTTATGATAATGTGTTTGAAAATGTAAGCTTTCAAATTGATACAGATTGGAAATTAGGATTTACAGGAAGAAACGGAAGAGGGAAAACTACTTTTCTTAATCTTTTGATGGGGAAATATCCTTATAGTGGAACAATCAGCAAAAATGTTGAAGTGGAGTATTTCCCTTATTCTGTAGATGACACATCAAAGTTTTCAATCGAGGTCATGCAGGATATTTGTCCTTTTGCAGAGGATTGGGAATTCATAAAAGAAGCATCCTTGCTTGATATTGAATCAGAAGCACTTTACAGACCATTTGAAACGCTTTCCAACGGAGAGAGAACAAAAGTGCTCCTAGCTGCTTTATTTCTTGCACCTAATAGCTTTCTTCTAATAGATGAACCAACCAATCATCTAGATGCAGAGGCAAGAAAAAAAGTGGGGGAATATTTACAGCGTAAGAAAGGTTTTATTCTTGTCTCCCACGATAGAGCATTACTGGATAGCTGTGTAGACCATATTCTGTCCATAAATCGTGCTGACATTGAAATCCAGAAAGGTAATTTTTCTTCCTGGTGGAAAAATAAACAGCTTCAAGATGAGTTTGAATTAAGCCAGAACACGAAACTAAAAAAGGAAATCGAAAGACTATCACAAGCGGCAAAACAAACTGAGGACTGGTCTGATAAAGTAGAAAAAAGCAAAAAGAATACAACCAATTCCGGTTCCAAAATTGACCGTGGATATGTAGGACACAAATCTGCGAAAATGATGAAACGT
>JAXFDY010000027.1:0-8828 GCA_034172985.1 Lachnospiraceae bacterium
ATGACAGAGATATCAATGCTGCGAAGAATATATTGGCAGAGGGATTAAGAAAAATAGCATAAGAGAATTACTGGGTAGGGCAGGGACTGCCCGAATTAACGCCTGTGGAGATAGTAGGTTGCGAGGTCAATGAAGCAGGAAGCCCATTGGCTTTAGACAATGGGTAGTTCACTATAATCAATATAATCAGAAAGAATATATCCGTACCATTAAAGGGTATCTGTATATTAGCGAGGTGACAGGGATGGGAGTGTATTTTAATCCGAAAAATGATAGCTTTAAAAAAGATAGAAATTATAAGATTTATGTGGATAAAACGGGGCTGTTGGAGTACTTGAATGAGGCGTTGGGAACACCGGGGAATTGTATCGCCTTAAGTCATGCCAGAAGATTTGGCAAGTCTCATGCAGCCGGAATGATTGATGCCTATTATAGCCGTGGGTGTGACTCCTCACCACTTTTTGACGACACCAAAATTGCGGAAAGTGCCGATTACCGGAAGTATATGAATCAGTATAATGTGATTCATCTTGATATTTCTTCGGTTTGGGATTTTCATAAGCAGGATTTGATTGAGTCAATTCATCAGCGCCTTTGCGACGATTTTAGAAAGGATTTTGCAGATACCCTGGATTATGATAAGGATTTGTATTTGTTAGTACAGGCGATTTATGAAAAAACGGGGATTCCGTTTGTAATCATCATAGATGAATGGGACTGTGTCATCCGAAACAGCGAGGATAAGGATTTGGTTCATCAATATTTGCAGTTTCTTCATTCTCTGTTTAAATCCGAAGAATCAAAGGCATTTCTGGCGTTGGCATATATTACCGGTATTTTGCCAGTTAAGAAGATAAAGGATGAGTCGGCGTTGAATAATTTCAGGGAATATACGATGTTGAAATCAAGGCCAATTACTGAATACTATGGATTTACAGAGGAAGAAGTGAAGGGACTATGTGATAAGTATCATATGGATTTTGAGACTGAGAAGGCATGGTACAATGGATATTTGATAGACGGTATTCATATGTACAATCCCAATTCGGTTTCTCAATCCATGGAGAATCAGGATTTTGATTCCTACTGGAGAAACACGTCTTCCTTTGCTTCCATCAACACGTTCATCACGATGAATTACGCCGGATTAAAGGATGATATTATGACGATGCTGGCTGGTGGTAGGGTAATGGTCGAAACGGGCACATTCCAGAATGATTTATCAGAGATACATTCTAAAGATGATGCATTAACAGCACTCATTCATCTGGGATATCTTGCATATGATGCAGACAGAATGAGTGCATATATTCCTAATTACGAGGTTGCCAAGACATTTCAGATGGCATTAAAGACAGGTGAGTGGAGTGAAATATCAAAGGCAATTTCAAGATGTGATGAATTGCTTATGGCAACTATTGATGGAAATGCAGAAAAAGTAGCAGAGATTATAGAACAGGCTCACGATACCTACACATCTGTCCTGAAATACAATGACGAGAACTCATTAAGCTGTGTACTTACAATGGCATATTTCACTGCACCGGCATATTACAATATTATCCGGGAAATGCCTTCCGGTAAGGGCTTTGCGGATTTTACCTTTATTCCAAGGTCAAATGCCGGTTGGAGACCTGCTATGGTCGTGGAGCTGAAATATAACCAGTCTGCCGATACCGCTATCCGGCAGATTAAGGAGAAGAGATATCAGGGAGCATTATCAGGGTATTCTGATAAGGTTCTTCTGGTTGGGATTAATTATAATGCAGAAGGGAAGGATAAGAAGCATCATACCTGCGTGATTGAGGAATGGAAGGGCTGAATGATAGGGCAGGGATGCTTTTATTGTAAGGGCAGTCGGCGAATATGAAACCTGTAAGAAATGGGATGTGGTTCTGTACAAAAGATCACCGGAAATCTATGTGCTTCACCGGGTGGTACGGGTTCGTGTCAACAGTTACGACATCTTAGGGTATCTCCGGAAGAAAAGCTTACAAGAGAAGAGTATGTCAAGCGTTCAAAGGCGATGGTGGAGCAGATTGATGAAATGCATCAGGAAATTGAGCAGCTTAAAATAGAAATGCCGACAGAAGACAATGCCACTGGAAATGGTGTTTATTATGGCAATTGCAGCAGATCTTTTGCAAAGTTTGATCCCTATTTCACAGTTTAACAAAGGTCAGGCAGCGAAGATATTTGACAGACTTCATTCTGAAAGAGAATTAATTGTTTTAAAGAACAATCAACCTTCTGCAATTATTTTGTCACCTGAAGAATATACGAGACTGACAGAAATTGAGGAAGATTACTTCCTTTTATTGGAAGCAAACAAGCGAATGGAAGATAATGGAAAAAATAAAACGCTTTCCTTTAGTTCTGTAATGAGTAATTTAGGAATCAGTGAAGATGAACTTTTAGATACGGAGGATGTTGATATCGAATGACATGGAGTATTGAGTTCTTAGAAGAAGCAGAAAAAGATATGAAAAAACTCGATCATTCAGCTCAGGTACAAGTGTTAAAAGGTATTCGAAAAGTTAGTCAGAATCCATTACCTACAGAAGAAGGTGGGGATGGAAAACCTTTGGGTAATAAAAGTAGAACAAATCTTACGAATCTTATGAAAATAAAATTCAGAGATTTAGGAATCCGAGTTGTTTATAAGGTAGAGCGAGTAGATGGGATTATGAAGATTATCGTTGTATCTGCCAGATCTGATGAACAGGTTTATAAGGAAGCAGCAAAAAGAAGAGAAAAACATGATTTATAACAGAGGAAGTCATGAAAAAGGATAGAGTATTGATATATTTTAAGGAGGATTTGATATGCCACATTCAGGAGGAGGAGGCAGCCATGGAGGAGGTAGTCATGGCGGCTCACATTCAAGTGGGGGAAGCAGAAGTTCCAAACCACGTATTTCAAATAGTTATTTTAGCGGTTCCAATCGGTATGTTTATTATTTGAATAATCGCCCGCATTATTATTATGCACAAAGACCATATAAAGCAAATGAAGAGGCAAAGACGTTATTAATATTTGGTATTGTTTGGTTAGTGTTTTCAACAGTGCTAGTGATGGCCTTTGTCAAAATTGATAATGGGGGTAAGTTACCTCTTGATTATGATAATGAAATCGTAATTGATGATGAGGCGTACATGATTGATGATAAGGAAAGACTTGTAGAATATCTGGAGGATTTTCAAGAAAAATCCGGTGTAACAGTAGGTGTTGTGACAAGAAATTCTTATGATACATATCTGGGTGATGATTGCGAATTGCAATCATATAATTGTTATGTAACGATGTGGGACGATGAAAGCCACTGGTTAATTTATTATGTGGGAGATGAGAAGGACAGAAGTGATAATTGGGAATGGAATTTAATGTGTGGAGATGATTGTGTCAGAGTGTTATCCTATGCTCAGGAAGACAAATTTACAGAAAAGTTTCATAGATATCTGGTGGCTTCCTCACGCTATTCATTTGAAGATTGTATCATAAAATCTTTGTCGGAATTGCAAATTGACACAGGTAAAAAATTAGTATACAGAGATGGGGTCTCAGTTAATGGTGTAAGTAGCGGGGGCGAGAAAGTTAGCATTTTGTCAGGTATATTTTTAAGTATTTTCCCAATAATTGGTTTGATTTTTATATCACTGGGGATTGGAATGCTCATGAAAAAAAAATCTCAGGAGCAGATTGCCAAAGAAAATGCCTATCGGATGCCTAGTGCTACAGCAGGTGTTGTGGAAGAAACTTGTAAATATTGTGACGGTGTATATATAGTGGGTACAGTGATTTCCTGCCCTCATTGTGGAGCACCAATTGTGGCACATAATAATCCGTAGGTATTTTAGTTAGGGGCTTTTGACCCTAACATCATTTAATGAGTTTATAGATGGATAAATAAAAAAGATTATACAGTTTTTTATGGGGAAAAAAATGAATAAAAAATTTACAACAAGAGAAGAAGCGTTAGCTTATGGTTTATCATTTCCTAATACATATCAGGAGGCACCATTTCATGATCCGAACTGGCAGCTTGTGAGAGTAAAGGGAAGCAAAAAGGCTTTTCTCTGGACTTATGAGAGGAACGGCTATATTAATCTTAATGTAAAGACAGATCCGGAATGGAGAGATTTCTGGAGAAAGACTTACCAGTCAGTAACTGCCGGCTGGCATCAGAATAAAGAGCATTGGAATACAATCATTCTGGATGGTACAATTCCGGAAGAGGATATCAGGCGGATGATAGCCGAGAGTTATGACCTGGTTACAGACAGTCCCTCTAAAAGAATTTATGAAGCAGTGAAGAAAATTCCAAAAGGAAGAGTCGCTACTTATAGCCAGATAGCGGAGCTTGCCGGAGATAAGAAGATGGCAAGGGCAGTTGGAAATGCACTGCATAAGAACCCGAATCCTGATACGGTTCCCTGCTATAGAGTGGTAAATGCCAAAGGAGAACTGGCGGGAGAGTTTGCTTTTGGCGGAGCGGGCGCTCAGGCAAAGCTATTGGAAGCAGATGGGATAGAAGTGATTGATGGTAAAGTGGATTTGAAAAAATATGGGATTTAAATCTGTCGATGCAAGAAGTGTTCCGTGTATTAACATACTCAGGAAAATGATTTTTGGGATGAATAGATATGAGAAAGGATTAGCAGATGGTCATTTTAATAGGAGGAAGTTCGCATGCCGGCAAAATACAATTATCCATATATTTCCATTGACCATATCGAAATGGGATTAATCAGAAGCGGGATGATATATATAACCTATTAGTCGTTATAACTGATATTTATAACGACTAATAGGTTATATGTATTATACAGGAAAGATAAGATGTGATATCTTTATATCATATAAAACAGATAGGAAAAAAGCTTCGGAGGATATAAAAGATGAATACGAATAAAATGATACCTAAATTATTAAGAAAGAATACTGCAGAGGATTATTTGCAGGCAGCAATAGACACTGCTGAATGGATAGATACTTTGGCAATAAAAACAGAGCATGGACGTATTTGGAAAGCATTGCCGGATGATCAGGATGGTTATAGAGAGGATGTGCCACTTTTTACATCCAAGAGCCTGTATGATGGTTCGGCAGGCATCGGTATTTTTCTGTTGAGGCTTTATGAAGCCACACAAAATGAGAGATGGCTTTTAGAGGCAGAGGAGGCTGCTGCACATATCATAGCAACGGAAGTGGATGAGAGCTGGTATGATAAAACTCTTCATTCAGAGGTAAAAGGGATTATACCGGTTCCGGGATGGGCAGCCGGCCCCTACAATGGACCTGTGGGTGAAGCATATTTTCTGGAAGATTTATATCAGGTTACCGGAAAGGAAGAGTACAGAGCATTCGTACTTAGAACGGCAGATACATTGATAAAAGCTGCTATTCGGGATGAAAAAGGTATTCACTGGAGTGACCAGCAGGATATCACAGCAGATGGAGGATTTATTGTTTTTCTGGATATTTTGTATCGGAGAACAGGGATTCAGAAATATCTGGATGTGGCATGTGAAGCTGCCGATTATATAGCAAAGGATGCGTTAGACGCACCAAATGGAGGTAAGTATTGGAAATTGCTGGATCTTTCCATTATAGATTTTGAGAAGGATACAACATTTCCTAATTTCTCTCATGGCACTACAGGTACGGCATGGATGTTTGCAGCACTTTATCAGGATACAGGCAGACAGGAATATCTGGAACTTGCAAAAGCGGGCGTAGAATATGTCATGAATATTTCTGTGGGGGATGAAACGGGAAGACTGATTCCTTATCAGGATCATCCGGTAAAAGGACCTACTTATGAACAGTATTATCTGAGTACATGCCATGGACCGGTGGGAAGTACACTGGTTTTTAGAGAATTATATGATATTACAGAAGAAGAAAAATATAAACAGTGGGCCGTTGAACTTTCCAGAGGAATCGTGAAAGCAGGAGCTCCGGAGAAGCATTCCTGGGGATTCTGGAACTGCCAGTGCCAGTGCTGTGGAACAGCCGGAATTCTGGAACATTTTGCTGATATGTATGAATATACAAAAGATACAGAGTTTTATCAATATATGTTAAGGACGGCAGATGTTTTGCTGTCGGATTCTGACCATAGAACACCGGGGAAGAGAACCTGGTATGATAGCTGGTGGAGAACGATTCCCACACGGATAGTCAGTTACGTGGGTCTTTATGTAGGTGCAGCCGGCTGTGGTTCGTCATTGCTCCGTACTTATGCGGCATTAACAGGCAAGAAACTAACAAATTTATATGAATATCATTTTTTTGAAAGGAAGTAATTATTATGGCAAAGATATATCATTCATTAAGTGAATTAGTAGGACATACTCCGATTCTCGAA
Organism: Lachnospiraceae bacterium; assembly: GCA_034172985.1. Classification (GTDB taxonomy): domain Bacteria; phylum Bacillota; class Clostridia; order Lachnospirales; family Lachnospiraceae; genus CAG-303. The sequence continues at coordinate 6,371 of JAXFDY010000027.1, forward strand.
TTGGATAATTATGAAAAAGAGGAGGGACTTCACGCACATATTTTTGGTAAACTGGAATATTTTAATCCCTCAGGAAGTGTGAAGGATCGTATTGCGTTAAATATGATTCGAAAAGCAGAGGAACAGGGAGAAATCAAAAAAGGTGATACGATATTGGATTTTACCAGCGGAAATACTGGAATCGCAACTGCAACCTATGCAAATGCAGGGGGGTATAAATATGCAACAGTTATTCAGCCCGGAGTCTCTGCAGAGCGTTCCCTGATTCTTAAGGCATTGGGAACAGAACTTTTGCAGGCTCAGGATGTTCCGGGATTTGCGGAAATGTTGGCAGAGGGGTTGACGATGAAAAGACTTGATGAGGTAATGGAAGCCTATGCTGCATCAAAAGGATATTATTATATCAGTCAGGCAAGTAATCCGGCGAACGTGCAGGCACATTATGAGACAACAGCTCCGGAAATCTGGGAGGATCTGGATGGGAACGTAGATTATCTGGTGGCATGTGTGGGAACCGGTGGAACACTTGCAGGTATATCAAGATATTTCAGAGAGAAAAATCCAAATGTAAAAATCATAGGAGTCCAGCCGGCAGAGGCATCAAGAAGAACAAAAGAACACCCAAATCCTAATGTAATCGATGGAATCCTTGTCTTTGATGGTGCAAAGAGCCTTCCGACTTATTTTGATGCCGAACATCTTCCATATGATGAGTGCATTGATGTTGTTGCTGAGGATGCATATGCAGTAGGAAGAAAAGTAGCCGCAACGGATGGAGCTTTTCTGGGACAGTCTGCAGGTGCAGCTCTTTATGCAGCAACGGAAATTGCAAAACGTCCGGAAGCTGAGGGAAAAAATATTGTGGCGATTCTGGCAGATAATGCGTTTAAGTATTTATCAACACCAATGTACCGGCTTTAAGTAGATTAATCCGGTACCATAACAAAAGATAAATAGCACAAAAACAGAAACATAGTACATATCGATGCAAATGAGCAAACAGCCACAGAGCCTATGAACACAGGCTTTGTGGCTGCTTTTCCTTTTGTTAACGGTCAAAGATGGGAGTGTAGCATTTGGGAAAATAAATGTCAAGTTATAAATGCTGTTCATACCGTTTGACGTGTCGTTTGTCGCAAGTTTGTCTGAGGGAGTTGAAAGGGTAAAAAAGCTATGGTATAAATCAATTATCAAGAGGATTGTAGAGATGCGTTAATTGTGGAACCATTAATGATTCAGCAATTAGAGATGATTATATACTTTTTTCTGAAAGTGAGAAAGGGGTGAATAGAAATTATGAAAATTTGGTTTTATAAAATCTAAGGACAATCATACGGTAGTGATTGAAAAATTGTGATAGCTTGATAGGGAGGAGGTGAGCGTGATGAAGGTTTGTGAAAGAGGAAATCGGATGAACTATAATACAACAGGAGAAGTCCTTAAATTATACAAGAGTTTAGGAACTCAAGAATACATAAGTATTTCAGGTGATTTAAGGACGAGATTATTCTAATACAAATTGAGGAAAATAAAATACTCAAAATAAATTTGAAATAAAAGGAGATAGATAAGTAAGAAAAAAATGTTTATCAATATGGGATGTATTGTGTTGTTTACAATTTGTATGGCAACAAATACAATGGCCGAGGGTAATGCGTATTATGTAAACGATTATGGAGTAGAATTTACAGAAACAGAATATAACACATTACTAGACAGTGAAATAAGTAATGTTACAGGGACACAGGAAACAAATGTAGGAACTACTAATTATACATATGCATCTTCGAATACAAAAATCTTGAGTAATGGTGTGGGAATATCTATGGATTTGTATAATAATGCAACGACTAAGATTAAATGCACAATGCAATGTAAATTTGGAAGTGGAGCCGATCCTTTTACTGTATTCGGTACATATCAGCATGCAACCTCAGATTTATCTCTGAGTGATTCTCAAAAGTATAAATTGGCAGTAGGGGGTATGGGGGATGTATTAGAATTTACATCTTCATCAGTAAAAGCTAAATATGATAATACATCAGGTTTATGTGTTACTGGCTCGATAAATGATCAATAAAAAATAGTTATAAATTTTCTGATACAAAGAATGCTTGGATACATGTGTAGATTGTAGGATATTATATTAGAGATAATCAGGAGGGAGAATGTTATGAAGAAAACATTAGTTTGTTTCATGGGGGCAGTTTTTTTGCTTTGCGCATGCAGTAACACAGACGGAAAGGAGACGTATAAAGACGGTGTCAATGTGGATCAGAGTGAGACTGTGAAACTGACAGATGAAGAAAAGGAGTATTTATTATCGGCAACTACATTTACAGAAGATAATCTGAGTCATCTGGATGAAAGCAGTATCAAAGAGTTGCTGTTGGGAAGTGGGTTAGAACGTGGTGTTAAGACGACAGGAATCGTTGCAAATGGAGTTACTTATCAGGGA
>JAXFDY010000044.1:0-37034 GCA_034172985.1 Lachnospiraceae bacterium
AAGCTTAGATGTTCTTAGAACTCTATATACATATCAGCAAATTTCGGAATGGATTCCGAAATAGATGCAATGAAGCCATGGATGGCGACTTTGCATCGGTTGCGTCTGTTTAAAATAAAAATATTCTCAGAGTTCTTAGAACATCTTAGCTTTGTACATGGGAACTGGCATGCATAAATATAACGCAGTATGCAATCACTCTTTCAGAGTGGTTACATTTACCGAACAAAGTGTCTTATATGTGCTTTGCGAAAAAGAGTGTCGAAGACATTTTGTTCTGGGATAAATATGTCAATTTTTATAAAAAAATACTTTGCGATAATTGTTGACTATGTATAAAATATATGTTAGAATAAGACCAAATTTATGAAAGGTTACATAAATTGATCATATTTCAATAGTATATGAAAGGGAGGCTTTTTTAGACATGAAGAAGAAAGTTTTATTAACAGCAAGTGCTGCAGTACTTACACTTGGCATGAGTGTAACTGCTTTGGCAGATGTAGTATCATCTGATGTAGATTATGGTACAGAAGGTGTAAAAACAGATAGTTCTACAATTTGGAATTCTGCTGCAAACGGACAGTTCTCTATCGAAGATGGACAGACTGTTACATTTGAATTTGATTCACAGATGTCAGATTCTTCAATCGCTGCTTTTGGATGGGTTGCAGAAGTTACTGATGGTGCAAGCTATTTTACAATCACACAGGGTGGTACACAGTGGTATGCACCGGCAGGATGTGAATGGGTAAGTAACACAAATAACCAGATGAGCATTGAAAGAAGCTGGACAGATGATGAGGTTGATGCATATATTGCAGCTATGGCTGATGCGAAGGTAACATTAGTAGTTACAAGATCAGGCAACCAGATTATTTTTGAATCAACAGCAGTAGGAACTGATGGTGAAACATATACCCAGAAAGCAGTCAGCGTATTTGAAACTGCTCCGGAAGGAACACTTACTCTTCAGGTTGGTTCAGACCATGGTACAATGACTCTTTATAATGTAAAATATTCAGAAGCTGGTGAAGTTGAAGAAGCAACAACAGTTGAGAGAAAGACACTTAAGCCAAGCCTTGATACAAGCGCAGGACTTGCAGGCTCAGATGATGAAGAAGAAAGCCCATCTAATGTTGGTCTTATCGTCGGTATCGTAGTAGCTGTATTAGTAGTAGCTGTAGTAGTTGGTGTGGTAGTGGCTACAAAAAAGAAAAAAACATCAAAATAAAAAACTGAAACAGATATTATTGAATATGATGGAGGAAAGGTGCTTAAGCACCTTTCTTTTTGCTTTTTTGTAAAAAATAAATGGTCATTTTGCACAAAGGTAAAAAGAAAGACTTTCTCTGGGTTTGATACAAAATGCACAAAATTGGGGTGAAATAGTGAAATGGATGTAAAAAACAGTAATTTCTTCATATTTCTAAGGGGAAGATGAAGAAAAGAAAAGATATGAATAAAAGAAAAAAGAGATACCGTGTTGAATTGTGTCTCAATTTGATAAAAAATATTACTATTATGCAAAAATTATAAAAGGTTGAGTTGTAATATTTCAACAAAAAAAGAAACATACAACATTGACATATATGGCAAATGTGTATATAATATTAACATAGTATAAGTATGACTAGCTTTGTGCCCTTGGTAAAATTGACGATAGCGCATAGTGGATTATACTTAAATAAACATTAAAAAGAGGAGGCATGATTTATGAAACGTCGAGGCTTGACAAGAGTTGTGGCTTTGGCAGCTGTTGTTTCTATGATGACGATGGATTTTTCTGCATATGCTACGCAGTCAACATCCGGAACCTCTGTCACAACAGGAGCCGCAACGGAATCAGACGGGACTGAAGAAGCAACTTCGACAGATGCCGCGTCAACAACAGAAGAGGGCGCTGAAATCACAAATGAAAGACTGGAACATAATTATGCGATAGTCAGTGACAAGTATACGTATCCGGAATATACCGGAGAATCGATTACGTATTCAGCGAAAGACATTTTTGATGCGGATGAAAGCACAGCATTATTAGTAACGGACAAGAGCAAAACACACAATTATGAGACCTCAGTCATTGAATTAGGATTAGATGACGATGAGACCAATCCGGGCTCGGTTGCCACGTTAAAAATTGATGTTGAAAAGGCGGGCGTATATGCAGTTGCGTTTGACTATATAACAAACGATGAAGACTCTATACTGATTCCGGAGCTTTCGCTAAAGTTGAATGGTGAAGTACCGTTTTATGAATGTAACAGATTGATATATGAAAATTGCTGGACACCGGAGATTGATCCGGAGACAGGAGAAGCTGTAAAGGAGTATGACCGTTATGACAATGAAATTGTAGCCAGCCCTGCAAAAGTGATGGAATGGCAGAAGAAGTATATTATGGATGCCAGCTACAGATATTCAACTCCGTTACTTCTTCAATTGGAAAAGGGAGAAAATGTTATTGAACTTACATTGACAGAAGGCTCTCTTATGATTGGTAATGTATATCTTGAAGCTGGTCCTGAAATATCAGAGATTAAGACATCAGATAAGGCAGAGGGAAATGCAAAACTCACTGTTCAGGGTGAGAACTCTACTTATAAAAATGATTCCTCTATCAGACCGACCTGTGAGTATGATCCAAATCTTGAGCCATACAATGCAAAGAAGAAAAAGTTAAATATCATTGATGATGCTTCTTTTGCAGATGCAGGACAGAGTGTTACATACACTTTTGAAGTGGAAGAGTCAGGATATTACTACCTTGCATACAATTACCGCCAGTCATCAAAGGTTGATATGCCTGTATTTATGGATATCGTTATTGATAAACAGATATTTATAACAGATGATCCGGATGCAGAACTCACCAGCGATGCTTTGACATCATATGCATTTGATTATACGAAATCATTCCGTAATGAAACAATCACAGATGCAAATGGAAATAAACTGGCGATTTATCTGGAAGCAGGAACACATACCGTTACAAATACAATTGTAATTGATAATTTGAGAGAAAGTCTTCAGATTGTCGATCAGGTTATGAGTGAGATTAGTGATTTGTCTTTGGAAGTATCTAAAGTATCAAGTACTTCAGATAAATATAGAGATATTAAAATTACCGAATACGTTCCTGATATTGAAGAAAGACTGGCAGGCTGGATTTCAACATTACAGGGTGAATATGACAGAATGGCACAGTATTCAACAGAGGAAGATGATATCGGTGCACTTTCTTCTTTGAATCTGGCAATTGAAAAACTGCAGAGTCTTGCTGAAGAACCAAATGAGATTCCATATCGAGTAAAAGAACTTAGTACAAGCTCAAGCTCAGCCAACCAGTATCTGGCAAATCTTATTTCGGATCTTACAGTAAACAATATTTCCTTTGATCGGGTTTATTTGTATCAGGAAAATGCAGAACTTCCGGGTAAGGCAAGCATTTTTGAAAAAATCTGGGGATCTATCTTGAGATTTTTATCATCATTTGATAGTCAGGCTTATTCAGTTGATAATGTAGAAGATACACATTTACAGGTATGGATTAACAGACCAAGACAGTATCTGGAAATCATCCAGCAGATGATTGATACAACATTTACAGAAGAGACAGGAATCAAAGTTGACTTGTCAATTATGCCGGATGCGCAAAAACTGATTTTGTCAAATGCAGCAGGTAATGCCCCTGATGTGGCACAGGCAGTTGATTATGCACTTCCGATCGAGTTTGCATTGAGAGGCGCGGCAGTTGATTTGACAAAATTTGATGGATCTAAGGAAGTGTTAGAACAATTTTCACCGGGACTTTTAGTTCCATCTACGATGGATGGCGGAATTTACTCATTACCGGAGACATTCTATTTCTGGGTATTGTTCTACAGAACAGACATCCTTAGTAAATTGGACATCGATGTTCCGAACACCATGGAAGATGTAGAAGCATTATTGCCGGAGTTAAAGAACAGAGGTCTTGATTTCTTCTATCCGACAGCAGGTACTACAGGTACAAGAACATTTGCAATGACTACTCCACTGTTATATCAGCATGGTGCATCTCTCTATGATACACAGGCAGGGGATACCACACTTGACAGTGATGCAGCAATTGCAGGATTCACAGAATTAACAGAGTTATTTACTATTTATGATATTCCACAGGAAATCACAAGTTTCTACCAGCATTTCAGAAATGGCGATATTCCGATTGGTGTTTCAGATTACTTCATGTATAGTATGCTGATCAATGCAGCACCAGAAATCGAAAATTCATGGAAGATTGCACTTGTGCCTGGTGTGGAAGATGAAAATGGTGAGGTTCAGCGTCAGACAGCAGGTGCTGCCCAGTCATCTATGATTCTTACAAACAAAAAAGATACTAAGGTTGCATGTAAAGAAGGCTATGGAAATAGCGAAAATGGTTACATGGAAAGAGAAGAAGCTGCATGGGAGTATCTGAAGTGGTGGATGTCAACAGAAACACAGGTTGATTTCGGTATTACTCTTCAGACAACATATGGTGAGGATTATATCTGGAACTCGGCAAATACAGAAGCTTTCTCAAAACTTCCATGGAAGAGCCGTGACAAGCAGACGATTCTTACACAGATGGAGAACATTCAGGAAACACCACGTATCCCTGGTACATATATGCTTGAAAGAGAATTGAGTAATGCATATGTAGCAGTGGTAACAAATGGCGGTATACTTAGAACAGAGCTGGATGCGGCAATTAAACGTATCGACAGGGAGACAGAGAGAAAACTGAAAGAATTCGGTTATCTTGACTCTGACGGAAATGTAATAAAAGAGTATATTGTACCGGATGTGGATTATGTAAAAGATATTATTAGTAATTTGGATTAGCGAAGGATAGGAGGAATTTTGAAAAATGAAAACTGGTAAAAAATATCCCTTTTTGTTCCTACTTCCATACTTATTGATCTTTACGGTATTCATTATCCTGCCAATTATTGTAGCGATAGCATTATCCTTTACGGATTTCAACACCGTACAGATGCCTAATTTTGTAGGATTTAACAACTATATTAATCTGGCTACACAGGATTCTATCTTCATGCAGTATGTATTACCAAATACAGTTACATTTGCATTGATTGTAGGACCTGGCGGTTATTGTTTATCATTCTTGTTAGCTTGGGCAATCGCCCAGCTGACAAGAGTGCCAAGAACAGTTTTAGCACTTATTTTCTATTCACCTTCACTGACAACTGGTGTTGCCATGAACGTTTTGTGGAAAATTATCTTCTCCGGAGATGCAACAGGTTATGCAAATGCAATCCTGATTAATCTGGGTATCCTGAATGAACCAAGAACATGGCTCATTGCGGACTTGTTGCCAATTATGATTGTAATCGGTTTGTGGAGTAGTGCGGGTGTTGGATTCCTTGCTATGTTAGCAGGTATCATGAATGCTGATGAAGAGTTGTATGAAGCCGGAGCTATTGATGGTATCAAGAACAGATTCCAGCAGATGATTTATATTACAATACCAACTATGAAGGCACAGATGTTATTTGGTGCCGTTATGGCAATCGTTAATACATTTAACAATGGCGCAATCGGTGTTACCCTTTCGGGAACGAATCCAACACCGGGTTATGCAGGACAGTTGATTGTTAACCACATTGATGACTATGGATTTATCCGTTATGAAATGGGTTATGCAGCAGCAGTATCAGTAGTTCTTCTGTTGATTATTTCATTGTTCTCAAAGGTTGCAAGTTCATTGTTTACAGAAAAAGAATAGAAAGGAGAGCGGTAAAATGGCCGGATATAAAGGAAATGGTATTAATCCATCAAGGTTTGATCGTAGTCAGATAAAAATTTATATAATTTTATTACCTTTGGCAGTGTTTATGCTCTTCCCAATCGTATTTATTTTCTGCCACGCATTTAAACCACCAGCAGAGTTGTTTGCGTTCCCACCAAGATTTTATGTAGTTAGTCCTACATTGGATAACTTCTCGGAATTGTTTAAATCAGCAAGAAATGCTGGTGTCCCATTAAGTAGATATGTAATGAACAGTGTGTTTGTTACAGCAGTTGTCTGTGTTGCTAATATTATCATGTCAACAATGGCAGCTTTTGCATTATCAAAAATGAAATTCAAATCAAGAGGTCTGATTTTTAATGTGAATCAGAAAGCGATGATGTTTGTGCCTGCAGCGGTACTGATTCCTAGATATTTAATTTTGAATGGGTTAGGAGTTTTGAACACATATTGGGCACATATCCTTCCACTGATTGCAATGCCTGTCTCACTGTTCCTTATTAAACAGTTCGTAGATGGCGTTCCGGATGCATTGATTGAAGCTGCATCTATCGATGGTGCTTCACCATTTAGAATTTACAGATCAGTAATTTTGCCATTGGTTAAGCCGGCAATTGCAACAGGTGTAATCCTTGCATTTAATCAGGCATGGCCATATGTGGAAAGTTCAAACAATTTTGTAAATACAGATAGCATGAAGACGCTTTCCTTCTACATGACGACTCTTGCTAATGCAAACAACATTGTACAGGGTCAGGGTGTAGCAGCAGCAGCCTCCTTAATCATGTTTTTGCCGCAGTTGATATTATTCATATTCTGTCAGAAAGACGTTATGAATACAATGGCAAGTTCAGGTATCAAATAGCATGATATGATTGGAATTTTATAAGGAGGTCAATATGAAGAGAATATATAAGAGAGCAATTGCTTTTCTGTTCGCTGTTGTGTTCTTGGTAACAGCAGTTGCACAACCGGTTGTGACTTATGCAAAGGTTCCATATAGAACATATACACAGAATGGTTATGGCGAATTGGTAGAAACTCAGACAGCATACACACCATATTCAACAATTACAAAGATTCAGTCCAATATTGAAGGAGAAGATGACTTCGTTCTGAAAAAACCGGAAGATATTAAGATTGATAGTGAAGGAATTGTATATATTGCAGATACAGGAAACCACAGAGTAGTAGTCTGCGATGGAAATGGTACCCTTATTCGAATTATTGGTGAGGGAGAGCTTGAAACACCAACTGGTATTTACGTAAGAGAAGAGGATGGAACAAAACTTATTTATGTAGCTGACCAGGAATTCGTGAGCAAAAAAGAAGGTGCTGTAGTAGTATATAACGAAGATGGCGAACAGGTAAATGTTTATGAAAAGCCTGATGATATTCTTTATGGTAAGAGTACAAAATATCAGCCACAGAAGCTTGTAGTAGACAAGGGCGGAAATATGTATATTTCTGCAAAGGGTAACAGTAATGGTGTTATCCAGATTTCCCCGAAGAATGGTGGAACTTTCCTTGGATACTTTGCAACAAATGCTACATCAGTAACATTAACAACATTGTTCCTGAATCTGATTCTTTCTGATTCACAGAAAGAAAAGAGACAGACAACTCCATCATCAGTAAGTAATATTGCAATTGATGAAAAAGGTCTGATTTATACAGTAACAAGTTCAAGTACAACATCAAATCCTGTTAAGAAGCTGAACATAGCAGGTGGAAATCTTCTGCAGTGTGATGTTTATCCAAATAATAGTATTGCAGTATGTGTAGGCCAGCATTCAAGTATTTTTGTTGGAACAGAAGCAGGTTATATTTATGAATATACCAGTGAAGGTTCTCTGTTATTTGCTTTAGGTGCAAAGGATACAGGTACTCAGTATCGAATTGGTTTATTCCAAAGTTTGACTGCAATAGCAGTTGATTCAAAAGACAATTTGTATGTACTTGACTGTACAGGTAGTACAATCCATATTTTCCAGCCAACGGAATTTACAAACCTTGTGCATGATTCATTAGATTATTTCGAAGATGGTAAATATGAAGAAAGTAAAGAGCCTTTGGAACAGGTTATCCAGATGAACGGTCTGTTTGATTACGCAAACATGGCTATGGGTCGTGCTTTATATAATGAAGAAAAGTATGATGATGCTTTGACATATTACAGACTTGCCAAAGATAAAGATGGTTATTCAGATTCTTTCTGGGAAATCAGAAATATCTGGTTGAATCATTATATTATGCATGCAATTATCATTATTGTAGCAGCTGTAATTATCATAAAACTGTTGAAAAAGGCAGATAAGAAATTCGGTATCTTTAATCCTGTCAGAAAGGTAACTGAAGGACTGAGAAGTAAAACATTATACAAGCAGGTATTCTACGGATTCACTTATATGAAACATCCGTTTGACGGTACATATGGAGTGAAGAGAGAAGGAATGTGCTCTTATGTAGCATCTATCATCGTAGGAGCAGTAGGAATTCTGATTTATATTATAAACAGATATTTCTGTGGATTCCTTGTAAAATATGTCCGTGACGGACGATACAATATTCCTTCGGATATCTTACAGATTGTAGTTATCTTGCTGTTTGCATCCATTGTTACTTACTTAATCTGTACGATTAATGATGGTGAAGCAAGATTTAAAGAGATTTTTGTCGGATATGTATATTCATTCATGCCATACATTGTAATGCAGCCATTTATTTACTTATTCGGTATGGTAGTAACTTACAATGAAATGTTTGTAATCGAATTTGCAAATATTATCATGTTTACATGGATTGTAATATTATTATTCCTGACAATTAAGGAACTTAATAACTATTCAGTAAAGGAAACGTTTAAGGTCATAGGTCTTACATTATTTGCAGCATTCGTATTTGTATTAATGGCATTTGTTATTTATATTCTGTTTGCTCAGATTATCGGATTCTTTACTTCATTCGGTGGAGAGGTGGTGAATCGAATTGGCAGCAAGTAAATTAAAAAGATTTTTCAGCATAGCACTTGTAGGTTTAATGCTTACTCCAATCGTATCGTTTGCAACCAGTGATACTTCAGCACAGAGTTCAGCTGAGGATGAGACAAATACAACAACCACTACGCAGACAACAACAACTGCACTGAATGCGAATTCAAGTGGTCTTGTAAAAAATGAAACAGGCATTGGTTTCATTGATAGTATTAATCCGAGCTCTATTGCAACAGAAGGTATGACACAGGAAGATGTAGACAATGCATTGGATTACCTTATTGCATCAACAGCAGATAGAAGACAGATGGCTTATGAAGCTGCTACAGAGAAACCAGTAGCAGACAGCTCGCTGACATCTGACGATATATTTGATGCAAAAAAGACAATTGATGGACATATGTATGTCTGTGAGTCAACAGAGTATGAATTATATGTAGAGCCGGAAACATTTTCTATTATTATAAGAAATAAAGATACAGGAACACTTCTGAGATCTACATTGGAAGATGAAGAGGCTTATGTTCGAAGCAGTCAGGCACCGACATATAGTTTATTGACTTCTGGTGTGACGATTATGCCGATTAAGTACAATCCTAAATCGGATTCCCGTTCAGGTATGTACGATAAGTCAAATACACAGGCATCATCAAGAGATGCAACAATTACTTATAAGGCAATTGAAAATGGTATCTCTGCTCACCTTTATTTTGATAACCATAAGAACGACCTGGCATTGTCAGGAATCAACTTGGAGTTCACAGTAGAATTAACGATGGATGATACAGGACTTCATATATCTATTCCAGAAGATTCTATAGATGAGCACTACGTTGAAGATGATATATGCTATCTGATGGGTGATGTATATCTCTTCCCATTGTTAGGATACACTGACAGAGGTGATACAGAGGGATACATGATTTTACCTGATGGCAATGGTATTATAGTAAATTTTGCAGATTTCTATCAGGATGGTACTGCAAAGTACAAGAGTGGTTATGAAGCAAGAGTATATGGTACAGATATCAGCTTTGACAGTGCTGCAGCAGATGCAGATGATAAGGAAAGAGAAGATTTAAATGAAGTAGAATCAGTTATTGCTCCATATTTCGGTATGGTTCATGACTATTCTTCCTTGAATGACGGAAGTCATGAGAATGATATTGCAGTTCTCGGATATGTGGAGAAAGGCGAATACAATTGTAAAATCAAAGGTATCTTTAACGGTGTAAATTCTGTATTTGAGAACTATGCATATGCATGTATCACATATAGAGATACTTATCAGCAGCCGACAGATAATGCATCCGGCTCATCAAAACTGGAAGTTACAGAAAGATTTATTGATGAATTTGAGATGACATATATGTTTGAAAGCGGAGACAGTGCAAATTATGCAGGTCTTGCGAATAAGTTCAGAGATTTGCTGCTTGAAAACGGAACTTTGATGCCAGGTGATGATCTTGATTATGATGTCAGAATCGATTTCCTTGGTCTGGATAAAGAGAACTTCCTTGTATTTAGAAGAAACGTAGTTGCTACTACAATCGACAATATTGATACGATTCTTTCTAAATTACAGAAGAATGGCGTAGAAGATATATCTGTTTATTATGATGGATGGCAGAAAGGCGGTATGTATAATCTGCCAAACACAGCTTACAAGATTGATAGTGATCTGGGTGGAAATAGTGCAATGAAAGACCTTCTCAACAAATATAAGGATTCTTCCGTAACTATTTCATTGATGCAGGATATGCTTAATATCAATGATACAACATCAAATTCAACGTTTACAGCGATGAAGATGATCAATAAGAGAACATACTCTTATACAGACAGATTCTTAAATGTATATAAGACATTTAAGTATTTAACTCCAACAAAGACAAATGAATATGTAAAGGAATTTTCAGAAAATCTGAAAGATGGTGGAATGAATAATGTAGCATTCTCAGGATTTACAGATACATTATCAAGTTACACACTGAGTAGTGTACAGCATTCCAGAAAGGATGCAATGGATCAATATACCAGCGCTCTTGATGAAGTTTCAAAGAGTGGTATGAAGATTTCACTTGATGATCCTGCAATGTACTTATGGAAGTATACAGATGAATATCTTAATATGCCGATTAGTTCATCAATGTATGTATACACATCTGAAGAAATTCCTTTCCTTACATCAGTACTCAAAGGAAGTATGAAAGTATATTCTGAATATGTAAACTTCGAAGCAAACCAGACAGAGTTCTTCTTAAAGTTGATTGAAACAGGTGTTTATCCTTCGTTCCTTCTTACTTATGAGAGCCCTACAGTTCTTCAGTATACGAACTCAAGCTGGGATTATTCTTCAGATTATGAGAGATATATGGAAGTTATTTCAGAATTCAATGAGGATTTGAAAGCGGTTAATGAGAAGACAAGTGGTGCTTATATCATCAATCATCAGATGCATTATGATGGCAACACAGATCTGACAAAGGTAACTTACAGCAATGGTGTGGTTATTTATGTAAACTTCTCAGAGGACACTGTTTCAGCTGATGGAACAACTATCAATGGATTATCATATAAGGTAGGTGAAGAATAATGTCAACTAAAACAGAAGAATTGAAAGAAGAAATTAACACAACAGAAGTTTCTTCACAGGCAGAAATGCCTGTGGAGGAAAACGCTGATAAGAAAGAGCCTGAGAAAAAGGCAAAAAAAGAGAAAGCTCCGAAGCAGGAGATAGAAGGAAATTCAAAAAAGAAAAAGAAAAAGACCTATACTGTTGATGAACTTTTGAGCCAGAGTGAGAATATGGAATTATTCGACGAGTATGGAAGAAAAAAGAAAATCAAAGTTAAGGTGAAACAAGGCAAGTTAAAGAAACGTGAAAATAGAATGGGTTATGTATTTATTTTGCCATATGTGATCGGTGCTTTGCTTTGTCTTGCATACCCACTGGTTGTTGCAATCGTCTATGCATTTTGCGATGTGCGTACAACTGCTTTTGGAACAACTATTGAATTTAATGGAATTGAAAACTTTGCCATGGTTTTGGAAAAGAATATTACACTTTCTACAGACCTGTTGACATTGTCCAGTAAGATTATTCTTGGTGTTCCGTTGATTGTAGTATTTGCGTTGATTATGGCGATGATGTTAAATATGAAGTTAAAAGGAAAAGGTTTTTACAGAACAATCTTCTTCCTTCCTGTTATTATCGTCAGTGGACCGGTTATGAGTATGATTACATCAGATACCAGTAGTATTCAGGCGGTAGATATGACTATCATCCAGAGCGCACTTACGGCTGCACTTCCGGCATGGCTGGCATCATCCGTGTTATGGGTATTTTCCAATATTATCATGCTTTTGTGGTATGCAGGTGTTCAGATTCTGATTTTCCTTGCAGCATTACAGAAAATTGATACAGCATTATATGAAGCGGCTAAGATTGACGGTGGTTCTAACTGGGAATGTTTCTGGAAAATTACACTTCCTACGATTAAGCCATTCCTGCTTTTGAATGCGATTTATACGGTTGTATTCCTGTCTCAGGATACAATCATGAGTCCGCTTATTAATACCATTAAGGCGGCTGTACAGAGTGTATATGGATATGGTTATTCATCAGCATTTGCGTGGATCTATTCTATTGTTATTCTTTTATTTGTTGGTCTTGTGGCATTATGCTTTGTACCAAAGAAAGATGTATACGAGAAGCAGATTAAGAAGAATAAACAGTTGGAAAAGAAGACAAGAAAGAAACTTGCAAAACATCAGAAACAGCTGATTAAGAATCAGAAGAAACTTCAGAAAGCTATTATTAGAGAAGAAAAGATGAAGTTAGCAGGAAAAGATCTGGGAGGAGGTAATTACGATGACTAAAACTGCAGAAGAAAAGGTAAAAAAAGTTAAAGTAAAAAAGCCGAAAACCCCGATGACTAAAGATAAGTTTCGTAAGATGATGATGGGTACCAAAGATGATATGGGACTCTTGAAAAAAATCGTCGTTTATGTTATACTTACATGCGTTGGATTCGTGTTTGTGTATCCATTGCTCAAAGTATTCAGTACCAGTTTGATGTCATTGCAGGATTTGCTTGACTCTTCTATTAACTGGTTACCATCTAAATTGAAATTTGAAAATTATCGTATTACAATGAAAGCTATGGACTATTGGAAATCATTGAAAGACAGCTTCATTATTTCCGGTCTGCCAACACTTTGTCAAGTGGTTTCCTGTTCGATTGTAGGTTACGGTTTGGCAAGATATGATTTCAAAGGTAAAAAGCTTATTTTTGGAATGATTATTTTCTCTTTCGTATTGCCAAGCTCACTGACACTGACAACACAGTATCAGTTATATAATATTCTTGGATGGACAGGATCCTTATATACATTTATCGTTCCTGCAATTTTTGCAAATGGATTTAAATCACAGTTGTTCATTCTGATTTGCTGGTCATTCTTTAAACAGATTCCACCAGTATTGAATGAAGCAGCATCTATCGATGGTGCAGGTCACTTTAAGTCATTCTTTAAGATTGCACTTCCATCTGCAGCAGGTGCTTTGGTAGTAGTACTTATCTTCTCATTTGTATGGTATTGGAATGAGCAGTATTTATCACAGTTATATCTGTATGGAAAATCAAATACACGTACTTATACGCCGCTGATTAATCAGTTGTCCATATTTGATAGTGCATTTGACAGTGCATACACGAGTAACACAGGTAGTGGTTCTTCGAACTCGGCAAGTATCAATGATGCGTACCGTATGGCTGCTACGATATTAACAATCACACCACTTCTTATTATTTATGCAATTCTGCAGAAACAGTTTGTAGAAAGTGTAGATAGAGCCGGTATTACTGGTGAATAAGAGTAAAAGCCAGTCATGATGAAAGATGATTGCGCATATAATTTATTATTAGCTATGGGTTTAAGCGTGTCCGTAAGGGCACGCTGCCAATAAATAAAAAAAGGGAAAAAATAAAAAAGGAGGATGTCTTATGTCAAAGAACATAAAGAAATTAGTTTGCTTAGTTCTTGTAGTGGCTATGACTGGAAGCATGTTCACTGCTTGTGGAAAGAAGCAAGAGAAAAAAGTTGAGACATTAAGAGAGATGACAAAGGATAACATCACCCTGACATATCAGTTCTGGGAAGATGGCCCAATCGTTGAGTGTCTTTATGAAAACTGGCTGGAGAAGTATCCAAATATTAAGATTAATATTCAGGAAACTACTACAGGCGAAAACAATGGTCTTTTAACAAACAAATTAGGTACAAGTGAAATGCCTGATGTATTCTGGGTATTAGGAACACCTGACTTCGCTATTACAAATGGTATGTTACAGAACATGGCTGGTATGTGGGAAGCAGATCCAGATACAAAGAACGTTATCGGTGGTATCAATGAATTCAACCTTGGTTACTTAGGAACAGAAGGTAAGTGGACAACACCAGTTAAATTCTTCCCTACAGAAGCTTGGTTAAATATGAACTACTTTACAACACATAATACAGATATGCCTTCAACAGACTGGACATTTGAAGATATGGCTGGTCTTGTAGAAAAGTTAACAGATGCTAACGGATGGGGTGTTTCTGAAGCTGTTACAGTTATCACATGGTATCCAATCGCTTCTGATCCTGATTGTATCGGTGAGTTTGGTTGGAACGGCGAGAAATTCGACCTTACTAACTGGGCTGAAGGTATGGAATATGAAAAGAGCTGGATCGATGATGGATACAAGGCTCCTGCAACAATGCCAGATACAACAGACCAGTATCCACAGGATTTAGGATACGTTGCTATGCGTCTTGATAACTGGTGGTGCTGGGAAAGATTTTGGGATAAAGCCGAAATGTATGACCGTAAGGTATACTGGGTACCATATGTATTACCTCATACAGAAGACAATGCAGATAGTGATACATATCTTGCTACTATGGACTTTGGTGGCATCTACGCAGGCTGTTCATATGCTCGTGAAGCTTATGAATTACTTAAGTTCTTCTGCTGGGGTGCTGAAGGATGGCAGTATAAGCTGTCTAGATATGACGAAATCGTTGCATATGGTGATCCGGAAGGAGATCATGCTTCAGTTTCAACTTTAGTTCCAGGTCCTATTAATAACTGCCCAATCACTCTTGATGAAACTATTTGGGAAGAGTATGCTAAGATGCATCCTACATCAGCTGCTGATGGCGGTGACGTAGAAGGTGCTGCTATGGGTATTGATAGATCAACTTACTTCGATGCATTCTTTGAGAAGGTTAAAACATCTAATTGGACATGTTACGGTTCTGCTCAGATTCCTGGATTTGATACATGGTTAGTAGAAACATATCAGTCAAGCTCACTCTATGGTGATTACACAGATTCACCTTGGTTAGGTGTAGAAGCTGCCGTATTTACTGGTGGTGAAGACCCGGCTGACTATGTAAAGAACCTGACAGATGCAGCTAATGCTACAAATCAGGAATACGTTGAGCGTATTGCAACAGTATTACAGTAATAAAATCAGACATTATATTTAGAATCCCTTCCTCCCACAGGTTATGCCTGTGGGAGGTTTTTTTAACAAATTAAATAGATAATTACTCCTATCTATGATATACTAGATGGTGATAAATTAAGTGAACGAGCTGACAACAGCAGAATGGGAGGTATTATGGCAATTGAAGGAATATCCAGAATCAAGGTCGGAGATATGATACTCTGTTATGAGCAGGAAACTGACTATGCAACCGCAGGTTTTTCTATTATTCCTGCAGATATGGATGGAAAGGATCAAAAGAAAAAATTCTATCGTATCAATTCGATGGTACAGGTGAAGCTGACAGGTGATATGTATCCTAATTGTTATGGACATGGTTCGTCCATGAGAAACAGCGAATCCGCAAATAGGCTTGATTATAAAGGCCAATCTGTTGAGGAAGATGAAAAAAGGAAAATTATAAAAACTTTTTTGGAAGATGGGAGAGGATATAAAGTAACACATGTCGTGACATACTATAAAGGTGATGACAGCTTTGAGATGAAAAATGTCATAGAAAACGATTCGGACTCGGATATTACTTTAGAAATGATATCAAGCTTTGAACTCGGAAATATATCACCATTTCTGGAAGGAGATGGTCCTGATAGTCTGCTGGTACATCGACTTCGCAGTAAATGGAGCCATGAAGGAAGATTATGTACAGAAACAGTGGAAGACTTGCAGTTAGAACCATCATGGTCTACATGGGCAGTCTCATCTGAGCGTTTTGGACAGACAGGCTCAATGCCGGTGAAGAAATTCTTTCCGTTTGTGGCCATCGAAGATACAGTCAATCATGTTCTCTGGGGAGTACAGTTGGCACATGAGGCATCATGGCAGATGGAAGTATATCGTCAGGATGATGGGTTACATATTTCCGGAGGATTGGCGGATAGAGAATTTGGTCATTGGATGAAGATTTTAAAACCGGGAGAAGTATTAGAGACACCTACCGCTATTGTCAGTGTGTGTCATGGTGGCGGAATCGATAAGATTTGTCAGAGACTGACTCAGGCCGGACAGAAATATTTAGAGCAGGCCCCGGAGAGCGAACAGCATTTGCCGATTATTTTCAATGAATATTGTACTACTTGGGGATGTCCGTCCCATGAAAACATTGCAGGAATCATCAATGCTATAAAAGACAAAGACTTTGAATATTTCGTAATCGATTGCGGGTGGTTTAAGGAAGATGGAGTTCCATGGGATATCAGTATGGGAGATTATAATGTATCTCCGGCACTGTTTCCGGATGGACTTGAGAAGACCGTTGAAATGATTAAGAATGCAGGTATGAAACCTGGAATCTGGTTTGAGATAGATAATATCGGCAGTGCGGCAAAGGCTTACCATATTACGGAACATCAGCTGAAAAGAGACGGATATCCCATATCTACATATAGCCGCAGATTCTGGGATATGACAGATCCATGGGTAAACGAATATTTATCGGAAAAAGTGATTGGCACTTTGAACAAATATGGATTCGAATATATGAAGATGGATTATAACGATACGATTGGCATCGGTTGTGATGGATATGAATCACAAGGAGAAGGTCTCAGACAGAATATGGAAGCATCGGTCAATTTTGTGAAGAAAGTTGCAGAAGAAGTACCGGATATCATTTTGGAAAATTGTGCATCCGGTGGCCATAAACTGGAGCCTTTGATGATGAGTTTATGTTCCATGGCTTCATTCTCGGATGCGCATGAATGTGAGGAAATTCCGATTATTGCTGCAAATCTCCACAGAGCTATTTTGCCACGTCAGAGCCAGATTTGGGCAGTGATAAGAAAAAATGACAGTTTAAAGAGAATCGGTTATTCTATCGCGAATACATTCCTGGGAAGAATGTGTCTGTCTGGGGATGTAACAGACTTAACAAAAGAACAGTGGAATGTCATAGACAATGGAATGGCATTTTATAAAAAAATAGCGCCGATTATCAAAAGAGGATATACTTACCGGTTTGGACCTAAGATCACCAGTGAACGCCATCCAAAGGGCTGGCAGGGCGTTGTAAGAGTAGGAGAGAATGGAGAGGCATATGCATTGATTCATACATTTTATGGAGAACTGCCGGAATATATCGAAATTCAATTACCGGAAGAATGCCCGACACAGATATCTGATACTTATTCAGATATACAGCCGGATGTTACAGTGGAACAGGGTATGCTGAGATTGAAGACAACTGATGCCATGAGGGCTGTTGCAGTACTTTTAAAATAAAGTCAAATATTTCGTTGCATATCTTAGAAGAATCGATTAAAATAAATGTATTATTTTGAAAGAATAGGAGACAAAAATGAAAAAGACAAATTTTTATGTACGTCCATTTACAGTAAACTGGCAGAATGAAGAGTCAGACAGTTTACATTTGGAATATAGCTATGATAAGAATGAGTGGTATGCTTTCAATGGTGATAATGGGATTTTATTCGCCAATGGTGGTTCGAAAAGGATGGCCAATCCTCAGATTGCGAAAACAGCAGATGGTTTTACTGTTTACGCAGCAGATGTGGTGGATGGGGACAAAATTTTTGTATACACATCAAAGGATTTGATCACATATAGCGAAGAAACAATTGTATCAAGGGACGATGCAGTTGAATATACAGGTAAAGCTGATGCAGTTGAAATCACAGAAGAGGAACTGACAGCATTGCAGGACGTTTATGGAAAGCCTGAAGAAGTAGTGATAGATACCATCGAAGAGATTACAGTGGAAGTAAACAAAGGCGAGCAGCCGGTACTTCCGGATACTGTTCAAATCACTTATTCAAATGGGGAAAAAGAAGCAAAAAAAGTTACCTGGGGTAAAGTTTCTACAGATCAGGAGGGTGAAACAGAGGTCACAGGAACGATTTATGAGCATCAGTACACAAATCCATTGATTTACCACAGAGCAGATCCATTTGTGTACAAGCATACAGACGGATATTATTATTTTACAGCCTCACACACAGATATGGAGCATAATCTGGTGGGAAAATATCAGTACCGCAATATTACACTGAGAAGAGCAAAGACACTGGAAGGTCTGGCAGATGGCTCAGGGGAATACGATGAGAGAATCGTATATCAGAGGGAGCCGCTTCCGGGAGATGAGAGTCCTCATATCTGGGCTCCTGAAATACATTTTGTTCAGGGAAAATGGTACATTTATTATACAACAGTCATAGATGAGAACAACTTATGGTCGATCCGTCCTCACGTATTGGAATGTGCAGCTGCCGATCCTTTTAAGGGCGAGTGGGTAGATTTAGGTCCATTGAAGAAGACTGTGGAAGATTCGATTGCATTTACAGATTTTTCATTAGATCATACGGTTTTGGAAGTAAACGGAGAATTATATTTATTCTGGCCGGAGAAGCATCCGGTAGACTCTGTGATATACGCAGCTAAGATGGTAAATCCATGGACCATTGATTCATCAAGAATTTGTCCGGTAGTAGCACCGGAATATAACTGGGAGCGTCATGGATTCCCTGTATGTGAAGGTCCTTCTTTCCTGCAGAGAAACGGAAAAATTTTCCTTATATATTCTGCAGCGGGAACTGATGCATTATATTGTCTTGGTATGTGTGCAGCTGATGAAAATGCAGATCTGCTTGATCCAAAATCATGGAAGAAATCACCATGTCCGGTATTCCAAAAATCAAAGAAGAATGGTCAGTTTGGTCCGGGACATAACAGCTTTACCAAAGATGAAGAAGGACATGATATCATGGTATACCATGCACGGCAGGAGGAAAGATATCTGGTAGACGAAGGATATCAGCCACTGTATGATGCAGGAAGAAATACCTCTGTAATGAGAATATTCTGGAATGAAGATGGCACACCAAATCTTTCTGTTCCGATTCCAAGCGGAAAGGGACGTGAGATTCCGACAGAATTTAAAGCAAAAGTGGTTGTAAAATAAAATGACATGGCAGTTTTGCATTTTGATATGCAAAACTGCCTTTTTTTAATCTTTCATACGAGGTTTAAATACCAGAGAAGACAGGTAGCCGAAGATTAATGCAGAGGAGATACCCACCGCTCCCGCTTTAAAGCCACCGGTAAAAATACCTACAAAACCTTCTTCGTCTATGGCTTCCTTGACACCTTTCCAGAGAGTATTTCCGAAACTGGAGATTGGAACACTGGCACCGGCACCGGCAAAATCCACCAGGGATTCATACCAGCCGAGCGCTCCCAGGACAGCTCCGATTACCACAAGTCCGACCATGATCCTTCCCGGCATCAGCTTTGTTTTATCAATAAAAATCTGGGTAAGGGCACAGATGATACCTCCAACTACAAACGCTTTTAAATAAATCATATAGACATCCTTTCCTGTTATCATTGTAATGATTCGATAACAACTGCATGGGCAATACCCGGGATAGATTGTCCTTCGTTGGAAGAAACAGGCGAGAATAATGCTCCTGTAGGAACGAAAAGAATCTTTTTCCAGGTTCCGTTGCATATATTTTTTAAAATCAGGCTGCACAATACAGAGGCAGAGCAGCCACAGCCACTGGCACCGGCATGGGTATCCTGACTTTGACTGTCAAAGATTTCAATTCCGCAGTCCATATGCCGGTCTGCAATGTGCCAGCCTTTTTCATCTAATAAATCTAAAAGAATCGTCTGACCGATATATCCTAAATCCCCGGTTATGATTTTATCATATTCGGAAGGCTGGATCTGATAATCTGTCAGGTGGGTATGGATGGTATCTGCTGCTGCAGGTGCCATGCAGGCTCCCATATTTTCTTTATCTTTACAACCGTAATCTACGATTTTGCCGGTGGTGATACCGGTAATGCGCGCGATGCCGCCGGAACGTCCCAGCACAATACCGCCTCCGCCTGTGACTGTCCAGGTGGCAGAGAATTTTCTCTGGGATCCGTAACCTAATGGGAAGCGGAAGGATTTTTCAGCACTGGCAAAATGACTGGAGGTCATGCAAAGTACATGTTCCGCACAACCGCCACTGATACACATGGAGCCAAGAGAAAGTGCCTCCCCCATGGTGGAACAGGCACCATAAAGTCCAAATAAAGGAATATCCAGGGTTTTCAGACCAAAAGAAGTAGCAATAAGCTGTCCCAGTAAATCACCGGCAAAAATATAGCGGATATCTTTTAGATCAAGGCCGGAATTTTTGATGGCAGAAACGGCAATGGTATGTTGAAGACGGCTTTCTCCATCTTCCCAGTTATCACCGCCAAAAAATGGGTCTGTGATAATCTGGTCAAAGAGACTGCCAAGAGGTCCTTCCCCCTCTTTTTTTCCTACCACGGAGGCGTACCCCTGAATAAACACTTCTTCTTCATATTTTAAACTGGCTTTACCTATAAACATGTAAAAACTCCTTTCTGTCGGTTATTAAATCAGCTGAAAAATCCAGTATATAAGTCCAAGAATCCAGGTTGTAAGGATTCCGTAGAGAATCACAGGACCGGCAATCGAGAATATTCTGCATCCGATTCCGAATATCTGGCCTTCTTTTTTGAATTCAATCGCAGGAGAAGCTACAGAATTTGCGAAACCTGTAATGGGAACAAGAGTACCGGCACCTGCATATTTGGCTATTTTTGGATAAATGCCAAAACCTGTAAGGATAACAGAAGTCAGCACAAGTATAACGATTTCATAGGAGCCGGCAGTTTCTTTATCGAATCCCATGCCCTGGAAAAATTCAATCAGAATTTGTCCCAATAGGCAGATACAGCCTCCGATAAGGAAGGCATGCCACATATTTTTTGGCATACTGGTAGTTGGAGTAACATTTTTTACATATTCATCATAATTTTTTTTGATTTCGTCTTCCATATATAAGAACCCTCCTTCATATTTTTCAGAACCAGTGTCTGGAGAAAAAAAGTAATGCACCAAATACTTTTCCAAGAGCGAAGCTTAGTATTATATAGGCCATGCCGGTATGAAGATTTACACGGCGGCCAAAGACTGCAGTGACATTTAAATTTTCAGCAAGAGAAATAGCCAGTGTTCCCACAAACATACCGATAAATAAACCGGAAAACAGAAGTGGAAATTGTAACAGCAGTATATTCCACACAGGATGGGAAGTCAGTGTGTGAGTAGGTAGAAGCAAATCGTTTTTCTCAAGAAAATAAAGTATGGTACCGGCCATGGCACCAAGAAATACACTGGTTTCATAGGTTTGTGCGTAGGAACCCGTATGAGTCTTATCTGCCATACGGGGAATCAGGCTCAGTGCGGTGATTAAAGCAAAGACACCGGCCGATACAGCGAAGCCTGAACAGAGACCGATTAGAATTAATAGTAGATTAAACATCAATATGCTCATTTTTTCGTTTTACTCCTTCGACAAGAGTGGTATGGACATCGTTTTCATACTGACGCATTTCGATTTCCATTGGGGTAGGCTCGTTAGAGAGTGATTTTTTTCCAAAGTGGTTATAGAAAATTAATATTCCGGCTCCAAGGCCGATTCCGTAACTAAATTCCAGTGGAGTAAATCCGTCACTTTCCTGTCCTGATAAAAGAGTATAAATCTGTGCAAACACATTATGCACCTGAACATCATTATTAAAGGCCATAATGGTAAAAGCTGCACCAAAAAATGTAATCAGGCAGATAATAAAAGCCTTGAAAAAGACAAAAGCTTTTGGTGGTGCAAGGTGATTTTTTTCAATAATAATATCAGTACTTCCTGTTGGGATCAGATTTACATCCGGATATTGAGATAAAATCGTCTCAAAAGCTTTTAAAGCAGTGATAATGATTCGTGTGGTTTCCGGTTGCTCCGGAGAAAAATCATATATTTTTAGTGCACGGATTTTGCCCTGAAGATCAGGATTATTGCAGTACACAGAGGCAATATCATTGATGATTACGGTATCCGTATCAACTTTACAGCAGTCTCTGAAAAATAGATAAACATTGTTCATTGTATTCACCTCAGCCATAGTATTTGTAAAAGAAATAAAATTATTCAAATAATTGAATAAGACTTTAAAAGTTCGCCATAATTTGTTATAATATAAACGATGTGCAATTTTGAAAGAAATATTCGCACAAGTGATTAGGAAAGGAAGCAGATAATGAATTATAGTAAGGATAGTATCATTAAAAAGCATAAGACACTGGTATCTACCGGTCGAAAGCTTTCTACAAAGCTGTTGATTAATTTTTTCAGAATTTTTGTGCTTTGTATTTTGCTGGTAGGTGCAGTTGGTATATCTGTAGGATTAGGTGTAGTAAGCGGTATTTTGGAACAGGCACCTGATGCGTCTGAAATCAGTATTGCACCATCAGGTGTATCTACAACGATTTATGACTGCGAAGGAAATGAGATAGAAAAACTGGTGGGAAGCGGTTCAAACAGAATTCCGGTTTCTATCGACCAGATACCGGAATGTCTCCAGCTGGCATTCGTTGATATTGAAGACGAACGTTTTTATGAACATAATGGTATCGATGCAAAAGGTATTGTCAGAGCCGGGGTATCCGTACTTTTGGAGGGAGATATGCAGGGGGCAAGTACTATTACCCAGCAGTTGTTAAAAAATAATGTATTTGTTAACGGCGGAAATGAATCTTCCATGGGTGAACTGGTGAAGCGAAAATTGCAGGAACAGTATCTGGCGTTGGAATTGGAAAAGGTACAGTCCAAAACCGTTATTTTGGAAAACTATCTGAATACGATCAATCTGGGAGCAGGATGTTACGGAGTGCAGGCTGCGTCAAAACGCTATTTTGATAAGGATGTTTCGGAACTGAATGTTTCCGAGAGTGCAGTTATCGCTGCAATTACGCAGAATCCTACGAAATATAACCCGATCAATCATCCGGAGGAAAATGCAAAAAGAAGAAAATCTGTGCTTGATAAAATGAAGGAAAATGGTCATATTACAGAGGCAGAATACGAAGAGGCGATTAATGATAATGTATACGACAGAATTCAGAGTGTCAATGTACAGACTCAGGAGGATAAATCCCCATATTCTTACTTTGTAGATGAGCTGATTTCCCAGGTTCTGCAAGATCTTCAGACACAGAAAGGATATACTTATGAACAGGCATCCAGTCTTCTGTATAGCGGCGGTTTAAGCATTTATTCCACACAGGACCAGGAGATACAGGAGATTTGCGACAGAGAGACTTCTGACCCGGCAAATTATCCGGGAAATGTATATTATTCTTTTGATTGGAGATGGTCGGTACAGAGAGCGGACGGAACTGTTGAAAATTATTCAAATGTGGATTTAATCTATTACTTTAAGAATATTCTGGGACAGTCCGATTTTAAAATTATTTATTCCAATAAAGAAAATATACAGGTAGATATTGATGCATTTAAAGCAGAATACTCCAAAGAAGGAGATATAAATCTTGGTGAAAATATTCTCTATTCTTTGCAGCCACAGGTATCATTTACGGTTATGGATCAGCACACAGGTTATATCAAAGCTATTGTGGGAGGAAGAGGAGAAAAACAGACAAGCCTTTCTTTGAACAGAGCGACACATTCTCCAAGACAGCCGGGTTCCTGCTTTAAGATATTGGCGGCATATGCACCGGCCATGGATGCATGCGGATTGTCTCTGGCAACTGTTTTTAATGATGAACCATATAATTATGAAAACGGCCGTCCGGTCAATAACTGGAACAAGGGCTATCTGGGACTGACAACAGCACGTCAGGGTATCTGGTATTCAATGAATATATTGGCAGTAAAGGCGATTACTTATGCAACACCGGAGCTTGCTTACGAGTATTTACAGAATTTTGGATTTACAACGATCGTGGATGAAATGGAGCTGTCGGATGGTTCGATAGTATCGGATATCAATCAGGCCACCGCATTGGGAGGTTTGACCAAGGGTGTTTATAATGAGGAACTGACAGCAGCTTACGCAGCGATTGCAAATGGCGGAAAATATATCGAACCTGTATATTATACAAAGGTTACAGATAGTACAGGAAGAATTATTCTGGAATCAAATCCGGAAGAGAGACAGGTGATTGAGGAAGAAACCGCATACCTGCTTACAGATGCCATGCATGATGTTGTGACGGTAGAAAAGGCGACAGGTCTTCTCGCAAATATTGATAATCAGTATGTAGCAGGAAAGACCGGTACTTCATCGGATGATTATGATATTTGGTTTGCAGGATATACGGATTATCTGACTGCTAGTATCTGGTCAGGATTCGATGAGAATACGGATATCAGCAAATACTGTGGAAACACCAGTTATCATAATAAGCTTTGGAGTAAAATCATGGGACAAATCCATGAGGTTAAGGGATATACTTACCGCGAACCGGAACGTCCGGAATCTATCGTAGAAGCAACGGTATGTGATTCCTGTGGATATCTGGCAGTAGATGGAGTGTGCACGTCGACTCATACAGAATTATTTGATGCGAATACTATTCCGACAGAAAGCTGTAAATGCCATCTGAAGTATACGATATGTACCCTTTCAGGAAAACTTGCAGGAGAATATTGTCCGAAGGAACTTCAGGAGACAAAATTTTATCAGACAATTTTCAAGGGAAACAACAGTTATGATCCGGAGGCGGTATATGAGTTGCCTTCAGAAATAGAAAATGGTGTATGTATTTTACACACAGAATAAGAGGATAACCTATGGCAGAGAGCTATAAGATACTATATGAGGAAGCGACAGCGGAGATTGTAGAGAAAAAATCCCGTTTTATTGCATATCTGAAACCGGTTCATTCGGAGGAAGAGGCAGCACAATTTATTGACAGCATTAAGAAAAAACACTGGGATGCCAGACATAACTGCTCGGCTGCAGTGATAGGAAGAAATAACGAATATTCCAGATGCCGTGATGATGGAGAACCTTCCGGCACGGCAGGAAAGCCCATGCTGGAAGTGCTTCTGGGAGAGCAGGTACACGATATGGCAGTAGTAGTGACCAGATATTTCGGAGGTGTACTGCTGGGAACAGGCGGTCTGGTGCGTGCTTATCAGAAAGCTGTCAAAGAAGGTCTTGCAGCGGCAAAAATATTGGAAAAAACTGAAGGGTATGAAGTTCTGGTGAAGACCGATTACAATGGAATCGGTAAGCTCCAGTATATTGCTTCGCAGCTTCGGGCTGTGATTTGTGATACCGAGTATACAGAAGAAGTAGCAGTCAGACTTATGGTACATGATGATGATATGGATGCTTTTGAGAAGAAAGTGACAGAGGCAACCAACGGAAAAGCAGTGATAGAAAAATCAGAGAAACTGTTTTATGGATTATTAGATGGGGATGTGATTTTGTAAAAATTGCACCCCATTTTATACATTATTATGTCATATTTGTTGAAAAAAAATATTGTATTTGATGGAAAATATGATAAACTTGAAACGTTGACGAAGTGAAGAAAGAAAAGAATCAGAGGAAATTAAAATGAAGACAAAAAGAGAAGATGTTAGAAATATTGCAATTATCGCCCACGTTGACCACGGCAAGACTACACTTGTGGATGAACTGTTGAAACAGAGTGGTGTATTCAGAGAAAATCAGGAAGTGGAAGAACGTGTTATGGACTCAAACGATATTGAGCGTGAACGTGGTATTACCATTCTTTCCAAGAATACGGCCGTTCATTATAAGGGAACAAAAATCAATATTATCGATACTCCGGGACATGCAGATTTCGGTGGAGAAGTTGAGCGTGTACTTAAGATGGTGAATGGTGTCGTACTGGTAGTAGATGCATTTGAAGGTGCAATGCCTCAGACAAAGTTTGTTTTGAAAAAGGCACTTGAATTGAATCTTCCTGTTATCGTATGTATCAATAAGATAGACAGACCGGAGGGAAGACCTTCTGAAGTAATCGATGAAGTATTAGAATTATTCCTGGATTTGGACGCATCAGAAGAGCAGTTGGAGTGTCCGTTTGTTTATGCTTCTGCAAAGGCAGGTTACGCTATGCTTGAGCTGGATGATGAGAAGAAGGATATGCAGCCTTTGTTTGAGACAATTGTGAATTATATTCCGGCTCCTGAGGGAGATCCTGATGCTGATACACAGATGCTGATCAGCACAATTGATTACAATGAATATGTAGGCCGTATCGGTATTGGTAAGATTGATAATGGATCTTTGAAAGTAAATCAGGAAGTAACGATTGTGAATGCACATGATCCTGAGAAAAAGCAGAGAGTTAAGATTAATAAACTTTATGAATTTGACGGCCTTGCGAAAGTAGAAGTAAATGAAGCTACTATCGGTGCCATTGTAGCAGTATCCGGTATCTCAGATATTCATATCGGTGATACAATCTGTTCTAATGAGAACCCGGTGGCAATACCTTTCCAGAAAATATCAGAGCCTACGATTGCAATGCAATTTATGGTAAACGATAGTCCTCTGGCAGGTCAGGAAGGTAAATTCGTAACTTCCAGACATTTGAGAGATCGTTTGTTTAGAGAATTAAATACAGATGTGAGTCTCAGAGTAGAAGAAACAGATACAACAGAAAGCTTCAAGGTATCAGGACGTGGAGAACTTCATTTATCCGTACTGATTGAAAATATGAGAAGAGAAGGCTTTGAATTTGCTGTAAGTAAGGCGGAAGTATTATATAAAGAGGATGAGAACGGCAGGAAGCTGGAGCCGATGGAATTAGCTTATGTGGATGTACCGGAAGATTTCTCGGGAACAGTTATTCAGGCACTGACTCAGAGAAAGGGTGAACTGCTCAGTATGTCTATGTCAAATGGCGGATATACAAGACTGGAATTTTCAATTCCATCAAGAGGTCTGATTGGTTACAGAGGTGAATTTATGACGGCTACAAAAGGAAATGGTATCATCAATACTATTTTCGATGGATATGGTCCGTTTAAAGGGGAAATCCAGTATAGAAAACAAGGTTCCATTATTGCATTTGAGTCAGGAGAAAGTATTACTTATGGACTGTTTAATGCACAGGAGAGAGGAACTTTATTTATCGGGCCGGGCGAAAAGGTATATTCCGGCATGGTAATCGGACAGACCGGTAAGGCAGAAGATGTAGAGGTAAATGTATGTAAGAAAAAGCAGCTTACAAATACGCGTGCGTCAGGTTCTGATGATGCATTGAAGCTGACACCACCTAAGATTATGAGCCTTGAGCAATGTCTTGAATTTATTGATACAGATGAGTTGCTGGAGATTACTCCGAAGAGTCTGAGAATTCGTAAGAAGATTCTTGATCCTACATTAAGAAAGAGAGCATTTATCAGAAAACAGCAGATGGCGAATAATTAGAGGAGAAGCGGCAGATGATGAAATATGCAGGTTATTTATTTGTACACTTTATCGGGGAAAGTAAAAAGGGGGAGCAGATTTACTTTTCCGTCAGCAGGGATGGCTTGCACTGGGAGGATTTGAATCACGGGGAACCTGTGATAGAAAGTCATGTGGGGGAAAAAGGATTACGGGATCCTTTTATTTTGAGAAATCGATTAAATGGCAGATTTTATATTATTGCTACCGATTTGTGTATTAATGCCGGAAAAGGATGGGGAGTGGCCCAGTATGAAGGCAGCAGAAATCTAATGGTTATGTCTTCTGAGAATCTGACAGACTGGACCGAGCCGGAAGCCATAGCGGTGGGGGTAGATGGAGCCGGATGTGTATGGGCTCCCGAGGCCATTTATGATGAAAAAGAGGGAAATTATCTTACATTTTGGGCATCTATGGTTCAATGTGCCGGGGATAAGGAGCCAAAGCAGAGAATCTATGAATCCCGGACAAAAGATTTTAAAGTGTTTTCTGAGCCACAGATTTATATCGAGAGGCAGAATCATGTGATTGATACTACGATTGTGGAGAATCAGGGGATTTACTATCGCTTTTCAAAAGATGAGACTACAAAAAATATTATTGCAGATAGATCTGCGGATGTGGGAAGTCATGCATTTGAAGAATTGAAAGTTCCCGAAGTGAATAAACTGATGGGAGTAGAGGGACCTCTTTGTTTTCCGTTTAATGACAGAGATGAATGGTGTCTTATGGTGGATCGGTTTGCCACAGACGGCGGGTATCTTCCAATCGTAACAGGCGATATGGCATCCGGACAGTTTCGGGTGCTTGACAAATCCGAATATGATATGGGAAAAACAAAAAAACGCCATGGCAGTGTTTTGAATATTACAGAAGAGGAATATGATCTTCTTGTAAAAAAATTTGGAAAAAATTTGTTCTAAAATGAAATTATCGGGCATACTATTATAAAGAGAAATAATTAAAACACCGGCCTGCTTAAACATTTATTGCAGAAATAAGGTGAGTAAGGGTCATTTTCAGAAGGGAGAAAATACGAATGGTAGATAAGGTCATTGAGAACAACAGGGTAAGCATTATTGGGGAAATCGTCTCTGATTTCCGGTACAGTCATCAGGTTTACGGAGAGGGCTTCTACATAGTAGATGTAGCAGTAAGCAGACTTAGTGAATCTTCAGATGTGGTACCTCTTATGGTTTCAGAACGTCTGGTTGACGTGACGGAGAATTGTGTGGGAAGATTGGTGGAGACTTCCGGCCAGTTCCGTTCCTATAACAGGCATGAGGGACTGAAGAATAAGCTGGTATTGTCAGTTTTTGTCAGAGAATGGGAGTTTGTGGATGAGAATCCGGAAGCTGGCAAGACGAATCAGATTTATCTGGATGGATTTATCTGTAAAGCGCCGATTTACAGAAAGACTCCATTAGGAAGAGAGATAGCAGATTTGCTCATTGCTGTGAATCGTCCATATGGAAAGAGTGATTATATTCCATGTATTGCCTGGGGAAGAAATGCAAGGTATGCATCTACTTTCGAAGTAGGTGGAAAGATTCAGGTCTGGGGAAGAGTACAGAGCCGTGAATATGTGAAAAAAATCAGTGATGAAGAAATAGAGAAACATACAGCATATGAGGTATCTGTATCCAAATTGGATTATGAACAGATATAATAAATTATGTATTGACAAAGATTCCTAATAGTGCTAACATTAATTCAATTAAAAAATATGAGTAGAGGTTGCGTTTTTTAAGAGTAGCATTTTAGATGCAGGCGGTGCAGAAGAAGAGATGTGAAAGGAAAAAACGCCGAAAGGAAACATGATCCGCCGCCTGATTCCTTGGGCATGCAGTGAATAACTGTATGACTGTCATCTGATGAGAAATCTTTAGATGGGGAGCTATGAACATTTTGTTATATGCTGTTAGTGCGTAATGAAAGGCTGGCCATCTTGGTCAGCTTTTTTTGGTTACATTCTAAAACATTATTATTGTATGAGCCGTGAGGGCAGAAGGAGGATATTATGTCAATATTTACAGGTGCAGGTGTGGCAATTATCACACCAATGTATGATAACGGAGAGGTAAATTTCGATAAGTTCGGAGAAATTGTTGAGGCACAGATTGCCGGAGGCACAGATGCGATTATTGTATGCGGTACCACAGGTGAAGCATCTACATTGACTCATGAGGAACATCTGGAATGTATCAGATTTGTAGTAGAAAAAGTAAATAAGAGAATTCCGGTTATAGCTGGTACCGGTTCTAACTGTACTGCAACAGCTATCTATCTGTCACAGGAAGCTGAGAAGTTAGGGGCAGATGGATTACTTCTCGTATCTCCGTATTACAATAAAGCAACACAGAATGGTTTAAAGAAGCATTTTGTAGCAATTGCACAATCTGTGAAGATACCGGTTATCCTTTATAATATTCAGGGTAGAACCGGAGTAAATATTCTCCCGGCTACGATTGCTGCTATCGCAGGGGAAGCTGATAATGTGGTTGCTGTAAAGGAAGCCAGCGGCAATATTTCACAGGTAGCACAGATTGCAAAACTTACCAAGGGTAAATTAGATATTTATTCAGGAAATGATGATCAGATTATTCCAATTCTTTCTTTGGGAGGAAAAGGTGTCATTTCTGTATTGTCAAATATTGCACCAAAGCAGACTCACGATATGTGTGAAGAGTATTTTAAGGGAAATGTGGAAAAAGCAAGAGATATGCAGTTAGAGGCACTTGATTTAATCAATGCATTGTTCTGTGAAGTCAATCCGATTCCTGTAAAAGCAGCTATGAACCTGATGGGTATGGAGGTTGGTTCTTTGAGAGCACCACTGACAGAGATGGAAGATGCGAACAAAGAAAAACTGGCAAAGGCCATGAAGGAATATGGATTAATCTAAGCGAAAAACAAATGAATGAGGTAGGATAAAATGACAAGAATTATTATGATTGGCTGCAATGGAAAGATGGGCCAGGTGATTACTGACATTGTGGCAGCAGATGAAAATGCGGTCATTGTAGCAGGTGTAGATATTACAGAAGCAAAGAATGATTACCCGGTGTATGGAAATATCAGTGAAGTGAAGGAAGAGGCAGATGCCATCATTGATTTTTCTTCTCCAAAACTTCTGGATGCTATTCTGGAGTATGCAGTGGAGAAACAGATTCCTTCTGTTCTCTGTACAACGGGTTACAGTGCACAGGAGATAGAGAAGGTGAATGAGGCTTCAAAGAAAGTGGCAATTCTTCGTTCGGCAAATATGTCTCTGGGTATTAATACGATGATTAAAGTTATGGAGACAGTAACAAAAACATTGGCCGATGCCGGATTTGATATTGAGATTGTGGAAAAGCATCATAATCAGAAGCTGGATGCACCTAGCGGAACTGCATTGGCACTGGCAGATGCCATCAATGGCGAACTGAATAATGAATATGATTATAAATATGACAGAAGTACTCTCAGGGAGAAGAGACCGAAGAAAGAAATCGGTATCAGCGCAGTGAGAGGTGGAACAATTGTAGGAGAACATGAAATCATATTTGCCGGAACAGACGAAGTCATTGAATTTAAGCATACAGCATATTCAAAGGCAATCTTTGGAAAAGGTGCTGTATCAGCAGCAAAATTCCTGAAGGGAAAAGCCGCAGGTCTTTACAATATGAAGCATGTAATCGGATAGTGTGATACGGTTTTGTGGGATATAGTTATATTAGTATCCTGCAGAACCGTAATTTTTGCCTAAAATATACCAAACAGTGTGAAATGTTATAAAGTATAGAATGGGTGATGGTTGCAGAGACTCACAAACCAAATGGTGCATGGGCTCAGATTTACAAAAATGGTGCAGGAAATCACCAAGTTATTCCACTAGAACTAATAAAGGCGGTGGGATAGTTTGGATTTAGTTAAAGAAAAGGAACAAAGAAAAGAATTTTGTGCATTTTTATTCGGATATATTTTCTGTTCTAACACAAGTAAAGCAGAATCCGGAATTGGGCGATATCAATATACTTGGTCAAAATCTGGACGTTATTCGAAATGGTTATCAGTCTAAAAATAAAGCTGAAGACGGACATACTATCGATGTAAGTGATGCGATTAATAAACTTTATGATCATGTAAATTTGGATATTGCTAGAATGCTGTATACTGATGCAGGAGACTGAAATTATCTGGAAAAGAAAACTTACAAGATTTGCAGTCAGCAGTAAATCTGATGGCAAGTAGAATAGATGAAGTTCAAATACAGTGGGTCCAATAATGGAAAAAGACAACGGAAATAGAAGTAAAGTTTATTATGGGGCTGATAAATAGATACTTTGTTCTGTATAGATATAAACGCACTGCATGAAGCTGATTAAAGGTTGGTCTTGCTAGACCAGCCTTTCTATATACTTATTTCAAATGCAATATCGGTTCCTTCGTTCCATAATGCAATGGTTCCGTGATATTGGTTTAAGACAATGTCTTTTAAATGATATAATCCGATTCCGGAATGTTTTTGCTCTGTATTTGCCGGTTTTTTGCTATATCCCTTTGCAAAAAAGTTTGCACGATCTTCTGTTGTAAGAATATATCCGTCATTCCTGGTACGGAATATGATTTTTCCATACTCTGAGGAAATGGAAACCACAATCAGGGATCCCGAGCTGACTGCCTCTATGGCATTATCCAAAAGTATGCCGAATAATTCTACAAGAACATATTCTGGTGCCTGTGATATCAGCCGGTAAGTAGAAAATTCATAATGGATATGAATTCCTAGTTTGGCCGCTTGACATTCTTTTTGGAACAGAAAACCGGACACGAGAAGGAGATTTAGTTTCAAAAGGTATTCCGGTGGACTGGTTTTAGAAGAATCATCAATATATTTTTGCATCGCAGAAGTGAGAGAATCATAATCCTTATGGGTATACATGAGAGATATAATCGACTGTATCTCATTTGTATGATGGTGCTGTCTGGCACGAACCTGGGTAATCAACTGTTCCACCATAGGCATATATTCATCGTAAGCAGCAAGTTGCTTTTCCTGATGGCGTATTCTTTTAAACTGATTAAAAAGTACTATATTCATGTATAATAAAATCATAAATGAAAACAGGAAAAACATGGACATTTGTTCAAAACTTCTGCGGTCAATTTTATAGAAAAATGTAATGATTAAACTGCAGGCAAACAAATTGGCAAGAAAAAATGTCCAAATCCCAGTTCTCTGAAATAAAGTGTGATACAGCTTGTGCAATGGACAGAAGTGTTTTAGCAGGATAGCTACAACTAAGCTGTAAAGGATACCAAATAGGGATAAAATATCGTAGTCGCTGATATGCAGGACAAATTGATTCAATAATATGTATGGGAATTGAATTATAATCATTAGGATGTAGCAGGTGATGTAACAAAGAAAAACATCTTTCCAACTGCAGGACAGACAAAAAAACATTATAGTCATTATGGTAAATGCAATTATTAGGAAAGATAAGTATTCTGATTGGAAGGATACAGGCACACTTAGATAAACAGTCTGAACTATGACTATACCTAAAAGGGAGAGTAATTTAGGAGATACGGAGAGCTTCCTTGATAACAGTCCAGAACTTAATAGGATAAAGATAAAGCATTCTAGTAGTTCGTTGATATAAATTAACATTATATTAAATTCCTTTCAGTAAGCAGAGTTAAATATTTACGTCCAATGGGAATCTGTGGGGTGGCTATATGAGTAGGTAAATTTAATGTTATATATCGATTACTGCGGTCTATATTTTGAATATAGTTTGGATTAAATAAGAAACTTTTGTGACAGCGAAGCAATAAGCCATGACATTCTGTTTCTAAGGTATTGAGGGTAAAATTTGTACATATATAACTGGTATTTTCTGTCACAATTGTCAGTCTGTTATGTCCTGAACTGACGTATACAATTTCGGAAACTTTCACATAAAACTGAATATGGTTCGGGTCGGAAAATGAGAGACGAAGGTCTTTTTCCTGTTGCTTTTTTATTTTATCTAACATTTTTAATACATCGGTTTCGTCATAGGGTTTCATCAGATAATAAATGCAATTCAACTTGTTGACTGCATCAAAAATATATTCGGAATAGCTTGTCTCAAAAATAATCGGTACATCGATATATTTTGACATCTTCTGAATCTGAATGCCAAGTGCAAGTCCGTTTTTTTGTGAATTATGAATGTCTAGCTCATAGTCTAGAATAAATAAATCATAATGATTTTCTTTGGCATAGATAACAGCCGTATCATAATTTTCTGCTGTGTCAATCTGCCAGTCAAAATAATGTGTCTTAATGGTGTCTGATAAGAACTGAATGATTAATTCAGAATCTTCTGCAAGTAAAATCCTCATAATTATTATACCTCTTATATATGTAATTTAGATTTATATATATATTATACTGATGGAAAAAAATAACGTCAATGTGAAAAGTATGTCGTTGAGGCTCTAAAATACGTCGTATGAGTAATATTTATATGATAAATATATATTTTTTTACAAAAACATATTTATTTTTTACATGATTCAGTATAATTTCCTTTTTTCTGTTATATTAAATGCATTAACATTAGTAACAGTTTTTTGCTGGGAAAGAAAGGAAATTATTATGTTTGAAGGAATTTCGGAGTATATTATTAATTGCATGTTGAAGGAGCAGGTTATTAAGCAGGAAGATATTGATATTTATCGATTTGGTCTTCATCAGATGTTGATTTTGTCATTGAATATTATTACTACGATAGCAATTGGAGTACTTTTTAGGCAACCTATAGAAGCTTTGCTGTTTGTATTTTTTTTCTCTGCTTTGCGAAAATACGCAGGTGGATTTCATGCTTCTACAGTATTGAGATGTTATCTTTTGACAACGACAGTATTAGCAGTTACTCTTTGGATTATAAGGTATGTTGATATTAGTTGCTTTTCTTATATGACAATATACTTGTTTGCATCTGTTATTGTTTTGATATTGGCACCTTTAGGAACCAGTGAGAGGTCTCTGGATGCAATAGAAACTATTATTTATAGAAAAAGATATATTATAATGTGGATCATGGAAATGATATGTTTTACATTAGGATATACATTAAAAATACATTGTTTGTATACAAGTATTACAATTGCACAAATGGTTTTAATGATTTCTCTTTTGGCAGAATATTTATTACAATATTATAGGTTGCATAATAATAAATAGTGTAAAATTATAGTTGTAATTGACATCTCTTTTTTTCGGATATAAAATGATAAAGGAATTGGAGGAATAGTAAAGTAATGCAATTACGAATAGCAATATGTGATGATGAGAAGGAAATCTGTTCGCAAGTGGAAGAGTACATTCGAATGGTTTTAAGAAAAAAAGATATCACATGCGAGACAGATATCTTTCAAAATGGAGAAGCATTGTGTGATGAAATGAAGAGAACTAGGTATGACATAGTGTTTTTGGATATTGAGATGCCAGGAATGAGTGGAGTCAATGTAGGAAAATTTATCAGAGAAAATCTGCAAGATGAGATTACACAGATTACTTACATTTCATCGAAACAGCAATATGCCATGGAGTTGTTTGAATACAGACCTTTGAATTTTCTTATAAAACCATTAACAATTATGCAGATGGAAACATTATTAAATAAATATTTGAGAGTAGTTGAGCATGATGGGAAGATATTTACTTATAGTAAAGCACATAATTTCTATAAATTACCTTTATCGCAAATCATATATTTTCAGAGTGAAGCAAGAAAGGTAAAGATCGTGACTATAGATGGAGAAGATTATTTTTATGGTTCTTTAAATGATGTGTACTCTGAATTGCGAAATTGGAAATTTTTATATATACATAAGTCGATGATTGTGAATTATAAGTATATAAAGAAAATGGGAATCAATCAAGTGACTATGGTAGACGGAACAGAATTCTCTATCAGTCAGTCCAAGAGAAAAGAAATTCGTATGCAATATATGGAATTTATGAAAGAGGAAAACACATGCAGTTTGTCATAACTGGTTTAATTGAATTATTTGAACTATATATTATTTACCGGTTTATGCACATATTTTTTGAAGTTTGCATTGTTGAACGTAAATTTGAAATTTGTGTATACTTTTTGAAACTGGGGATAGGTGAAATTATTATCCATACAGTGAATTATGCATTTGTAAATATGATATCGGTAGTAATTATGGATTTGTTAATTACGATTTGTTATGAGGGTAAATTAAAGAAAAAAATATTTGTAGCAATTACAGTATTTGGAAGCAAGGTGATAGCGGAATCTGTAGTAGCAGTTATAGTGGGAGTTCGTGGATTTGATGTTATAGATAAATCATTGAATCTGGATTCCTTTATGACATTTATGTGTGAATTGATTTATTGGTTCATCTACCTTGTGATTAAACAATTTCGTTTTGTAAAAAACAATGTTGAATTACCGGTAAAATTTACAGTTTTGATTATAGGAATAGAAATTGTTTTGGTATTTATGCAATTTGCGATTTTAAAACAGGAACAATTAGATAATATGCTCGCCGCCATGTCAATGTTGATTGTTTTCTTGGTTAATATATTATTGATTTATCTCTATGATTCTTTGACTAATATTGTGCAGGAAACGGCCAAAAGACAAATATTAGAAAGAGAGAAACTTTATTTCCATAATCAATCGGAATTATTGCAGAAAAATTTTATGGAATTAAGATTATTCCGACATGATTTAAAGAATAAATTGTATGTGTTGGAT
Organism: Lachnospiraceae bacterium; assembly: GCA_034172985.1. GTDB lineage: Bacteria > Bacillota > Clostridia > Lachnospirales > Lachnospiraceae > CAG-303. The sequence goes on from JAXFDY010000044.1 coordinate 36,391, forward strand.
AAAATGTTGGAACAGGAAAAGTATGATGAGACGCGACAATATGTTTCTAAGATGACAGAAAAAATAGCACATACCATGTCCTATAGCCAGACAGGCAATATTGCGATAGATAGTATTATTAATTATAAACTTACAGAGGTTGCAAACCATAATGTAGAAATTATAACAGATATAATGATTCCGGAAAATATTAGACTGGATGAAGATGATATTATTATAATTTTGGGAAATCTGTTAGATAATGCACTGGAAGCATTGAAAAAGTGTGAAAATAAGAAGACACTTTATTTATCATTTTGTTACAAACAAGGCTATTTGATTATTGAAGTAAAAAATACATATCAGAATATCATTATAAAAAGGAAGGGGAAGATTATTACAAGTAAGAAAGATAAAAGGAATCATGGAATAGGTTTGCAGAGTATAACATCAGTTGTAAATAGATATGAGGGAGTCATGGAAAGTCATAATGATGAGAAATGGTTTTCTGTCAAAATTATTTTACCTGTGTTGAAAGAAAGAGAATAACTGAGATATGAATTATTACAAAAAAGCAGTTATTTTTTACATCTTTTGGCACAGGTCATTTTTTTATGTTAATATTTGCCTGCTGAAAGAAATAGCGAAAGAGAGGTTTTATATTA